>DATJMP010000028.1:0-24018 GCA_035508655.1 Bryobacteraceae bacterium
CCCCTAAAACCTTGATAACAGAACAAAAATCCTGCTTCCCATAGCCCGCGGCCAGGACTGGCTGGAAGCCTTGGGCGGTCAGAACGGTCAAAATGAGCCGCTCTTCGAATTTTCTTCCGATTCCGGAATCAGGGATACGTATTTTTCGATGCGTTTCCTGGGGAAAATCTTTCGAAAAGGCATCACGAACGGAGTCTGGCGTTTGGGCTTCCGCGGGTTCTACCCGTTGGCGGCGATGGCCGGTGATTCCGTGAGGTATTCAAGCGCGGCATCGACGCCGCCTTTGCGGTGCGGAATGTCAGCCAGCGTCATCCCCATTTCCACGCCCGAAAGGGCTCCGGCAAGCATGAGATCGTTGAAATCGCCCATGTGGCCGATGCGGAAGAGCTTGCCCGCTACCTTTCCCAGTCCGGCGCCCAACGACAGGTTAAACCGCTCGCGCACCAGGGCGCGGAAGCCGGCCTCGCTGTGGCCCTCCGGCATGCGGATGGCGGTGATGGAATTGCTGCGCTCGGCCGGATTTTCGGCTTGAAACTCCAGCCCCCACGCGCAAACGGCGCGGCGGGTGGCTTCGGCCAGGCGGGCGTGGCGAGCCAGCACATTTTCCAGGCCCTCTTCCCGCAGCATGGCCAGCGATTCCCTCAGACCATAGAGCATTGCGGTAGCTGGCGTGTAGGGAAAAAAGCCCTTGGTGTTCCATTCCAGGATTTCCTGCCAGCGCCAGTAATTCTTGGGGAAGCGGGAGGAGCGGGCAGCTTCCAGGGCCTTCGGGCTTACGGCGTTGATACCCAGGCCGGGTGGAAGCATCAGCCCCTTTTGCGAAGCGCCCACGGAGACGTCCACACCCCATTCGGTATGCCGGTAATCGATAGAAGCCAGCGAGGAGATGTTGTCCACCATGAGGAGCGCGGGATGGTGGGCGCTATCCATGGCCCCGCGTACGGCGGGAATATCGCTCGTGATGCCGGTGGACGTTTCGTTGTGGAGGACCAGCACCGCACGGATTTCGTGCTCGCGGTCAGCCGAGAGGCGCTCGGCGATGGCCGCTGGATTCGCGCCATGGCGCCAGTCGCCGGGGATGAGTTCGGCGCGCAGTCCGATATTCTTGGCCACGGTGGCCCATTGCGCGCCAAACTGCCCGGTTTCACAAGCCAGGACGCGGTCGCCCGGGTTGAGCGTGTTGACGAGCGCGGCTTCCCATGCGCCGGTTCCGGAGGAGGAATAGATAAGGACCGGGTCCTGGGTGCGGAAGATGGTTTGCAGGCCATCCAGGCAGGCGCGAACCAGTTGCGCGGCGTCGGGGCTGCGATGATCGATGATGGGAGTGCCGAGGGCTTTCAGGACCCGGTCGGGGATGTTGGTCGGGCCGGGGATTTGGAGAAGATGTCGACCGCTGGGCATATCTCTTCCAGCTTATGACAGGGGGTGGCCGGTGGGCCAATGCGCCTGCCAACCGTGGGCGGCACACCGCGACCCCGCGTGGCGCTTGAATTTGCTTTTCGGTGTCGCAGCGGCGGGCTTGCGCCGCCGCGTGTCGGGCGGAAGCCCGGCATGACAGCGCGGAAGCGCTGTCCTATACTCCTAACCGGGCACGGCGCGCGAGTTCCTGGAGGGACTGATCGGTCTTGGCCTGATGGCCTTTGAGCGGCAGGATGCGTTCGTGTATGGCGTCGAGCAGCCAGTCGCGCTGTGGGAAGAAGCTGGCTTCCAGCTCGGCTGCGGGCGTGATCCAGTTGCGCGAGCCGACTACCACCGGAGGCGCGTCGAGCGAATCGAAGCAAAGCTGGGTCAGTTCGGTGGCCACCGTCTGCATCACGCAGCCGCGCTCCACGGCATCGGTCACCAGCAGGACCTTGCCGGTTTTCCGAACCGACTCGATGAGCGGAGCGTAATCGAGCGGGTTGGCGGAGCGGAGATCGATGACTTCCGCCGAAAGACCGTACTGTTTGGCGAGTTCATCCGCCGCAGCGATGGCGCCGTAGAGAGCCGGGCCGAAGGAAATGATCGTCAGGTCCTGGCCGGCGCGCTTAACGGAGGGTTCGGAGAGGCTGACTTCGTAATAGCCTTCGGGGACGCCCGACAGTACGAAAAGCTCGCCGGTATCGTAGAGCTTCTGGCTTTCGAAGAACACCACTGGGTCGCTGCCGGCCAGCGCGGCATTCATCATGCCCTTGGCATCGTACGGCGTGACGGGGTAGACCACCTTGAGGCCCGGGATGTGGTGAACGAGCGCGGACCAGTCCTGCGAGTGCTGGGCTCCGTACTTGGCGCCGACGGAGATGCGCAGAACCACCGGCATCGGCAACTGGCCGGCAGACATCGCCTGCCACTTCGAGAGCTGGTTAAAGATTTCGTCGCCGGCGCGGCCCATGAAATCGGCGTACATCAACTCCGCCACCACGCGGCCCCCCTCGAGTGCATAGCCGATGGCCGCACCGACGATCCCGGCCTCGGAGATAGGTGCATTGAAGAGTCGGTGATAAGGCAGGGCTTCGGTAAGGCCTCGATACACGCCGAACGCGCCCCCCCAATCCCGGTTCTCTTCGCCGAACGCCACCATGGTGGGATCGATGGCGAAACGGTGAAGCAGGGCTTCGAAGATGGCGTCGCGAATGTTCAGCATCTTCAGCTTGGGAACCGGCTTGCCGTTTTCCACCGCGACGCGCACCTTGCCGCGGATCTGCTGCGCGCGTGGATTCTCTTCCGGGTTCTGGGAAAGCTCAGGCACGCGGTGATCGAACTTCTCGACCTTGCGGTTGGAAAACATCACCGACCCCACCAGCTCGGATTCCACGGGAATACGGGGGCTGATGTTGAGATCGACCGCGCGGCCGAACATTTCGAAGACAGCCGCGCAGACCTGCTCGCGAGCGGCGTCGAGCCGCTCCGCGCCGAGCCCGCCGGCTTCCATTAGAGTGCGGCGGAAAGCATCGATGGAATCGGCCCGCTGCCAGCGCTCGATCTCCTCGCGCGAACGGTAGCTGGAGGCGTCCGAGGGTGAATGGCCGCTGATGCGGTAAGTGACCGTGTCGAGCAGTACCGGGCCTTCGCCGGATTGGAGGACGCACTTCTTGCGGCGGAACGCGTCGATCACGGCCAGCGGATCGTAGCCATTGACGCGCTCGGCGTGCATCTGGTCCGGGTTAACGCCGGCGCCGATGCGCGCGATGAAACCGCAGCCCATGGTTTCGCCCTGCGGCTGGCCGCCCATGCCGTAGTGGTTGTCCATGCAGTTGAAAATGATGGGCAGGCCACCACCGAGAGACTTGTCCCACAGGGTGCGGTATTGGTCCATGGCGGAGAACGTGATGCCCTCCCACACCGGACCGCAACTGAAGGAGGCGTCGCCGATATTTGCCACCACGATGCCGCCCTTGCGGTTCACGCGCTTGAACAGCGCCGCGCCGGGAGCGATGGAGCCGGAGCCGCCGACGATGGCGTTGTTGGGATAGATCCCGAACGGCGTGAAAAACGCGTGCATGGAGCCGCCCAGGCCGCGGTTGAGCCCGTGTTCACGGGCGAAGATTTCGCTGAAGGCGCCGTAGATGAAAAAGCGCCGCGCCAGTTCCGGGACGGCGCCGTCAAATCCCCTCTCCGCCGGACGCAGGATCGCGCCGTCGAGGTAGCCCTGCATGATTTCCATGAGGCGCGCGTCTTCCATCTGGCGAATAGCGGAGAAAGCCTTGGCCAGAATTTCGCCGTGGCTGCGGTGGGAGCCGAAGATGTGATCGTCCGGAGTGAGCGCGAACGCCATTCCTACCGCCGCCGCTTCCTGCCCGATGGACAGATGCGCCGGACCGGCATGCTGATAGGAAATTCCCTTATAGGTTCCCTTGAGCTTGATCTCGTTCAGAATGGTCTCGAACTCGCGGATGGCGCACAGATCTTCCCAGATGTGCAGGAGATCGGCGTCCGAGAACGGCGACAGATCGGTCTTGTAGGCGTTAACGGGAATGTCGCAGAAGCGGATGGTGTCTTTCGCGAATTCCGTTGCGGGATCGACGATGATGGATTTCGGCACTAGAGGATCGAACCAATCTGAGACGTTGATTCCACGCGCTCGATCTGGTCCTTTAGAACCTTCAGAAATCTCGCGCCGGGCGCGCCATCGATTACCTGATGATCGCAGGTAAGCGATAGGCCGATGGAATCGATGATCTCGATTTTATTTTCTCTGCGCGCCAGCCTGGGCTGGATCGCGTCCACGCCGAGGATGGCTACCTGCGGCGGGTTCAGGATCGGGGTGAACGACTCGATTCCCAGGCTCCCCAGGTTGCTGACCGTAAAGGTGGCGCCACTCAGGTCGTCCGGGCTGATGTTGCCGGCGGCGGCCTGCCGGGCCAGAGCAGCGCTGCGGCGGGCCAGTTCGGCTACGTTCAGATTCTGGCAATCGCGGATGACCGGAACCATGAGGCCGCGGTCGGTATCGCAGGCGAAACCGAGGTGGATGGCCTCGTGACGAACGATGCGGCCATCGATGAACTCGGCATTCAGGGCCGGCATTTCGGCCAGCGCTTTGACGACGGCGAACATCACCAGGTCGTTGATGGTAATCTGCGCCGCTGAAAGCGACGCTTTGGCCTTGGCCCGCACCGCCAGCAGGCCGGAGGCATCCGCCCATGAATGCATGGTGTATTGGGCGGTGGTCGCCAGCGATTCGCGCATGCGGCGCGCGATGCGCTCCCGGATGGTGGACATCCGGCCGGGGGCGGCCGGCGCTGCTGCTACGGGCGCAAGAGCGGGCTGGGTATACCCGGCCCCTACGGAGGCAACGGCAGACGCGGCGGCGTAGAGTCTTTCCAGGTCGGCGACAAGGACACGGCCGCCGGGTCCGGAGCCAGTTACGGATACCGGGTGAAAATTGTGTTCGCTGGCAAACCGGCGGGCGCGGGGGCTGAAGATGGGCGCGGGGCCCGAGGTGCCGTTGCCGGTAGGTTGCGATACAGGCTCCGGTTCCGGGGATAAGGTCCGCCAATCCTGCGAGGATGCCGGCTCGAAAGCCGGCATGGCCGGCGAGGACGCCGGCGCTACGGGAGCCGGTCCAGCGGATGAAACATTCGCGGCAGCCGCCGTTACCGCTTCGGACGGGTCGCCGATCACGCAGAGGCGCTTAAAAACGGGCGCGATGGCGCCTTCGGCAAAATCGGTTTCCAGAATGGTACCGCTCACAGGCGCCGTAATCTCTACCGTCGTTTTATCGGTTTCGATTTCCGCAATTACGTCTCCGGCGCTGACCGAATCGCCCTTCTGCTTCAGCCACCGGCCCACGAGGCATTCTTCCACCGTGTTGCCGACCTTCGGCACTTCTACGGGAGTGGCCATTTACCGAAAACTCTCCATTAGTTTCCAGCCTACCTCAGCGAATTGGCCGAGGGTCCGTTGCGTGGCGCCGAAGCCCATGAACTCGGAGGGCGTCATACCGTCGGGTTCATAGGCGCGGACGAATTCGGGTATTTTTTCGAGGCGCTCGATGACGTCGGCCGGAATCGGGCAGGCGATACGCGACTCGCGCGGATAGTCCTTGGTAACGAAAGGCTTTTGCCAGCCGGGCGCGATGGACATAATGAGGTCCGCCCCGGCGAGCTCCGTGAGATGATAGTCGCCGCGCAGGGCGGCCACCAGTAGCACCGCCTCATAGCCGCGTTCGCGATAGATGGCATAGGCGCGCTTGGTAGCGGCCAGGCCGGACTGGCAGATATCCTGCTCGCTGACCGCGGCCGCCGTATCGTGCGCAACCTCGCGGAGGTAATCGTCCAGCCGGCCGATCATAATCACGGCAAAGCACTTACCCGGCTGGATGCCCTTGGCGCGGGCGCGCGCGATGCCGGCCTTGTGGCGCTCGCCGATGGCGACGGCCTGCGGCACGGTGAAGCTGACGGTGGCGGTGCACGTGATACCTTCCGCGACGCAATCTTCCAGCACGTCCAGGCCAGCGGAGGTGGCAGGTAGTTTGACGGCAATATTCGGAGCCCAGGTATGGAAACGGCGTGCCATGGGCAGCATGCAATCGCGATCGCCGGCCCGCAGCGGGTTCACCTGCGCGCACACGTAGCCGTCGCGCGCACCGGTCGCCTCAAAGATGGGCAGAAATTTCGCGGCCGCTTTGGTCACAGGAATGCGCATCAACGCTTCCGCTTTTTGCTCTGGCGCAAGTTGTCGCGCCAGCACGGCATTGATGTCGTTCGCCCACATGGCCCGGTCAGTCACCAGTGCCAGGTTGGAAAGAAACGGGTTGGTGGTGACGCCGACGGCGCCGCGCTCCAATCCGAGGTCCAGTTCGGCAGCTTCGGCCGAATCGTGCCACCATTTGGTGGGGGTATTCTTCAGAACCCAACTGAGATACGTTTGGTTCGACATGGATCGACTCCGGAATTCTTATTATTTCACCGCCGGGACACCGAAGTTTCGGGAGCGGCTAAATTCCCGAAGATGGCGCAATCTCACGGCTCGGTGGAGCGCCCGGGGCGCCTCGGGGGTGAATTCATCCCGGCGCCCCTCGGCTGGCATTTCCCTATCTCTACACCTTGACAAGGCTCTTCAACACACCGTCCCACGGAGCCCGGTAGGGGCGGACGCACATGGCGGCGGCCTCGCGATCGCCGATTACCTGTTCCTTGTCCGGATCCCAGCGGATCGCGCGGCCAAGGCGCAGCGACATGTTGGCCAGATGGCTGGCGATGGCCACGCGGTGTCCGTCTTCCACTTCGCACAACGGGCGCTTTCGGCTCCGCATGCAGTCCAGCCAGTCGCGCTCGTTCATCGCCATCGTGTCCTCGCCGCCCGTGCCGTAGCGCGGATCCGAGGCAACTCCGCCCTTGGATGGCTGGATCCACGGGGTGGGCTTCACGTCGGTATAGACCGGACCGCCAATGGGCTGTCCCGTGAATCGTGGGATGTCGTTCACCGGGTCGATCTTCATTTCCGGTATCACTTCGTATGTGCCGCTCAGGACCATGCTACCCTTGGTTCCGAGATATACTTGGCCGCGAGCCGCCGCGTCGCCGCGCATGGCGTTGGCCTCGCGGATGGCATAATTCATGGTGAAGCCGGGGAAGGTCCAGATGGCGTCTTGGAGGTCTGGGGTTTCGCCGTCGTCATCGAGCGCGTAGCGGCCGCCGTTGGACATCACGGAGGTCGGGCCTTTCACGTTCATCAGCCATAGCACCTGGTCAATTGTGTGCGCGCCCAGGTTTGTCATCTGCCCGCCGGAGTAATCCCAGAACCAGCGGAAGTGGTAAATGCCGCGGTGCGCGGTGTAAGGCCTCTTGGGCGCCGGGCCGAGCCACATATCGTAATCGAAATACGGCGGCGGATCGGAAACTGGCGTCCGCCCGAAGCCGGGATAGACATTCCTGTAGGAAGCAATGCGGATCGAGTGAATCTTGCCCAAGACACCGCTTTCCACCACTTTCTTCGCCTCGGCCACGCCGCTGCCGTGGCGGCGCTGCGAGCCCACCACAACGATGCGCTTGTGGGCACGCGCTGCCTGCACCATCCACTTGCCTTCGTCGATGCAAACATTCAACGGCTTTTCGACGTAGACGTCCTTGCCGGCAGCGCAGGCCATGATGGTGAGCAGTGCATGCCAGTGATCGGGCGTCGCCACCACCACTCCATCGATGTCCTTGTTCTCGTACATGCGCCGGAAATCGGAGTAACCCTTCGCGTTCGGGTTACCCATGTACTTTAGTCCTTCTTCCAGGCGGGGCTTATAGGTTTCGCACAAGCCGACTAAGTTGACGTCCTGGAATTTTTTGAAATCGGTGACGTGCTGCTTGCCGATCAGCCCGAAGCCGATGAAGCCGACGCCAATGCGATCATTGGCTCCGAGTACGCGGTTGTAAGAGGCGGCGGACAGCGCGACCGCGCCCAAGAAGGTCCGGCGGGTTGCTCCCGTTTTCTCAGGTTGCTCAGGCATGGGATGCTCCTGTGATATTGGTCGACGGCGGAAGCGGGCAGCGGCGGCCGGGGAGTGGCTGAAGATTCCGCTGGAGTTTGAGTTTCCGCAATGCCGTCATGTGCCTCCCTGCGAAACCGGGGGCGGCCGATGGCATTCGACCCCGGCGGTACAGAGGAATTCTCCCCTCTCGGGTCGGGTCCACGGGTCAAGCCGGCCGTCGCGCGGCACCTTGCTCCGACGGACATGAGCGAACGGCGTCGTTCAGACCGGAATATATCGCCCGGCACCGATGGTGTCAACCGGACTTACAAGGCGGGCGTGCGGCTTCGCCTGCCAACCGCTGTCAAAGATCCAGATTCTTCCGTGCCCAGTCGATGCACTTCCGGTTGCATTCGTCTTCAAGCTTGACTTGCGCATCGGCGTTCAGGCCGGAGATGTGTGGCAGCGGCGACTTGGGCTTGTTCTTGCGCACCATCGCCAGCGTCTTGGCCAGGTCGCGGCCAGGCAGCGGGCTGAGGCTGTCGTCGAACGTGGCCCAGTATTTCGGAGTGTAAACGGGAATCTTCAGCGGGTCGCGCGTGATCATCTCCAGCTCGAATATGAAGTTCGGATCCTTCTGCCGAAGCGCCGCCACCATGCCCTTCAAGTCCAGCATGCCTTCGCCCATAATCACTTCGGAAAGCAGGAAGCCATCCTCGTAGTCTTCCACCGCCATATCCTTGATGTGGGAGAAGAAGATATGAGGCATGAGCGTCCGCATGGTGTCCATGGGATCTTCGCAAAGCGAGATGTTGTTGCCGAAATCGAAGCAGACCCCGACGTATTCGCTGCCGAGGCGGCGCAGCCACGCAGCCTGCTCCACCGCGCGGTAGCCCTTGTGGTTCTCCATCCCGAGACGCATCTTGTACTTGCGGAGCACCGGCTCGGCCAGCGCGACCGAGGCCTGGATGCCGTCGAACATCTTCTTCCACGGCGCGACGGCGTCGAAATCCTCGTATCGGCGCCCGGTGATCGAGGCGTGCAGAGCCACCGCCCCGGCTTCCTTGAATGCTTTGACCTGGGTTTCGAAGGCATCCAGATCGCTGCGCTCCTTGGGAAGCCTGGGGTCGCAAATCAGATGCATGCCGTAGCCGTCGAGGCGGGAGCGGAACGCCCGGATCGCCTCCGGGTCGGTCGAGGGAGGATTGGTCTGCACGCCTCCCAAGCCGAGATTGTGGCAGTGCTCCACAATGTCGAAGCGCTGGCCGCCGGCGCGGGCTGCCCGCATACGCAGCGCGAACGCGGTGGGCGCTCCGCCAAGGCGCGGCGCGTTGCCCGTCGCCGGAGCGGCAGTTGCACTTGAAGCCAGCCAGGCGGGTGCCGAGCCGGCCAGGACCAGGATGTCGCGACGAGAGATCATGTTGTTCTCCTACGAAAGCGGTAATTTCGAAACTGGATAAAATTCAAGTAATTTCTTCGCGTCCGTCTGTGTTCATCTGTGTGCATCTGTTGTCCTAACAAGCCGCGCGGCAGGTGGCGGGCGTCAAAATCTGGATGCCGGTAAATTCCCCGAAAAGCTGAAGCTCCCGCTGCCAGTCGCCATAGACCAGCGCGAGGTGGTGCTCGACGGCGTACTCCATCATGGCGGAAAGGAATCGCGCCGTAGACGGCTCCGGGCGGACGGTGGCCACGCTGCCGCGCACCTCGCCGGAGGCGATCACTTCGCCTGGTGCGAGGAAAAGACGAGTCGGTCCCTCGACCGACGGCCTTAGCAGCTTGGCCAGCGTGACGCGGCCCTTCGGGAACGGGAACTCGACGGTGGCGCCGGTTCCGGTGCGCATGTGCCTCTTCAACCCGATCTCTGCGGGCGAAGCGGCCAGGGACGGCGCCGCCGCGCCGCAATGAGCGAACTGCAGCGCGTCCTCCTCGGCCAGACAGGCGGTGAGATCGAAATTGAAGGCAGGCGCATCCGCGAGCCGGGCTAGCAGCCAAGTGGTGATAAGCGCGGTCACGTCTATTTCGCAGGTATTGGGAATGCCGTCCAGCGCCATCAACGAATGAGACGCACAGGCGGTGAGGCCGAGCTGGTTGCGCAACTCGGGCCAGCAGCGGACGCAGTACGCGTCCAGCCGATTGGATTCCACCAGGTCGCGGATCGCCACCCAGAGGCGAAGATTATCCGTGAGTTCCGGCTCGCCGATTTCCCGCGTGCCGCCGATCGTCGCCAGCAGACGCCGGGCGCCGATGGCAGCTTCGGCCTGCGGAGCGGCGTGGGCCGCAGAGATCAGAGGATCGAGATCGAAATGGACGATGCGGACGCCCAGCGCCTTCTCGAGCGCCGCTTCATCGGTCTCCACATCCACCATGCCAGGACAAGTTTCGCCCACGACGCCCAGGCGCGCATGCCGCAAGGCCGTGACGGCGGAGGCGGCCTGTGCTGCCCGCGCCACCTGCCGGACCGTGGCATCGTTGACGCCGCCCACCACGTAGGCGAAGGGCTTTCCCATGCGGCGGATGTTGGAACCGGACGCCGTGATGCCGCTCATGGGCGAGGGCATGGGGATATCGCGATCGAGATACGGCAGCGCCCACAGCAGTAACGGCATCGGTCCCATGGCGCGCGCCAGCGCCTGCGTGACCTGTTCGGAAACCCAGGAGCAGAAATAAAGGACGGCGAGATCGGCTTCGCGCGCCTTCAAATCGGCCGCCACCCGCTCCGCATCCTCGGCGGTGCGCGGAGTGGGGCTGACGATCACCTCGCAGCCGGAGCGACGCAACGCCACCACGGCTTCCTCCCGCCAGCTGGCGACCGCCGGCAGATCGTAAAGGGGATGGATGCAGGTGACGAAACCGATTTTGGGCGGGGTCATATGGTGTGTTCCCGCCTCAAGCGCAAGGCGACCACGCCAGCAAGGAGCGCCACGGCAGCCAGCGCGATCAAACCGGGCGTCATGCTGTGGCGCCAGTCACGGATCATACCGAGGATATACGGTGCCGCGTAACCGCCGAGATTACCAACGGAGTTGATCCAGGCGATGCCGGCGGCCGCGGCGGCGCCGGAAAGCAGGGCGGTGGGCAAGGCCCAGAAGACACCGAAAGCCGCCATAATGCCGATGCAGGCGAACGATAGCGCTGCCAGCCGCAGACTGCCCGGCAATCCAGGTAGGGTGCTGCCGGCGAAACCAGCCGCCACCAGGAACATGGAAAGCGCAAAATGCCAGCGGCGCTCGCCGGTGGAATCCGAATGCCGGCCCCAGGCGATCATGGCAATGGCGGAAGCGGTCCAGGGAATGGCGGTGATCCAACCGATGGTCAGCGGATCGTTCGCGATGCCGTCCTTGATAATCTGCGGCAGCCAGAAGGAAATACCGTAATTGGCGGAACACAGGCCGAAATAGACCAGCGCGAGCAGCCAGACCGAGCCGCTACGGAAGGCATCGCCGAAATGGCGGCCGCCTCCGGCGCGCTTCTTACTTTCCTCCTCTTCCGCGAGCCGCTTCAACAGAATGGCCTTCTCTTCTTCGGTCAGCCAATGGGCCTTGGCGGGATTATCGGTGAGGAAGAGCAAGGTGAAGAAGCCGATGGCGATCGCGGGGAAACCTTCGAGCAGCAACATCCATTGCCAACCTGCAAGATGGGCCGTGCCACGCATGGCGTCCAGAATCCAGCCGGAGAACGGGCCGGCGATCACACCGGAAACCGGCGCGGCGGCCATGAACACGGCGACCATGCGGGCGCGGTACCGGCTGGTGTACCAGAACGTGAGATAGAGAATGACGCCTGGAAAGAAGCCTGATTCCACCACTCCGAGCAGGAAGCGCAGCAGATAAAAGGTGGCGGCGCTGTGTGCGAACATGGTGCACGACGAGACTACGCCCCAGATCATCATGATCGGCCCGATCCAGTAGCGCGCGCCCAGCCGGGCCAGAATGAGGTTGCTCGGCACCTCGAAGAGGAAGTAGCCGATAAAAAAGATGCCGGCGCCGAGGCCATAGACCGAGTCGCTCATGCCGAGATCCTGCTGCATCTGCAGCTTGGCGAAGCTGACGTTCACGCGCCCGAGATAAGCAAGGATGTAGCAGAGGAAAAGATAAGGCATGAGCCGCCGCGTGACCTTGCGGTAAGTGGCGGCTTCGAAGTCGGGAGTGATGGCCGTGGGTGACATGGGGCGCTAGGTTCTTGACCTCGGAATTTCGTCCGTGATCGACAGGACCGCTCCTTTCAGTCGCGGCTCCGATCCGAGCCGCGACTGAAAGGAGCGGTCCTGCTGAAAGCGAGCGAATCTTGAGGTCATCGTATTAGGTTGAAAGATTCAATTTTGGGCTGCGGATGGACACGGAGAAAGCCTTAACTTCTAACCCGTGTGCATCTGTGTGCATCTGTGTGCATCTGTGGCTAAATCCTTATCCGAACTTCACCAGATCCCACGGTTTGCGGTACGTGCGGAAAGCGTGGATGTTGGCCTCTTTGTCGCTTCCGAAATTGAAGGCTTCGCCATCCCATTTCAGCTTGCGGCCCGTCCAATAGGCGACGTTGCCCATGCAGGCGACGGCGGTGGCGCGCACGCCCACCTCGATATTGGCAAACGGCTCCTCGCGCGAGCGGACGCAATCCACGAAGTTCTTGGTGTGGAGCGGTGTGGGCTCATCCTCGTTCTTGGCAATTTTCTCCATGCGCGCCTGCCAGGTGAACCCGCCGCGACGGAAGCGCCCTCCGCCCTCGGGCGGTTTCGGCTCGGAATACAATTCCATGCCGATACGATCCACGAACAGGCTGGCCTCGGTGCCGTAGAACGCCATGCCGTGCGGCCGGTCCTCCGGCCCCAGCATGCCGTAATAGCGCATACCCGCCGTCCGTCCGCCCAGGCCGTGGCCGTTGTAGTTGCAGGCCTCGTAATTGAGGATGAAGTTGGGGTATTCGTAAACCGCGGTCTGGAAATCGTAGATATCGCCCGCCAGCGTTTTGTTGAACCGCGTCGCCGTGGAATAGACCGTCTTCGGCGTATCCGCACCCATGATCTGGTGCAGGGAGTCGAAGCGGTGGTTGCCGTAATCGCTGATGATGCCGTTGGTGTAGTCCATGAACGAGCGGTAATTCAGACGGCTTCGGTTGAACGGCACCTTGGGCGACGGCCCCAGCCAGAAATCCCAATCGAGATCAGACGGCGGATCGGAGTCCGGCACGGGGCGGTTGCCCCAAGCGGTACCCATGTAATTCCAGATGCGCACAAAGTGGACCTCGCCGATTTTGCCGGACTGGATGATGCGCGAGGCTTCGGCGATGTGATCGGCGGAGCGGTGCTGCGTGCCCACCTGCACGATGCGCTTCGTGCGGCGCACGGCATTGACCATCCCGTGCGCTTCGCCGACGCGGTACATCACCGGCTTTTCCACGTAGACGTCCTTGCCCGCTTCGCAGGCCATAATCATGATGGAGGCGTGCCAGGGATCGGGCGTGGCCACGATGACCGCGTCGATATCCTTGTCGGCGAGCAGCTTGCGGAAATCGCTGTATGTTTTGGCCTGCGGCGCCCAGCGCTTGGCCGCATCCACGCGCGACCCGTAGACGTCGCAAAGCGCCGATACGTCCACGTTGCGCGGTTCCTTCAGCCGCGGGTCGAGGTTGCCGTCATGATAGTTCTCAGGCGCGACGGCCTGAATGTCCTCGGGCGTGCCGCGCATGAGGCGGCAATCAAACGTTCCGCGCCCGCCGCACCCGATCAGACCGATGTGAACGCGGTCATTGGCGCCCATGACCCGACTGGCCGAGAGCGCCGTCCAGGCTGCCACACCTTGCGTGGCAGACTTCAAGAATTCGCGTCGTTCCATGGCAAACTCCTCAAGCGCCCGCTTGGCCGGCAGGCTGCACGACCCGGGGCGGCCCTGTTGGCCTGATGGAAGCACGAGGCGCCGGATTTGTCAAGGCTGAGAAGGGAGGGCGGCGGCAGCGACCCGACACCTAGCCTCATTTGCGCCGGATCCTGCTTTAAGTTACGGTTAGGCTGGCAGTCAGATTGGAAATCGGAAGTGCTATATAAACGGCTGATAACGGGCTTGGGCTGGACCGGCTTTGTCGGCGGACTTTGCAGTTGGTCGATGTGGTACGTATACTGTGCGAACCCAGTCTATCACCGTCCGGATCCTGCTGCTGGGCGGGTACACATCGAGAATATGCATGGCACACCTTTGTATACCACGGCGTGGGAGCACTTTCTGTTGCACTGGGTCTTTGCTATTTCAGTGGGCCTTATCTCTTTGGCCGGCTTAATCAACGAGCATCTTCGAAAGAGTCCTTGACCGGACGCGTCCAGGTCGAGCCGGGAGGCGCGCTTATTGGTAACTGCATTTGGGCCGCGGATAAACGCAGATGAACACGGATAAGACCGCGAATTTGAGCTTATCCGCGTTCATCTGCGTTTATCCGCGGCCAATAAAACACTCTCACGCCTTCACCTCGGCCACTGGCAGCTCTAACTCGACTTCCAGGCCCGGATCGGCGTTGCGAGCGCGGATGCTGCCCTTGTGCAGCTCGATGGCGCGGCGGGCGATGGAGAGGCCCAAGCCGATGCCGCCGCCGCCCGCACGGCCGCGGTCGGGTTCTACACGGTAGAAGGCATCGAAAATGTGAGGAAGGGCGTCGGCGGGGACGCCGGGACCGTGGTCGCGGACGTCCACCAGCACGCTGCCGTTCCGGCGCGCGAGCGAAACCTCGACCTCCGATTGCCGTGGCGAAAAGCGAATCGCATTGCGAATCACGTTTTCCACCGCACGGCGAAGCAGCTCGGGGTCGCCTTCCACCACCACCGGAGTGCGCCGGTCATAGGCGAGCGAACAGCCATGGGCCTGGGCTTCGATGTTAGCGTCGTCCACCAGTTGTTGCAGCAGTTCGTCCAGACGGACGGAATTGCGGCGAAGTGAAGTCGGGTCACCCTCGGCGCGCGTCACTTGAAGAAGCTCACCAACCAGCGCGTTGAGGCGGTCGGACTCCTTCTGGATGCGGTTGAGCGCCGGTTCTTTATCCTCGCCGGAACGGGCCAGCTCGACCGCTACGCCGAGGCGCGCCAGCGGCGACCGAAGCTCGTGCGAGATATCGAGCAGCAGTCGGCGCTCGGCAGCGAGCAGCGTTTCGATGCGTCCGGCCATGCGGTCGAAAGTGCGAGCGAGCTGGCCGAGCTCGTCGCGACGCGTGGAATTGACACGCGCCGAGAGGTCGCCGTGGCCAAACCGCTCGACAGCCCGCTGCAGAGCCCGCACTGGACTGGTGAGGTGCAGGGCGAACCAATAGCAGAGCAGGACAGCGGTGCCCATCATAAATAAATGATCCGGCGTCAAGAACCAGGAGCCTACGGGCTGCCGCGGAATGACATAAAAGAACCAGTAGCGGCCGTCATCGGCGGCACGGGCCAGGGTGTCCGAGCCGCTGCGGAAAAACTCGAATTGCGGGCGGCGGCTGGCACGGCGCACCAAGGCAGAGAGATCCTGACCGGTGAGGACGTCGCGGCCCTTCTCGTCTGCCAGAATGCCGCGCGCGCCGTAGATTTTCTGCACGTTTTCGAGGAACGCCTCAAGCGCCGGCCGCCCGCCTGTCTCATACGCCACCCGCGCCTCTTCCAGTTGGAAGGTCACCAGGCGCGCGATGGGCGCTTCGCGGCTCGAATAGTTGCGATTCATGGTGAGCGCGGACAGGAACGCCGACCCGATCACCGTTATGGCGACCGAGCACCAGAACCACAGCAGAATCTTGGCAAATAGCGTCCTCATTCGGCCCGGGCGTCTTCCGGCGTGCGGCAGAACTGGTAGCCCACGCCGCGAATGGTTTTGATAAGAGCGTCGCCCTGCTCCAGCTTTTTCCGCAGGTGGCTGATGTGCATGTCGATCGAACGATCGAAGGGAGTTGCCTTCCGGTTATAGAAATTTTCCATCAGAGCATCGCGGGAAAGGACACGGCCGGCATTGCGCATGAGCATTTCCAGGATGTCGAATTCAAAAGTAGTCAGATCGATGAGGTGGCCGTCAGCGAAAACCTCGCGGCTGCCGGGGTCGAGCGACACGCCATTCACTTCCAGCCGCGGCGAGCCGGCGGGCGCGGACCGAGTCTCGTAACGGCGGAGGATGGCGCGAATACGCGCGGCCAGCTCACGCGGATTGAACGGTTTCGGAAGGTAATCGTCAGCGCCCAGTTCCAGGCCGACAATTCGGTCCACGTCTTCGCCGCGGGCTGTGAGCATGATTACAGGCACTTTACTGTGCTGGCGCAGACGGCGCAAGATCTCAAAACCGTCGATTCCAGGCAGCATGACATCCAGCACCACCAGGTCGATCCCCGGCTGTCCGGCCTTCTCCAGGCCGCGATTGCCTTCGTTTTCGTATTCCACGGCGAAGCCTTCCCGGGTCAGAAACTGGCTCAGAAGTGAGCAGAGCTCGGCATCGTCGTCCACCAGCAGGATGTGCACGCCTAATATTTACCACGGGCTGGGGCGAAACGGGCGTAAGCGTTTGTAAACGTAAGTTTTACGGACATTTACTTCACATACAAAGGAAGTTTACGCGCACCTTCTAAATTCGGAATTGGGAGGTAACCCAACCTATGAAACGAATGAACTGGATGCGCTGGGGAGCGGCCGCGGCTTTGACCGCGGGCATGGCTTTCGCGCAAGCACCCGCTACCGGAAATCCGCAAGCCCCAGCTGGGCAGCGCCAGCAGATGACACGGCAGCAACGGCGCGAACAATTCGAAGAGCGGATGAGCCGCGAGCTCAACCTGACGCCGGCCCAGCAGCAACAGGCGAAGGACATCTTCGGAAGGATGCGCGACAACGCCAAGCCGATCCGGGAGGAGATGCGGCGAAACCGCGATGCGCTGGAGACCGCCATTCAGGCCAACAACACCCGCGATATCCATTCGCTGACCGCTAAACAGGCTACCCTGCTCGGGCAACTCATGGAGATGCGGGCCGATGCGAGGGCGAAATTCTATACGATCCTGACGCCGGAACAGAAGGTTAAGGCCCAGCAGATCGAACACCGGATGCGGGAGCGCTGGGAACAGCGTGAACACCCGACCAGCTAATCTTGGTTTGAACTTCCGAACGTTATGGGGCAGGACCGGAACCGGCTGCCCCGTTTCCCGGGCTAGCGGCTGCCCGCTCCGGGATAGAAGTGGAGGTTCACCGTGTAGCCGGGCAGGTCAACCCTCACAAAATAGCGGACATCGATCCGAAAGGCGTCCGGAGCACGGAGAATGCGGATATCATCCTGCTCAACCGGCAAATTGAGTTCCCTGGCCTTGTTCAGCACCCAAGTCCGCAGCAGGTCGTCCGATTTGGTCTGGCTATCCCCGGAATGCGTGATGCCGGATACAAAACTCTGCAGTTCCAGATTCCGAAAATAGACCGGTGCAAACCGGATGAGGAAGAAAGCCAGGCCGGCCAGGATCAAAATACCCAGTGCGGCGCGCCACCGAGGCAAACGGTTCACGAGCGGTCGCCGGATTCCTTGCTGGAAGCGTAGAGATCTTCCCAGATATCACCGGAATGAGGTGTCCACTCTGGGTCTTCGGCGCCGGAGATCTGCAACTCAGCTTCCTTGAGGGTCCCGTGGCCATAGGGACAGATGTATTCGATGCGGGGGCGGCCGAACAGCAGCGGCCGGTGCCACGATCCGGTTTCCACCGGCATGCGCAGCCGCCGCAGGCAGACGCGGCAGCGATGGCGCTGGTCGCTCCAGGCCCAGCGCAGGCTGAGGGTCCAAAGCAGAAACAGGACGAAGACCGAGAGCGTGTATCCCAGGTCCCACCCGAAACGCGGCAGGACGTAAGTGTAGTGGGTATGGCCAAGGGAGTCGCGAATCACTCCCTGCTCAGATGGCCATAGCCGGTTGAGGATTTCTCCCATGCCGACAAATACGGCAGTAGCAGCTACTATCTTGGCGGCCAGGTAGGACCAGTAGCGCATATCCGTTAGACTCTGCTCACCCCTATTTAGTTTCCAAAGCGCACAGTAGAAAGGCAAGTGCCTTTAGTCCCGAAGCAGGTGGCGCAGCACAAAAAAGAGGTTGGCGGGCCGTTCGGCCAGCCGGCGCATGTAATAGGGATACCAGGCACGGCCGAATGGGACATAAAGTCGAAGGCGGTAACCCTGGGCAACCAGTTGCCGTTGCAGGTCGCGGCGGACCCCGTAGAGCATCTGAAATTCAAAGGCGTCCCGGCCCAGCCGGTGCGCATCGGCATAAGACTTGGTGGCCGCGATCATCTTTTCGTCGTGTGTGGCGATGGCCGGATACTCGCCGCGGTCAAGCAGGATGCGCATGAGTGTCACGTAATTTGTGTCGACCTCCTGCTTGCGCTGGAACGCCGCCGCGGCCGGCTCCAGGTAGGCGCCCTTGCACAGGCGCACGCGCACGCGGCCGTCGCATAGCATTTCCACGTCCTGCTTGCTGCGACGCAGGTAGGACTGAATCACCACACCGATGTTTGAATACCGGGAGTGAAGGTCGCGAACCAGGTCGAGCGTGCGGGCCGTGTATTTGCTCGATTCCATATCGACCCGTACAAACTTTCCCATCTCCTCCGCCGAGCGCACCAGTCGCTCCACGTTATCGCGGCACTGATCGTAGGAGAAATCCAGGCCAAACTGGGTCAGCTTGAGCGAAACCGCCCCCTGAATGCCGGCGTCGCGAATGGCGGCCAGCGTGCGCAGATAGGCCTCGCGAGCCGCGGCCGCCTCTTCCAGGCTGGTGACGCTTTCGCCGAGCACATCGAGCGTGACCATAATCCCTTCCCGGTTCAGGCGCCGGCAGACTTCCACGGCCTCTTCCAGAGTGTCTCCCGCCACGAAGCGCGCGGCCAGTCGCCGGGCGGTAGGTGAGGTCTCCATCCACCTCCGCAACCGCTTCCGGCGCGAAAGGAAGAGAAACAGGCTGCGCACCACGATCTCCAGCCTAACATCCCGCGTGTTTTGGTAGACTGCGGATTTGGAACGGAAAGGGCCGAAATCGGACGGGCCGGTGGGATTGCGCTGTCCCACCTGCCGGGGCACTGACGTTGTGGCGTCGTTGCCGCGGAACTTCTGGGATGAGGTGATGCGGGCTTGGGGCCGTTTGCCGAAGCACTGCCGCACCTGCGGACGGCGTTTTCATGTCCGCGAGGGCAGGCCTGCCCCAGCCGGCCGGAGCGAATAACCGCGGTTCGGGAAAACGGAGGAGAATTATGCCGGTAGTGGCTGGAGTGGATCTGGGCGGAACCGCCATCAATTACACGATGATCAACGGGCACGAGCGGTTCCTGATCGAGAATCTATGCGAGCACCCGGCTCGATCGAAAGAAGGACCGGCGATCTGCCTCCGGCAGATCGAAGAGGGCCTTTGCATCGCCGCGGGAAGGGCGGGTGTAGGAGTTACGGAGATCGTCGCGGTGGGACTCGATACACCCGGACCGGCAAGCGCCGGCGGGCGGCTCAGCGCGCGCGGATCCACCAATTTCGTGCACCCCGAATGGTCGGGCTATGACATTCGCGAAGGCCTGGAAACACGGCTGCAGCGGCCCGTGCTCTATCTGAATGACGGCAACGCCGGGGCGTTGTGGGGCCACTTCAATATCTTCGGCGCGGACAGCCGCCATACGTCGGTTTCCGCGATCATCGGCACCGGGCTGGGTGGCGGCGTGATCGCGGAAGGCAACGTCATCAAGGGCCGCAGCGGTTTCGGCGGTGAATGCGGCCACGTGCTTGTCCCGTACCAAAGCATCGCCGGCATTCAGGGCCTGATACCGGTGTGCAATTGCGGGCGTTTGGGAGACCTGGAAGCGCTGTGCTCGCTCACCGCCATCGAACAATCCCTGCTGCCATTCTTCCTGGGGCGCAATCCCGGCCATCCGTTGGCCGCCATGGAGCAGCATGCCGCCGCCAAACTGGTGCGCGGTATGGCGGAAAAAGGCGACCCCATGTGTCGCGAGATTTTCCGCGTGCAGGCGCATGCGTTGGGCCTTTTCTTCGACGAGATGGTGAACACCTTCGACCCCGATGCGCTGATTGTGGGCGGCGGCGCCATCGAGACCGGCCCGGAATTCCAGCAGTGGTTCCTGGCGGAGATCCGTAACGGCATGCCCGGCCAACGCGTGGAGCAGGCGGACATCCCGATCTACATCATGCCCAACGGCGACACCGCCGGCGCGCGCGGCGCCGCTCTGGAAGCCCTGAAATTCGCGCGGGCAAACCGGATGATGTAGCGGAAGAAACGCCTTGGTCGCGGCTCAGCAACCGTTGCCGAGCCGCGACCAAAGGGAGCGGTCATACGCGAACCCGCGCGACTTGGCACCAGTCTAGAAATTTACGATCGAAGCGAACCCTGCCGGATCCAGGCTCGCGCCGCCCACCAGCACACCGTCGATTTCCGGCTGGGCCATTAGTGCGCGGGCGTTGTCCGGCTTGACGCTGCCGCCATAAAGGATGCGGATGGCATCGGCGGCTTCCTTCCCGAACGCCTCGCGAGCCTGCGCGCGGATCACCCGGTGAACGTCGGCCGCGATGTCCGGCGTGGCCGTCTTGCCCGTGCCGATAGCCCATACCGGCTCGTAGGCGATCAGGATTTTCGCGAACTGCGCCGCGGCCAGCGGAGCGATGCCTCTCAGGAATTGCGCGGTGCACACGGCTTCGGTGCGGCCGCTCTCGCGTTCTTCCAGACGCTCACCCACGCAGACGATCGGGGTAAGGCCGAAATCGAGGGCCGCCTGCGTGCGCTTGAGGACGGTCTCGTCGGTCTCGCCGAAATATTGCCTCCGTTCGCTGTGGCCGACGATGGTATGGGTAGCGCCGGTATCGACAATCATCGGACCGGAGATTTCGCCGGTGAACGCGCCTTCCTTCGCCCAGGCGATATTCTGCGCGCCGATGCGAATAGCGGTGCCCTTCACGGCAGCGACGGCCGCGGCGAGATCGGTGAACGGCGGGCAGATCACGATCTCGCAGTGGGAGGAATTCGCGACCAGCGGCCGGAATTTCTCGAAAAATTGCGCAGTCTCGGCGGGCGTCTTGTACATCTTCCAATTACCCGCCATCACAGGTTTTCTCATAAGATTTGTGGCAAAAAGCTGGTGCCGTTGGCAATGACCGTTGCGAAATTGGCGGCTACCGTCTGGCCGATATCCGCCAGCGACGCGCGCACGCCGAGATCCGCCCCGGCCTTCACCTTCCGTCCGGCGGCCACCAGCGGGACGTATTCCCGAGTGTGATCGGTCCCGGGAACAGAGGGATCGCAGCCGTGGTCGGCGGTGAAAATGGCGACATCGCCTTCACTCAGCGCGCCTTCGAATTCCGGCAGCCACGCGTCGAACTGTTCCAGCGCCGCGCCGTAGCCCTCGATGTCGTTGCGGTGGCCGTACTGCTGGTCAAAATCCACCAGGTTCACGAAGATCAGCCCCGCTTCACTCTCCTGCATTGCGCCGAGCGTTTTTGCCATGCCGTCGGCGTTGTTCTTCGTCTTGTCCGAAAGACCGATGCCACGGCTCAGAAATACATCGGCGATTTTGCCCACGCCGTGTACCGGCACGCCCTTCTCTTCCAACTTGTCCAGCAGCATGCCGCGCGGCGGAGGCACCGCGTAATCGTGGCGGTTGGCGGTGCGGGTGAAGGCCCCGGGCGAACCGGCAAAAGGCCGTGCGATTACGCGTCCCACCTCGTGCGGCCCGCGCAGAATGTCACGCGCCGTTTCGCAAATCTTGTACAACTCCCACAACGGGATGACTTCCTCGTGCGCGGCCACCTGAAACACGCTGTCGGCGGAGGTATAGACAATGGGCGACCCGGTGCGTATGTGCTCCGGTCCAAGCTCCTTGATGATTTCGGTTCCTGATGCTGCCTTGTTGCCCAGCGTCGCGCGGCCGATGCGGCGCTCGAATTCGTGCATGACTTCCGCCGGAAATCCGTGCGGATAGAGCGGGAACGGTTTTTCTAGCAGGATACCGGCCATTTCCCAGTGGCCGGTGGTCGTATCCTTCCCGGGCGAAGCCAGCGCACAGCGGCCGTAAGCCCCGGCCGGCCGGCTCGCCGGCGCAATGCCCGCCAGCGGCTTGATATTTCCCAGTCCCAAGCGGGCGAGATGAGGCAGGTCAAGGCCCCGCAGGCGTGCGATATTGCCGAGTGTGTCGCTGCCGGGAGGGTCGCCGAAGGCCGCCGCGTCAGGCATGGCGCCAATGCCAACGCTATCGAGCACGATCCAGATGATTCGCCGGAACACGAAATTTGAGGGTAACATGGGCGCTGCTTTTTCCCGGCTGAGACGGGAGGCTGGAGTGAGAAGACAGAATGCCACACGGCCACCCAGCCTCCTGACTTCTGTCTCCCGACGCGCGCGATTTCCTTCCTCGACAACACCGGCGGGGAATCCGCGTCGCTGCCCTTCCCCTCGGTGGTACGCTTGGGGCATGCGGTATCAAATTGAACGGGGCAAGCGGCCATCCGGCTCGCCTGTGCTGCGCATCACACTCATCGGCATTGCAATCCTGCTGCTGTTGGGGGTACGTTCGGCTGCCTCCTATGCCGTCGAGGTCAACTGGTGGAAAGAAATGGGCCAGTTGCGCACCTGGTTCAGCATGCTCTACTATGGCGTCGCCCCACTCGCCGCGGCCACAGTGCTGGCCTTCGCCGCGCTGTGGATTACGCACGCGCGGGCGTTGCGATTCGCCGGCACCAGCCTGGCAGAGCACAGGCTCTACTCGCGTATTTCCATTCTCGTCCTACTTCTGCTTGGCTATTTCGTGGCTGCTTCCACCATTGATACCTGGACGGTGGTACGGTTCGCCGGTTCGCGAGGGATTGCCGCCGGGGCCACCGGATGGCACGATCCCGTTTTTCAAAGGCCGCTCTCCTTTTATTTATTCGATCTGCCTTTCTACGACCTGGTGCGGAGCTATGTATTGGCGCTGGCGATCTTCTGCATTCTGCTCTACTGGGTGGCGGGGCGGGCATGGCAGTTGCGCTACCGCTTCCCCGATTTGCGCGAGCCGCGCGAATTCGACCCCAGCTTTTTCCGCCTGGAGGGCGGGCTGGAATCGCGGTTCCTGCGCGGCGCGGCCGCCTTCCTGCTGCTGGCGCTGGCAGTCCGCTTCTTTCTCGGCCGCTACGAGATGGTCTATAACGATCATGGCTCCTTCCTGGTCGGCATGGACTACGTCGATCAGAAGGTCGGCTTGCCGCTGCAATGGCTGCTGGTAGCGGGATCGGTGGCCGCGGCCGCGCTCGTGCTGATGCGGCGCTGGGTGCTGGCGGCAAGCATGGCCATGGCCCTGGTAGTCTCGTTCCTCGCTCCGCGCCTGGTCTCGGCCCTATATGTAAAACCCAACGAAATATCGCTCGAGCGTCCTTATATCCAGACGCACATTCAGGCCACCCGCGCCGCCTATGGTCTGGAGGAGAAGGTACAGGAGGTCGATTTCCCTGCTCAGCCCGATGCGCCCATCGACGTGAGCCAGCACCGCCCGCTGCTCGACAACGTCCGCCTGTGGGAATGGAAAGCGTTTCACGACACCATTACGCAGCGGCAGGCCCTCCGCACGTATTACACCTTCCACGACAGCGACGTGGACCGCTACACGATCGACGGCCGGTACCGCCAGGTTCTGCTGGCGCCCCGCGAGCTGGATATCAGCCAGCTTCCCGACGCGCGCGCCAACTGGATCAATCCCGCCTTCGTCTACACGCACGGTTACGGCCTGGTGCTCTCCGAAGTCAGCCAGATGACGCCCGACGGCCTCCCCGTCCTCCTCATCGACGATGCGCCGCCCAAGGTGAAAACTTCCAGCCTGAAATTGACGCGGCCGGAGATTTACTACGGCGAAGTGACGCACGAACCGGTCTTCGTACACACCGCGCAGAAGGAATTCAACTATCCCTCGGGCGAGCAGAACGCGCAATCCACTTACGAAGGCAAGGGCGGCTTCCCGATTTCGTCCATCTTCATGCGCACTGCGGCCGCCCTGGAAGAAGGCGAGCCGAACATCCTGCTCACCGACTATTTGACGCCCGACAGCCGCATGATGATCCATCGCCGCGTGCGCGACCGGCTCGAACAGCTAGCCGGCTTCCTCGAATGGGATAACGATCCCTATCTGGTGATTACCGACGACGGCCGGCTGGTCTGGATGGTGGA
>DATJMP010000029.1:0-6417 GCA_035508655.1 Bryobacteraceae bacterium
TGAGACAACAGTGGGAAACCACCCACCAAGATGGGTGAAAACGCGAAGTCAGCGGGGGAAACGGAGAGGCGAAGATGCGGGTGCAGTCAGTCCACGAATGGAGAGAATATCGTTGCAAAACTCAACAGGTACCCTTAGAGGCTGTGGCGATGGCCGGATCTCACAGATCTGCCCAATCAGCCGCACCCTGTGCATCGATTAGAATAAGTCTCGACCGTTCCGGGACAAGCAGAAAGCACTACCCTCAGAGTATGAAGAGCATTTTCCGCGATCATCTGCTCCAGCATCGGGTGGCATTCGTCACCGGTGGCGGCAGCGGCATCGGGTGCCGGATGGCCGAGCGGTTCGCGCAGCATGGAGCAACGGTTGTGCTGGCCGGCCGCAAACGCGAAAAGCTCGAATCCGCCGCCGCGGCCATCTGCACGGCGGGCGGAAAGGCCGCGGTCGAAGCGCTGGATGTTCGCGACTACGAGTCGCTCGCAGCCGCACTCCAAAGGATCCAGGGGCAGTTCGGCGAAATCGATATTCTCCTCTGCGCCGCGGCCGGCAATTTTCCGGCGCCGGCCGCCAGCATGTCCGCCCACGGATTCAAAGCCGTCGTCGATATCGACCTGCTCGGCACGTTCAACACCTGCCGCGCCGCTTACGCCCATCTACGCAAACCCGGCGCATCCGTTCTTGCCATCTCGGCCAACCAGGCCGCCATACCCATCGCCCTGCAATCGCACGTCTGTGCCGCCAAAGCCGGGGTGGAACTTCTCACCAAGACGCTCGCGCTCGAATGGGGCCGCGACGGCATCCGCGCCAACTGCATCACTCCCGGACCCACCGCCGAAACCGAAGGAATGAGCCGCCTCGCGCCCACCGACCAGGCCCGCCGCGCCATCGAACGCCGCATCCCTCTCGGCCGGTTCGGCACCAAAGACGAACTCGCGGATCTGGCCCTGTTCCTGTCTTCCGACGCGGCAGCCTACATCACCGGCGCCGTGTTCGTTTGCGATGGCGGCACGTCCCTGAGCCGCACCGATTTCGGATTGGCGGTCGAATCCGGATCTGGCAAAAAATAGGAACTTCCGGGGCGTCCCGGTCAGGGAGCGGTTGGGCCGGCATGGCGTGGTTGTCCTATGCGGAGCGGGCGATTACCGTCTCCACTCAGTCCCGCGACCCCATTGCCAAAGCCGCGGCCCCGACAATACCGGACCGGTCAGCCACGCCCTGTTCGAGCAAAGGCACCTCGCGTCCCAGCAGGCCGCGCGTGCGCTCCCAGACGTCTTCGCGCAATGGCTCCAGCAGGACTTCGCCGGCATCGGTCACCTGACCGCCCAGGATGACCACTTCCGGGTCGAAGATGTGCAGCAAGCCGGCAATAGCGGCGGCAAGCTTGTGAATGGCCTTGGCGACAATCGCCTGCGAAACCTCGTCGCCTTCGCTGGCCGCTTGAAAAACGGTGCGGCAGCTCGCCAGTTGCGGCTGTTCACGGAAGAGGCGGGTAAGGCTGGAAGCGCAGCCGCGATGCACCGCCGCCCACGCCTCGGCTTCGATAGCGCGCGCGGAGAATACTGTCTCCAGGCAGCCCCGGTTGCCGCAGGCGCAGACCGCACCATCGACCTCCACCGTGTAATGGCCCAGGTGCCCCGCCACTCCGCTATGGCCGCGCAGCAGCCGTCCTTCCACCAGCGCCGCACCGCCCACTCCGTTTCCCAACATCAGCAGCAGTGCGTCCTGCCGTCCGCGGGCTGCGCCCCAAACCATCTCGCCGGCCATCGCCGCGCGCGCATCGTTATCGGCGAATACCGGTACGTCCGACGGCAAACCGACGACTTCGGAAAGACACAGACCTTCCAGGTAGTGCAGCGTGCCGCGCAGCTTCTCCACCCGCGTGTTTTCCGGGTTGACAATGCCCTTCGACCCCACGCCAGCGCCTGCCGGCTGACCTGCCGCTTCGCTCAACCAGTCGATCGCGTCGTGCAGGAACGAGAGAAGGCTGTCGAGATCGTGCGGCGTTGCCGCCGCGCGGGAAGCTAGAATCGCGCCGCTCTCATCCACCATTCCAGCCCGAATCTGCGCGCTGCCGATATCGATGCCTAAAACCACCATCCGTGATTTTGAGTGTAACAAGGTTCTCGATTTCAGTTCAGGGAGCCATCGGAAACAATTACCAAGAAATTACAATCCAGCTGCCAAGGCGGTGTTATATTTAGTTTTTCAGCACTTAAACTCCTTATATTCAATGTCTCCACATCCAAAGGGTGGCCGCGCCCGGGTTCTGCTCAGTTCCGTTTTCGGTCCGTATGCCCAGGACGATTCGTTCGGCAGCCGCAAAATCAATCCGATGGAGCTGTACCATAACCAGGTGACGCGCGAGCAGGGCGCGTTTTCACTGCGCATGTTTCACCGCTCGTGGGGCATCCTCATGATTCAGGAGAACATCTCCGCCCCCACCACGGTCATCGACTTCCCCACCCGCGAGGCGTTCGAGGCGGAGCTCACCGCCCACGACTACGACATCGTCGGCATCTCTTCCATCATCGTCAATGTGGGGAAGGTGAGGGAGATGTGCCGCATGGTGCGGCGCCTTTCGCCGCGCTCGACCATCGTGGTGGGCGGGCACGTCGCCGCCATTCCCGGAATCGAAAAGCTGATCGATGCCGATCACATCGTGCGCGGCGACGGCATCTCCTGGATGCGCCGCTTTCTGGGAGAGGACGAGAAAGCACCCGTCCGCCATCCCGCCATCGTCTCCGGTTTCGGCGCCCGTGTGATGGGGATGAACCTTCCGCAGGACGATGGCAGCACCGCCGCCACCATTATTCCTTCGGTGGGCTGCCCCATGGGGTGCAATTTCTGCACCACCTCCGCGTTCTTCGGCGGCAAGGGCCGGTATCTCAATTTCTACGATTGCGGCGAAGAGCTCTTCGCCGTCATGAAACGCATGGAATCACAACTGGGCGTGCGGTCGTTCTTCATGATGGACGAGAATTTTCTCCTCCACCGGCGCCGCGCCCTGGAGCTGCTGGCGTGCATGAAGCGGGAATCCAAAGCGTGGGCTCTCTACGTTTTTTCCTCCGCCAATGCCATCCGCCAGTACACCATGCGCGAGCTCGTGGAGCTGGGAATCTCATGGGTATGGATGGGCCTGGAATCGCCTCGCTCCGGTTATATCAAGCTGCAGGGCACGGACACCCAGGCTCTTACCGCCGAACTCCGCCGGCACGGCATCAAGCTGCTGGGCTCGACCATCATCGGGCTTGAACACCATACGCCCGAAAATATTCGCGCCGAAATCGAGCACGCCGTCTCTCACGACACCGATTTTCACCAGTTCATGCTCTACACACCGGTGCCGGGCACGCCGCTCTATGCCGAAATGACGGAGCAGGGCCGGATGCTGGAGGATGTCGAGTTGGCCGATATTCACGGCCAGCACCAGTTCAATTTCCAGCACGCGGCCATTTCACGCGAGGATTCCAAGCGGTTTCTCGATTGGGCATTCCGCCGCGATTTCGAGCGCAATGGCCCCAGCATCTATCGCATCTGCCGCACCACCTGGCAAGGCTGGCGGCGCTACCGGAACGATGCCGATGAGCGCGTTCGCGCCCGATTCGCGTGGGAGGCACGCTCCCTCCGCCACGGCTATGTGGCAGCCCTCTGGGCCATGGAAAAGCACCTCAGGAGCACCAACCGCGCAGCGGCGGAAAAAATCCGCGCGCTGCGGCAGGAGATCTCCCGCGAATTCGGACTCGTCAGTGCCGCGGCCTCCCGGCTGCTCGGGCCAGTTCTGCTGTGGTCGGCACGCCGCGAGGAAAAGCGGTTGGCCGCCGGGCACACGTATGAGCCCGAAACCATCGTGGAACGCCGTAACTGGACGCAGGAGTCCCCCGCCTCCGCGCCTCCGCTCTCGCTGCTCCGGCCGATCGAAGAGTAAGTGGGGCAGGCATTTCCGAGCCGCGACCAAAGGAAGCGGTCATCACGGCCCGCAGCCGAATCTCTGACTCGCAGATCCTACGGATTAAACGGTATTTTCAGGTAGCTGATGCCGCTTTTCACCTGCACCATCTGGCTCACCTGCCGGCCTTCACGTTCCACCGTGATCCGGTAGCTGCCGGGAGAGAGAGTGAGCTGCGCCGGCGTCGTCTTTCCCGTTGACTGCCCGTTCACCAGGATGGCAGCGCCGGAAGGAACGCTGGTGATCAGCAGAGTTCCGCCCTCTGCATGCAGCACAACGGCCGGCAATTCCAGCGGACTCGCTCCCAGGTCGAATTCCCGATGCTCCGCCTGGTGACCTGGCAAAACCACGGAAATGGAGTGGCGGCCGGGTAGGGCATCCAGCGTGCATGGCGTGCGGCACGCAGCGTCCGGACGGCCATCGAGGGTCGCTGTAGCACCGGCCGGACTGGTGATGATGGTGACGGGTTGCGTTGTGTCTTCCACCGGCCGTGCCGCCCGGCGTGGAGCCTCCTGCTCTGGCGGTCCCAGAGGGCTGGGCTTATCGCCGTCGGCCGCTTGAGCCTTTTTCGCGGGCGGATGAGTGGGAAGCTCGACGGGCGCTGTCTCGGCAGCCGGAGCTGGCTTCTTCGGCGTGGCCGGCTCGGCTGCGCCGGGTCGGGCTGCCCCGGCCGTGGGCGCTCCTGTGGACGCCGTAGAGCCCGGCCCCGGCGTTCCGGCCGCCGGAGCCGCCGGATTTGCCGCCGCAGCTCCCGCCTGCGGTGCGGGCGTCGGGGATTGCGATGCCGCACCCGGAGAAGGTGGCTCCTTCGCCCCCTGCGCGGGAGTCTGGCCCGAAGGCGCCGGTGCGCCAAGCCATGGTGCCGCTTGAAATCCGATCAGCGCCAACAGTCCGCCGGCTACGAGCGTGGCAAGCAGGAACGCGAGCAGGCCGGACTTCCGCCCGCCTTCCCGCCCACTGGCCACGGTGGTGTCGCCGAGCCTCCTCGGACGGACCGCCCGCGGCAGCGTCACAGGGCCGCCGGGATCCATGCCCGTCGCTCCGGGTTCCTTTTCCGCCAGCGTCGGCTCGTTCAGGCTGCCACCGCGCGCCATCAGCTTCCAGCCCTTGGTCTGCGCACATGACCGCTCCAGCGCTTCGATAAACTCCTGGCAGGTGCGGTACCGGGCGTCCGGCTTCTTAGACAGTGCCTTGGTCAGAATGGCATCGATGGCTGGACTGAGTGTAGGGTTCAAACGGTGCGGCGCGGCAGGCTCTTCGGTGACGATCTTATAGACAACCGTGGTCAAGTGCTCGCCCGTGTACGGTTTCTCCCCGGTGAGCGCTTCGTAGGCAATGACCGCCAGGGAAAACTGGTCCGCCCGGCCGTCCACCGCGTGCCCTTGCACCTGCTCCGGAGACATGTAGTGCGGAGTGCCGACAATGGTTCCAGTCATGGTGAACTGGTCGGATGTAGTGATCTTGGCGATGCCGAAATCCGTGATCTTGGCCGTACCGTCCTGCGCGATCATAATATTGGCCGGCTTGATATCGCGGTGCACGATCCCCCGCTGGTGCGCATAATCGAGCGCCGCCGCGGTCTGAGCGAGCACGCTGAACAGCTTCTCCGAACCGATGGGCGGACGTTCCGCCAGCAGTTGGTCGAGCGTAGGGCCATCCACGTATTCCATGGCGATGTAGGCCAGATCGCCCTGCTGCTCCACGTCATAGACCGTCACGATGCCGGGATGCGATAGCATGCCCGCGGAACGCGCCTCGCGGAAGAGCCGTTCGCGCAGCCGCTCCTGCTCCTCCGGCTTCCGTCCACCGCCCAGTTGGATAGTCTTGATCGCCACCGGGCGGCCAATGTTCGGGTCGATGGCATGGTAGACCACGCCCATCGCGCCACGCCCCAGTTCTCTGACAATCTTAAATCGCCCGATGCGATCCATGCAGTTTAGTGATAGCACTATTGTCGCGCATCAACCAGCGCCGGACACAGCTTCCCGCCGCGACCGCCTCCGGCACCGCGAAATTATAGAGGCCTATAGGTTTCAGCGATCTCCGCCGATCAAACTAGCTAGAATATAAGTTCCGTGTCCCCACCTGTCCCAGCCGAACGTAATCGTGGGAAGCGCCTGTACCGGATTCCTCTGCGCCTCAAGGGAGCGGTCGCGCTCTGGTTACCCATGGCCGCGGTCGTCGTCGCCTTGTCCTGGCTGGACTGGCAGGGCATCCGCTTATCCAAGCCCGCAATTCTTGCTTGGGGGATCCTGGGGTCCTCCGTTTCGCTCCTTATATTCCTGCTGGCCTCCCGAAATTTAATCCTGCGGTTGAGCGCGGTGAAGGAGAACGCACTGCGCCTGGCCAACCAGCAGCCCCTCGACCCTTTTCCGCCCGGAAGCGATGAGATCGCCGTGTTGGCCCGGCAGCTCGAAACCGCCGCTGACCTGATGCGGGAGCGGGAACGGGATTTGCAAATCAGCGAAGGC
>DATJMP010000030.1:0-13548 GCA_035508655.1 Bryobacteraceae bacterium
CCCGGCGGTGGGATCCATCAGGCGGGGCACCAGATTGACCAGGGTGCTTTTCCCCGACCCGGTATGGCCGACGACGGCGATGGTAGCCCCGGCGGGCACGCTGAGGTCGATCGCATCCAGCGCGGGTACGCCATTGTAGGCTATGGTCACGCCGCGGAATTCGATTTCGCCGCGCGACGTCCGCAGCGCAACCGGCCGCTCCGGAGCCGCAATGGACGGTTGCTCCGCCATGATCTGGTTGATGCGCGCGAGCGAGGCGGTCCCGCGCTGCATCAGGTTCACCACCCAGCCGAGCGCGATCATGGGCCAGACCAGCATGCCCATATAGGTGTTGAACATAACGAAATCACCAATGGAGATGCGGCCCTTCAGTACCTGCTCGCCTCCTACCCACAACACCGCCAGAAAGGTGAGGCCGATGAGCGATTCGAGCAACGGGTCGAAGACGCCCTGGATGCGCACCAGCTTCAGATTCTGTGAAATGTACTGCCGGTTCAGTTCTTCAAACCGGCGCAATTCGGCCCGCTCCTGGGCGAAAGCGCGCACCATGCGGACGCCGGACAGGTTCTCCTGGACGCGGCTGGAGATATCGGAGAACATCTCCTGAATGCGCTCGAAGCGGCTGTGAATCGCGCGGCCGAAAAAGATCACCGCGAGGCTCACGGCGGGTGCGGGCAGAATGGCCGGAATGGCCAGCCGCCAGTCGACCGAGAGCATGATGCCGATGGCGAGCGCAAACGTCAGCCCGGTTTCGAAGCAGTACATGACGCCCGGGCCCAGCATCATGCGGACTGCGTTGAGATCGTTGGTGGCGCGGGCCATGATGTCGCCCGTGCGGGTGCGGCCATAGTATTCGGGCGCCAGGAGGGTGAGGTGGCGGAAAAGGTCATTGCGGAGATCGTATTCGATGTCCCGGGAGATGCCGATCAGGATCACGCGCATCCAGAACTGAAACAGGCCTTTGACCAGCGCGAGCCCGATCAGGTAGAGAGCGAAGCGCACGAACAGCGCTCCCTCCCGGCCGAGCGCGTTCACCGCTCCACGGATCATGAGCGGCTGCCCAGCCTGCGCCAGATCCTTGATGATCAGGCAGACGCCACCCAGAGCCAGGCCGCTGCGGTACCGCCAAAGGTAGGGCCTTACGGTCGCAAGAGTTTTCCAGGGGGAATGGGAGGACTCCACGAACTACTTCTCGTCCGTGGATTTCTTCTGATCGAGATTGCCGACCGTCTTCAACCGCTGATACAAGCGTTCCACTTCCGCCTCATCTTCGGGACGGAGAATGCGGTAACGCGGCGGCGGTCCCTGTTTGCGATCTGCCCCAGCGGGGGCCAGCAGTTCCCCCCAGTACTGGCGATAGGGGATACCATCGATCAGGGCATCGCGGGAAAGCCGGCGGAGGTGACGCAGCAGGCTGTTGCAGGAATCGAGATCACCTGGATACACCAACAGAAGGTGGGAGTCATCAAAGAGAGTGATGCGGACGATGAGCGGCGAAATCCACCCCGTGCGATCGAGCCGTCGGATGTCCATCCAGGGAATCACGCGTTTCCCGACGGAAAGATAACCCTCGTGGATTTCGATGGCCGGCCGCAGGACCATAGCGAGCAGCAAGACGGCGCTGATTCCGAATAGGGCCGCAGCCGGATATGCCGCCAGGGGCGGAAACACACGCCCTTCCAGCCATGCGCACAAGCCTGCAAACACCAGGGCGAGCACACCCCACCAGAGATAGTGTTTTGCAGGCAAGTAGCGAGTCATCTTTCTCGGCCCCCTAAACTTCAATTTTAGACTACTCCCGCGCGCCGATTGCGTCAATGCGCACGTGCCATACGCACCCCGCGCCACGTATAATGCATCCCGCTAACGATGGTTAACGCCGCACAGGGCCACAACATAAAGCGGGCAAACAGGTCCAGTACCGGGACTTGAAATGCGTCACGGGCCATCCACGCCACGGCTGTCACGATCTGCGCGAAAGTAGAGGCTTTGCCCCACATGCTCGGCGGAAAACGGCGCACGGATGTGAGCAACATCACCGTGGCGACGCCCAGCACAATATAGAGATCACGGCCGAATATAATCGCCACGAGCCACCATGGCACAATGCCGGCGACCGCCAGCGCCAGATACACGCCGCTGAGGAGGCACTTGTCGGCGATGGGGTCGAGATACGCCCCCGCCTGCGTAGACATGCGGAAGTGGCGGGCTGCAGCACCGTCGATGACGTCTGTGGCCGCCGCGCCCGCAAACACAGCCAGCGCGGCCAGATGCTTTCCGTCCAGGATGGCCTGAATCACCACTGGCGCCAGAAACAGGCGGAGCAGCGTGAAGAGATTCGGAACATTCACCCACCGCAGCATCTCAGATGAGTGTAACGCGACCCTACCTGGAAGACCTTCATCCCGAGAGGCACCCACATCGGCAGAGGATGAGATGATAGGCAAGATATGGGACCAGATGGCTGTGGATCGTACCGGTAGTTTGCACACCGTGGCGATCACTTCGCCGGGCACAAGCTGGACACATGGAATGTGAACGCCTGCCCGATGAGCAGCATGGCTTTCGCGGAGGGATCCGCCAGCGTGGTGGCGGCTTGGGAGACGGGCGGGCAGGTTTACTTCGAGGATCTGAGCAGCGCCGGCGCTACGCCGGTGAGCGCGCCGGGAGAGCTCGGTGGCCTGGCAACGCTTCGATGCCGCAGGCAAACCCATCGGCGAAATGCATAAGCAAACGGGCGTGCCCGCCTGGAGCTTCGCTGCGACGGCAGCCACACCGGAAGGATTTGTGGTCGTTTATTGAGGCATTCCTGGCTGTCGGGTATGCCGGCGAGGACGCCGGCATTGCAAGGCGGAGGCTTGCGCTACGGAGCGCCGGGGTTGGCAGGCGGAAACGCCTGCCCCACATCTATGAGACTTCGCCGGCGCCGGCGGAGGGCTTGCAGTCGTAGATCTGCGGCGTGATCTGGAACTGCTTCTCGTAGGCGCGGGAGATGGCGTCGCGAAAACGGGCTACCGCTCCAGTTTCGAGCATGGTCACGGTACAGCCGCCAAAACCGCCGCCGGTCATGCGCGAGCCGTATACACCCTCAATGTCGAGCGCCGTATCCACCAGGAAGTCCAGTTCGGCGCAACTCACCTCGTAGTCGTGCTGCAGGCTACGGTGGGATTCCACCAGAAGCCGGCCCATCAGATCGAGCTGGGCCTGCTCACTGGCCACCACGAAGCGGTTGACGCGGTCGTTTTCATGGACCACGTGATGCGCGCGCCGCGCCACCACCGGCGGCAGGGCGGACTTGACAGATTCGAACAGCGCGACGTTTACATCGCGCAGGCTTTCTACATCCGAGAAGCGGCGGCGGATTTCCGCCACGGCGGTGGCGCATTCCTGCACGCGCTCCCGATAAGCGCTGGCACCCAAGGCGTGCTTCACCATGGTGTTCACGGCAAGGAACGCGACGCCCTCGGGCAACGGCACGTAGCGGTGTTCCAGGCTGCGGCAATCGATTTCCACGGCCGCGTGATCGCGCCCGAAAACCGAAACATACTGGTCCATGATGCCGCACGGCATCTTGACGAAATCCACCTCCGCCCGCTGGCAGAGGCGCGCCAAGTCGAGCGGCGGAATCTCCCGGCCGTGCAGCAGCGCGAGGGCCGAAGAAACTTCGAGCGCTGCCGACGAGCTGAGGCCCGAACCTTCGGGTACCGTGCTGCGAATGAGCAGGTTGGCGCCCTCAATCTTGAACCCGGCTCGCGCCAGCTGGTGTGCCACGCCGACCGGATAATCCGTCCAGTGGCCTTCGCGGACGGCCTGGATGATCAGCGCCGCTTCGAACTCCCTCACCTCGTCATGGATTTCGGAGTAGAGGCGCAGTCGGCCGTCGCCGGACGGCGCCGCGGCGATGTAAGTGGCCAGATCCAGCGCCATTGGCATGACGAAGCCGAGCGTGTAATCGGTGTGCTCTCCGATCAGGTTGACGCGGCCGGGCGCGCGAAACACGCGTAGACCCTCGGCCGTCCCGTATTGCCGGCGAAAGGCTTCGCCGATACCGGCGGTAGCGCCGCTCATGGTTCGCGGCGGCTCGCCCGCCATGCCAGCGCAAGCAGAAAAAGGCCGAAAGCGGTCATGAAAAGGCCGCTGTACAGGTTGACGTTGGCGTCGGACAGCGCCGCGCGCTCCGGCGACGCCAGCCCCATTATGACGAGGATGACGCCGGCCATGGTGAAGAACCAGCCCGTAGGCAATCTCAAATCGAGCATGTCAGGCAAACCAGATGTTCAAAAGAGCCAGGCCAATGATGACCGCCACGGCGATCGGGGCAGGGCGCAGGAACCAGCTTACGCCGATATCGTGCTTGAGCGGGGTGAGGCCGTAGACCAGGCCTTCCAACTCTTTCTCCGGCCGCGGGCGCGTAACCACGCTGACGGCGATGGTAAGAACGAAACAGGTAGTCCACGCGCAGATGGCGATCCAGAAATTCTGCGCCATGACAGAGGGGAACGTGTGAATGTTGGCGATCCATCCGCCTTTGCCCTCCGCCATCGTGAGCCCATGCGTCAGCGCCGCCGCCAGCGTTCCGCTGACCAGGCCGGTGAAGGCCGCGTGACCGGTGGTCCGCTTCCAGAACATGCCGAGCAGGAAGGTGGCAAAAAGCGGCGCGTTGACAAACCCGAAGACCAATTGCAGCAGGTCCATGATGTTGTTGTAGCGGGTGGCCAGATAGGCGGTGGCGATGGAAAGCAGGACGCCGACGACGGTGGCCATGCGCGCCACGGTCAGATAGTGCCGGTCCGGCGCGCCGGGGCGGATGTAGCTCTGGTAAATGTCGTAGGTCCAGACCGTGTTGAACGCCGTGACGTTGCCGGCCATGCCGGACATGAAGGAGGCCATCAGGCCGGTCATGCCGATGCCCAGCATGCCCGCCGGGTAGAACTTAGCCATCAGCGTAGTGATCACCTGGTCATAATCGGGGCCGCCACCGGGTTTGAGCGGCAGCGAATAGCCAACAGACATGTTCGCCAACGCCACCGCGGCGATGCCGGGGACGATCACTACGAACGGCAGCAACGACTTCGGGATGGCCGCCAGCACCGGCGTACGGCGTGCCGCCGACATCGATTCCGCCGCCATGGCGCGCTGCACGACGAGGTAGTTCGTACACCAGTAACCGAAGGACAAAACGAAGCCCAGGCCGGCAACCAGACCGAATACCTCGATGCCCATGGGGTTGGACGACGCGCTGCCCATATACTGCCAGCTATGGGTCATCGCCGGGGGCAGCCGCGATTCGATACCGCTCCATCCGCCCGCCTTCATCACGGCGAGAATTGCCAGCGGCGAGAAGCCGATGACGATCAGGAAAAACTGCAGGACCTCGTTATAAATGGCGCTGGTAAGGCCGCCCAGGAAGGTGTAGACGAGCACGATGGCCGCCGAGCACAGCACAGAAGCCGTGAAACTCCAGCCGAGCACCAGCTTGAGCAGCAGCCCCAAGGCGTACATGGAGATGCCGGAAGAGAAGATGGTCATCACAGCGAAGGAGAACGCATTCACCGCGCGGGTCTTCTCATCGAAGCGCATTTTCAGGTATTCGGGCACGGAGCGGGCACGGCTGCCGTAATAAAACGGCATCATGAATATGCCTACGAACAGCATGGCCGGCACCGCGCCGATCCAATAGAAGTGGGCGGTCATGATGCCGTACTTGGCTCCGGAGGCGGACATACCCACCAGTTCCACCGCGCCAAGATTGGCCGCCAGGAACGCCAGGCTGGTGATCCACACCGGAACGGAGTGGCTGGATGTAAGGAAGTCGCCGCTGGTGGAGATTTTCTTGCGCAACCTCCAGCCGATGCCTAAGACAAAGGCGAAATACAGGGCGAGGATGAGGTAGTCGACAAATGCCAGTTTCAAGCCCATGAGTCTATCACCCGTGCACCCTCCCCTTCCACCGGCCTCCCCGCCCCCGCCGGTGAAGGATGGCGGAATGGACGGTCGCGGCCAGGTAAAACAACGAGATTACCGGCAGGAGCGGAGCCCAGAGGGGAGCTACGCGGTAGAAGCGCAGGATGGGCAGATACATCAGGGTCATGAGCGCCCAGGCGGACCAGCCCCACCAGGATCCGGCCAACGCCAGCACCACGGGCGCCGCAAATACCAGCAGCAAGCCGCCGACGGTTCCCGCCAGCAGCCACATTGAATAGCGGAGCTGCGCGAAAGCGCTGCGGGAAATCATCCGCCCCACGTCGGAGAAGGACCCATACGCCCGAATACTCCGGGTGCCCGCACCGAGCCCCAGCCAGACGCGCCCTCCGGCACGGCGCACGGCCCGCGCCAGGGCGCAATCGTCGATCAGTTCGCCACGGATGGATTCGATGCCGCCGATGCGCTCCAGCATCTGCCGGCGCAGGAGCATGCATCCGCCCGCCGCGCCGGTGCCCCAGGCGGGCGGATAGAGCATGAAGAAGAAGAAGACGAAGGCCGGCACCAGCGCCCGCTCGGCCAGGCTTTCGCAACGCAGCTTGGCCATGAAAGAGACCAAGTCATAGCCGCTCTCGGCACGAGCCACGAGTTCGGACAGATTCGCCGGAGCGTGCACGATATCGGCGTCGGTCAGCAAAAAGTAGTCCGGCTGCAGGCGTGCCGCACGGTCCACACCCTGCGCCACGGCCCATAACTTCCCGGTCCACCCCTCAGGGAGCGGAGCGGCCTCGAACACGGTCAGCTTGGACGCGGGCGCCGCCGCGCGCGCAATCGCTGCCGTGCCGTCATCACTTTGGTCATCCGCCAGTACAATGTGGAACACACCGGGGTAATCCTGTTTGGCGAGCGACTCCACTGCCCGCGCTACTACCGCAGCTTCATTGCGCGCGGGAACCACGGCGGCAACGACCGGCGCCCGCCGGCCGTTCGCGGCAGGGTCCGCATAGGTCGGATCTACTACGGCCGTTTCCTCCCGTATCCGCCAGAACATTCCCCGCCCTAGAAACAGATAAATCCATAACGCTGCGACAGTTACGCCCAGGGCCATGCGTAGATTGTGGCACAGCCGCGCCTTGCGCACGCTGCCGCCCGGGTGTGTACTGGCGATGTGAGAGTTCGAATTTTGATTGGCTTGCTATGCGGTGCCGCTGCGTGCATGGCACAGGAACCGGGAGAATGGGAGGTCGGCGGTTCCGTCGGCTATGGCTGGTATCGTAATGGCTCGATTTACGGACCGGGCGAAACCATTCAGGCGGGCATTCGCAACCGCTTCGCCGCCGGCGCCGTCGTCGGAGAGGATCTCTACAATTACGTTTCCGGCGAGGTGCGATGGCTTTACCAGGACGGGCACCCGTTTATTCAGGGTCCCGGCTTCAGAACGGATATCCAAGGGAATTCCAACACGTTCACGTATGACACGCTGGCCTACTTTCGCCCGAAAGAGCGCCGCATTCGTCCTTTCGTCGCGGCCGGAGCAGGCGCGAAAGATTACGTGATTGCCGGTCCGGCACCCCTGGTACAGCCGGTTCCGACCATTGCGACTCTCGCAACTCACGACCAATGGAAATTTGTGGCTGACGTTGGTGGAGGGGTGAAGTTCCTGGTGCACACGCATGTCCTGATGCGAGTGGATTTCCGCGACTACATGACTTCGTTCCCGCGCTCTCAGATCGTGCCCGCGGCCGGCAACACGGCCCGCGGCATCCTCCAACAATTCACGGTTCTGCTGGGCGTGAGCGGGTGGTTTTAGCTATTTCCCTAAAAATCCGCTCACGTTCTCCCAGAGGAGGCGCGGGAAGCTCTTGTCGAGATAGGAGCGGATGGAAACGTAGCATGCGTCGCACTGGTTGGCGCGCGTGAACTCCCGGATCATTTTCTCGCGCTCCTCCAGTGGATAGCGCTGGAATTGCATCGAGCAAGGCTGCAGGGCGCCATCGGCGGTCACCACCAGAAATCGCATGCCGGCCGTGCAGCCCGGTGTACCCCCGTTGGCAAAATACCGGCGCGTCCCCACCAGGGTGCTGCGCGAATTCACGATCCAGTTGGTCTGGTCGCGCCGTGCCTCCACGCGATCCAGCCGCGCCTCGATTTCCGCAATCTGCTCCGGCGAACCCGGGAAATATTCGCGGCATCCCGTTCGACGCGCCGAATAGGCGCTGTAGCACAGATTCACGCCCCACTCGCGCGCCTTATCGGCAATCGCTTCGATTTCGCCCAGGTTTTCGCTGGTGATGCAGCTATTCAGGACGATGTCGTCGTGCCCCAGGCGCGCCAGCCGTGGGATGAGATCTTCGAGATGCCGGTACAGACCCGGATAAGCGCGAAAATCATCGTGGCGCGCATCGGGAAAATCCAGGCTGACGGAAAACTGGTCGACCCCTGCCGCGCGCAGTTCCAGGTATTTTCCATAGGTCATGTTCGACCAGTTCGACACCAGGATGGTGTACGGCGGCCGCTTGGAGCCCTTGATCACCCGCACGATGTCCACTACGTCTTCGCGCATCAACGGTTCGCCGCCCGAAACCTGGACCACACAGGGACGCAACGCGTCCATGTAACGTGAGTAATCGGAAGGGCGCAAGTTGCGCGAGGTATCGCGCGGACCGCCGTGATCGCAGTGCTTGCAATAGCACGTGCAGGCGTCGGTGACTTCAAACGAAACGACGATGGGACGTTTGGCGAGCCAGTTCAGCGACCCTCGCCCGATGATCCGGACGGATTCCCGAAAAGGAACCTTTCGCAAACCCCGATGTTAGCATGGTGTAAGAATCCGAGCCTAGAGCTTGTGAAACGGCCTTAGTGGATGACTGGCGGTCCGGTTCTTTGAGAGAACCGCTCAGTCGAACGTAGAGCTTGGGCCGGTATCCGGCTGGTTAGGTATGCCGGCTTGGAAGCCGGCATAGCCGGCCTGGAGGCCGGCGCTACCGTGGCGGCCGCGGCGTGTTATGAGAAGCGACCAGGCGCTCATCCAGATTGTCGACGCCGCTCTCGCGGAGGCCGCACGGCTGGCCGGCCCGTGGCTGGCCTGCCGGCCGGGCTGCACCCAGTGCTGCATCGGTCCGTTCCCCATAACGCCCCTCGATGTCCGGCGGTTGAGGGAAGGATTGGCCGAACTGGAATCGCGCGACCCTGGCCGAGCCGCCCGGGTACGGGAGCGCGCTCGCGACTCCGCCGCCCGGCTGACGCGCGATTATCCCGGTGATACTCTCGCCCGCGTTCTGGACGAGGACGAGGCCGGGGAAAATGAAGCCTGCCCCGCCCTCGATCCCGGTTCGGGCATGTGCGACCTTTACGCGGCCAGGCCGATCACGTGCCGAAGGTTCGGTCCGCCGGTCCGGTTCAAAGACGAGGCGTTAGCTGTCTGCGAGTTGTGTTTCCACGGCGCAAGCGATGCCGAAATCGCCGCCTGCGAAGTCGAAATCGACCCGGAAAACCTCGAATCCGCCCTGCTGGCCGAATTCGAGGATCCCTCCGAGACCATCATCGCGTTTGCGCTGGCCGGCCAGAGCGGCCTTACCGTGGCCCAGCCGATGCCGCCACTTTCCACTTGATATTGCAGCCGATGCTGGGCCGCTGTTGGGCGGGAACCTCCCGGCCGGCCAAGACGGCATCGATGGCCGCGCGCAGATCCGCGCCGGTTACCGGGAGATCGTTTTTCGGCCGGGCGCTATCGAACTGCCCGCGGTAGACCAGCCGCCAATCTCGATCAAACAGGAAAAAATCCGGAGTGCAGGCTGCCTGGTAGGCTTTCGCCACTTCCTGCGATTCGTCGTAGCAGTACGGGAATTCGAAGCCGCATTCTTTGGCCTGGCGGCGCATGCCGTCCGGGCCGTCGTCCGGATACTGCGTCACATCGTTGGAAGAGATGGCGGCAATGCCGAGTCCCTCCGGCAAATATTCCCTGCCAATCCGGCCCAACTCCTTCTGGATGTGCCTGACGTAGGGGCAGTGCGGGCAAATGAACATGACCAGCAAACCGTGTTTGCCGGTGAAGCTGTGGAGGGAAATCGGGCGGCCGGACACCGCGTCCGGCAATTCGAAAGTGGGCGCCGGTGTACCCAGTGCAAGCATCGTCGATTCAGTTGCAGCCATACCCTCACAATAGCCGAAAGCCGGGGCTTCCAGGGGACACTGTGATCCGGGCGCACGCTCCGGAATCGGATAAGCCCCGGAAATGTAGGCCCGGACCTTTGGCGGCTCGCTTGCATGGGATTTTTGAACTACTGGTTCGCCATAGGAGTGCCTTCGTGAAGTTTCGTTCCCTCGTGATTGCCAGCCTTCTGGTTTTGCCCGCCCTCGCCGCGGATGCACCAGCGCCGACCGCAACCGCTCCGGCGTCGACGAAGATCGCCGTGATCCGTTTCCAGGACGCTGTCCTTACCACCCAGGAGGGCCGTCAGGCCTCTGCCCAGTTGAGGGCGAAATTCGATCCCCGCAAGACCCAGCTGGAAAAGCGACAGGCGGATCTGCAGGCCATGCAGAAGAAGATCGAAGCCGGTGCCAACACAATGACGCCTGACGCCCGCGCCAAGATGCAGGAAGACCTCGCCCGCGGTTCGCGCGACCTGCAGCGGGCAGCCGACGATCTCAACGCCGATGTGCAGCAGGAGGAAGGACGGATCATGGGGCAGATGGCTAACAAGATGAGCGAGATCATCCAGAAATATGCCACGGCCAACGGTTTCAGCGTGGTGCTCGACGTGAGCAGCCAGCAGACTCCGGTGCTGTGGGCGGCAGCCGCCACCAATATCAGCGCCGATATCGTCAAGGCTTACGACGCTGCCTACCCGGTGCGGACCGCGGCTCCGGCAGCCCCTCCCGCCGCCAAGTAATTCCCGGGCTGAGGGGAACCGGTACATGCCGGCCCGTCCGAGGCTTACAATAGCGGGCATGATTTCCCGCCGCAATTTTCTACAGGCCGGCAGCGCAGCCGCCGCTCTGAGCACGCAGATATCAGCCAAAACGCTTGCCGCCGTGGGCGTCCAGCTTTACACGGTGCGCGGCGTTCTGCCCGCGCATCCGGCGGAAACGCTGCGGGCCATTCAGTCCATCGGTTACGCCGAAGTGGAAACCGGCGGCGTGCCGCTGGAGAAATTCTGGTCCGACCTGGAAAAAACACGGTTGAAGGCGGTCAGTTTCCACCTGGATTCCGCGCTCGTGACCAAGGGTCCGGAAGACCAATTGGATCGTACCCTGGCCGACCTCAAACAGCGAGGCTTCGCCTACGCCGTCTTTCCTTACCTGCCGCCGGCCGAGCGGGGCGGCCTGGACGTCATCCGGGCATTCGCCGCCAAACTCAACCGCGCCGGCGAGAAGTGCCGTGCCACCGGTTTGCGGTTCTGCTACCACAACCATGCTTTCGAATTTCAGCCTATGGGCGGCAAGCGGCCCATCGATATTCTGATCGAGGAAACCGACCCCAAAGTAGTCGGGTTCGAGCTCGATTGCTTCTGGGTCAGCGTGGCCGGCAACGACCCGGTGGAAATGGCCCATCGCCTCAACGGACGCCTGCCTCTGGTCCATCTCAAGGACAAAGCGCCCAACACGCCCGTTCGCTACAACGAGAGCGTTCCCGCCGCGACGTTTAAAGAGGTCGGCCATGGCGTGATCAACTGGCCGGCGGTTCTGAAAGCCACGGCGGCAGCCGGAGCCCAGCACTATTTCGTGGAGCAGGACCAGACGCCGGGCGATCCCATCGCCAGCCTGCGGCAGAGCTTCGAATTCATTTCCAAGCTGTAACCGGGCCGCGCCAGTCCAACGCAGCACACAGAATCTTTTGGCGGATATTTGTTTTCCGGTGTATACTACGCCCAAAAACTGGGTGCCGCGATGGAAAAGATCTATCTCAAGCTGCCTCTGGAGGCCGGCCAGATTTCCACAGAGCAGACGGCATCCGGCGCGCTCCGTGCACTCAAACCCATAGCCGAAATTGCCGTTTTGTTCTCCGCTTTGGCGTTTGCGGGCGGCTGGTCCTACTTCGCCTCTTATTACTACCATTTCGGTTTGAATCCGTTGGAATTGAGCGACGTTCCGGTAGCCTTCAGCTCGGTTTTTTCGCTTCAGGTGCTTTATAAATCCGCCTGGCCGGTGCTGGCAGTCGTGCTGGCTTCCTGTATCTATGCGGTGCTGCGCCGGCTACCCCGCTTCAACGCGGTGCGTGGCGAGCAGTGGGCGCCCGTGCTGCTGTTGGCCGCGTTTCTGGCCGCCGGCCTGCTCGGTCTTGCCAGTGGAGCGAGCCGGGCGCGCTCGGATCTGTTTGACGAGACCAGCGGCTTGCCCACAGTCGGGTTCGTGACGGATCTCACCGGCGACTTACCCGATTGCGCTGTTCACGGCGCCACCGATTGCCGGCTGGTGGCCCACTTAAAGGGCGTCTACTATCTTCTGGACCCGGTGCACGGCGATCCCAAAATCAAGGAGATCCGCAATTTCGACCTGTATGCCGTTCCGGAAAGCCACGTCAAGAGCTTCCATATCGTGCGAGGGTTTCGATGAGTAAGGCGCGATTTCTGATGGGCCTGGCGATACTACCCCTCTGCTTGGCCCATGCCGACACCATCACCGATTCCAACAACGTCAGTGTCTTCGGCAAGATCGTCCGGATGGAGCGCGGCCAACTCGTCCTCGATGCGACTTTTCCCGATGGCAAAAGAACCAAGGCCATCGACCGGGTGAAGCTGCGGAGAATTGAATTCAATTTCAAAATTTCCAACGACGGACCGCCACCCAAATCCGTGGCTCTGCACGAGCCGCCCGACGATGCCAAGTCCGAACCGCGGCTTGCGGCACCTGCCGGCAGCACGGATGGGTCCACCCCGGGCGATGCCATCTTTCTTCGGGACGGCTCACGCAAATCGTGCCCCGTGGTTTCGATCGACGACCGGTCGGTTACTTGCTCCGGCGGCGATACTGTCCCGCGCACTCAGGTGCTTTCGATCCGTTTCGGAGTTCCCCCGAAATGAAGGTTGCGGTCCTTGCCTTCCTGGCGCCCATGTCCGTCCTTTGCCAGCCGCTCACTCAGGAAGAGCTCTGTAGGTTTGCGACACCGCGCCCTGGCCCCATAGCCGCGGCACGGGAGAGCGCGCCGCAGGTTTTGCTGGACCTTCAGAACAACGAGGGTCTGGCTAGCAGCTCCAATCTGTTCGGCTTATGGCCGGTCACCGGCAGCAGGGTGGCACAAAACGCGTTTGCGGCCAACTGCCCGGAAATCGGGCTGGAGGGCATCTTTTACGACCCGGAATATTTCGCTACGCTGACCACGCCCGGCAGCAGCCGGGACTGGTTCAAGTACTTCGTTTTCGCCCACGAGCTCGGACACATCCAGAACCATCACTTGAGCGGATTGAATTCCGCCAAGCCGGGGCCGGTGAAGGAGCTGGAAGCCGACGAATCGGCGGGCTTCGCCCTGGCCATGATGCGCGCTCCCATCGCCGCCATTCTGGCCGCGGTTGACAAGATCAATCCAGCCGACATCGATATCGGGGATCACCCCGCCCGATGCAAGCGCCGCGCCAGCGCCATCCAGGGATACAACCGCGCCGCGCGGATCCTGGAGACCCCCGAATT
>DATJMP010000031.1:0-6665 GCA_035508655.1 Bryobacteraceae bacterium
GGCTTCGCTCCAGCCTCGCTGGGGTCCGGAGCGATTTGTCGATGCTGGCCGGACCGCGTGGGAGGGTCCATTTGCGGAAAGAGTCTCATCGCCCTGGCCCCTGGCCCCCGGTCCCCGGCCCCCGGTAAGCCACTCCCACTCTCTCCCCCGCCTTCACGAGCGTCTCCCAATTCCCCTCCGCGATCGGAATGCCGTTGGCCAGCCGCTCGGCTTCGATGCGCCATTCCGGGTCGCCGGCCACCAGAACTTCTTCGTAGCCCGGAGCCGGCGGCGTCGATTTCATCATGCCCACCAGCTTTTCCATCCGCGCCGTGAATTCCTCCACCGGCATGAACCGCGCGATATCGATGGCCAGGAACGTCTGGCTCACCCGCACCAGCTTGCCGCGGTAGCGGATGCCGCCCAGCTCGGTCGACATCGCCCCGCCGCCCAGCACCGCGCAGAGAATCTCCACCATCATGGCGAGCCCGCTGCCCTTGTAACCGCCGAGCGGCATCAGCATGCCTTTGTATGCCTTGGCCGTATCGGTGGTAGGAACGCCCTCGGAGTCGAATGCCCATCCCGCCGGAATTTCGGGCTGGTTGTTGATGAAAGCCTTGAAAACCTTGCCCGCCGCCACCGTTGTCGTCGCCATATCCAGCAGCCACGGCCCCGGCAGCGCCATGCAAATGGGATTCGTGCCCACCCGCCCCTCCTTGCCCTGCCACGGCGGCACGATCGGCGACGCGTTACACACCACAATTCCGATCATCCCCGCCGCGCTCATCTTCTGCGCCCACCACGCCGCCGCGCCGAAGTGGTTCGATTCCCGCGCCACTACCATGCCGATGCCGTTTGCGCGCGCCAGCCGTATGGCGTGCCCGCAGCAGGTCTCTGCGATCCATTGCCCCAGGCCATTCTGCCCGTCCATCAGCAGGCAGCCGCCGGATTCGCAAACCACGCATCCATCCGCTGCCGGATCCATCTCCCCAGCCAGGAGTTGGTCCACGTAAAAGCCGAGCAGTTGCACTCCGTGCGAATCGACGCCGCGCAGATTGGAAGCCACCAGGCACGCGGCCGTCACGGTCGCTTTGTGCGCCGGCACTCCGGCGCCTTTGAGTATCGCTTCGCAGAAGCGTGTCAGCTCTGCGGCGGGTATCACGGGCATAAGCTTCAGGTTAACGTAAGGCAAAATGAGCGGGACTTTACGTCTCCGGAAGGGCCGGTGAAGGCGATCACAACGGCTTTCGCCGCCCGTTGCGACACTCGAATAGGGGCGGTACCCGAAGCTGGACCATTCGGCTCAAGGCGCCCTCACACGGAGAAATTCATGGCAAAGCAGGTTGCAGGTCTGGAGCAACTCCTCGTCGAGGAACTCCAGGATTTGTTCGACGCGGAAAAGCAGTTGGTCCGCGCGCTGCCCAAAATGGCGAAGTCCGCCACCGATGAGGAACTGGAAACCGCTTTGCGCGCACACCTCGAGGTGACGCGCAACCAGGTGCAGCGCATCGAGCACGTGTTCGAGAGCATGGACATGCGCCCGCGCAGACGCCCGTGCAAGGGCATGAAGGCCATCGTGGAAGAGGGGCAGGACGTGATGAGTAAGGATCGCGAGAACACCATTCTCGATTCCGCCATCACGGGCGCCGCCCGCAAGGTCGAGCATTATGAAATCGCCGGCTACGAAAGCGTCCGTTCGCTGGCGCAGCAATTGGGCTTGCGCGATGCCGCCCGGCTTTTACAGGAAACGCTGCGGGAGGAGATCGAAGCCGACCGCCAGCTCGCGCAAATTTCCAGACGGCTGCTGAAGCAGAATCTGGCGAAGTCCGGCCAGGAAAACGAAGAGGGGCAGGGCAGCGGACGCGGTGCTCAGAAGCGCTCCGCTTCCCGCCGCGCCGGCGCCACCGCCCGCGGCCGCTCTGCTTCCCGTCGCCGGGCCGGCTCACGCACCGCGACGGCGCGCACCTCCGCGCGGCGCGCCGCAGGCGCCTCCGCCCATTCGCTCCTCGATCACGACGAAATCCGCCGCTGGGCGGAAGAGCGCGGCGCCACCCCGGCCTGTGTCAAGGATACCGGCTGGCGCGGCGATATCGGCATCATCCGGCTCGACTTTCCCGGCTACAGCGGTGAGGAGTCGCTCGAGTCAATCTCCTGGGACGACTGGTTCCGCAAATTCGACGAACGCGGCCTTACGCTCATTGTTCAGGACACGATGGCCAGCGGCAGAAAGAGCAATTTCAACAAGCTCGTGAAGCGAAAGACGGCCGAAGAGCGCCCCAAAGTCCTTTCGGCGAGGTGATCGAAACGGAGCCGCGACCGCAAGGGAGTCACCATGGCCGTGCCGGCACACTCGACCAGCCGAATCACGGCCCAGCATGACTTTCGAGAGAGCGGTTGGAGAAGACCCGTTGTATGCTGCGCTCTACTCCAGGACCGATCCGCGGCCTGGAGGCATCGGCAGCCGCGTACTCGCCTTCTCCGCTGTCGGGAAATCGCGCGGTACCGGGATGGTCACCTTTCCTGTCGCCGCCCATTCCGCCCCGCGCGCAAATGTGGTGCGGAAGCCCACACACCCGATCGCCGCCACGTCGTGGCCTAGCGTCGTGTGAAAGATGCGCCCTTTGCCGTAGGTCAATACCAGCAGCATCGGTTCGTCGTGCCCGGTGCCGTGGTTGGCCGGGTCGGAATACGCCGTCGCCAGTACAGTCATATTCTTCCCCGGTCCCCGCATCTTGCTATACAGCTCATCCGGCGCGTGCATCCATTTCTCCGGCAGTCCGCGCATGATGGGGTGGCCGGAATCGCGCGTCACCACCAGGAACGGCGTGCGCGCGCCATGATTTCCCGCCGTGCCGGGCTTCGCGTCCGAAACCAGCTTGCCGTCCTGAAAGTACCAATATGGGCCGGCCTTCTCGTTTCGGTCCATCCAGCCGCCGATCCCGATCATGAGGTTGTAAGCCGTCCAGTTGGGGAAAGCATTGTCGGCCGCATGGTAGGAAACGAACCCGCCCCCGCGCCTCATGTACTCCTCAAATTCCGTCTCCACCGCCGCCGGCCAGGTGTTGCCGCCCCCGAAGTCGTTGTAGTTGGAAATCACCACCCGGTATCGCCGGAAATCCGGACGGAAGCCGCTGAAATCTCCACCCTTAGGCGGTGAGGTCAACACATCCACTCGAAATCGCCCGCTTTCCTCCAAAACTGCCTTGAGGGCCGGCGTCGTGGATTTCCAGTCATGATTGTTCTGCCCGTCGATGATTAGCGCTCGGATCGGCGTTTGCGCTGCGGCGCACGCCAAAAAAGAGACGAAAAGGACAATGCACCGGATTTTCATGGCACCGCTACTATACCGCGCCGCACACACCGTAGCGCCGGCCTCCTGGCCGGCCATGCTGGCGTCCTCGCCGGCATACCAGACCGGCGGGAGTCCGTCCGCTCCAACAGGAACAACGTTCTCGCTCCTCCCCAACGCACCAGCCCCTGACCCCGGCTTGGGAACTTTCCCCCAGCTTCCGGAGTCTAGTTTCGTAGGCCTTTGAATTTTGCTAGCCTGAGATGCGGGCTAACTGTGAAGGTGCCGATGATCACCTCGATCCTGGAATTGAATCCGGGGCGGGCTCCGGAGAGCGGCGGAGCAGAAGGCGAAGATCTTCGCCTGGTAGAGGAACTCCGCGCCGGCTGCGAGAGTGCATACGAAGAGCTGATCGCGCGGTTCCAGCAATCGGTTTACACGCTGGCGCTGCGCCTGCTGAACGATCCCGCCGAGGCCGCCGACGTAGTGCAGGAAGTCTTCCTGAAGGTGTTCCGCAATATCGCCTCCTTCCGCGGGCAGAGCAGCCTGAAGACGTGGATTTACCGCATCACAGTGAACGAGGCCCACAATGCACGGCGCTGGTTCTTCCGCCACCGGCGGCGCGAGGTGGAGTTGGAGGCGGGTACCGAGGAGGAGCGCGACTGGGAGGACGTGATTGCGGATGGCAGCCGATCGCCTTTTGACATGGCACTGGATCGGGAGCAGCAAGCCATGATTCAGGCGGCGTTGGAGAGGATCAATCCAAGCTTCCGCGATGCCGTGGTTTTGCGCGACATAGCGGATTTGAGCTACGAGGAGATTGGGGAGGTTTTGAGCCTTTCGCTCGGAACTGTCAAATCGCGAATCCTGCGGGGCCGTGAAGCCCTTCGGGAAGAACTCGCAATCCGGTTGCGCACCGCACCGGCCTTGCGATTGGTGCCGAAAACGGCTGAGTGAATTATGAGTTGTGATCGCGTGCAAGAACGGATCTCTTCTTTCGTGGACCGCAGGATGCCGTCCGCGGAGAGTGAGACGATGTTGGCGCATTTCGCTTCCTGCCGCCGCTGCAGCGCTCGATTGGAGTCCTTCGAGAACATGCGGCGCGCAATGGGACAGCTGAATCGCGCTCCGCTTCCCGCCGGGCTGACGGAGAGATTGCGCGTACTCGCATCTCACGAGCGTGCGCGCCGGTTGGTGCGGGTGAGTCTGGCTGCGCGCATGGCCCGTTGGTCGGATCAGGCGGGCCTGTGGTTCGACAACCTCATGAAACCCCTGGCCTTTCCCTTTGCCGGCGGACTGGTTTCCTCTATCGTCATCTTTGGCCTGCTGGTGCCCAGCCTCATGTTCCGCCACGCCCTCGCGGATACCATGCTTTTCACCAGTCCCGACGGCCAGGTAGTCATTCTCGCCCCCAGCGGCGTCTACTCGCCTGTGCCGGACAACGAGAATGCCCCGCGCATCGAGCGCACCGACGCGGCTACCCCGGATACCGCCGACGTCGTCTTCCTCACGATTGACGCCAGCGGCCGCGTCTCCGACTGGTCGGTAGTCCGCGGCGAGCTCACCCCGGACCTCAGCAACATCATCATGTTCGGTCAGTTCATTCCGGCCACCAATATGGGCGTGCCCATTTCTGGCCGGGTCAAGGCCGTGCAGATTCGCAGCGTGCAGACCCCACCCATCCGCGTGCGCAGCTAACGTTTCGACCGTGTATTTCCCTTCCAGTCCGAAACCGCCCCTTCACGCACGCGGCTCCGCTCCGAGCCGCGACCGTAAGGGAGCGGTATCTTCGAGAACGGCACAGATCCGGCGGCTCTAGTGGGCCGCCGCCTCGGCCAGCATTTCCTGATTCGCGGTGCGATCCTCGAGCGCATCGCCGCCGCTGCCTGCCCCCTGCACGAGCCGCTCGTCGTCGAAATCGGCCCGGGTCGAGGCGCACTCACTGAAAAGCTCCTCGCGCGCGCCGACCGCGTGGTGGCCATCGAACTCGACGTCGAACTCGCCGAAGCTCTGCGCGCACGCCTGCCCGCCGAAATCATCCACGCGGACGTGCTCTCCACCGATCTCGCCCAATGGGGCCCCGCGGTCATCGCCGGCAATCTGCCGTACTACATCAGCTCGCCCATCCTGGAAAAGGTGCTGTCACTGCCGTTCCGGCGCGCGGTTTTTCTGCTGCAAAAGGAGGTGGCGGAGCGGCTGGTGGCGCGGCCCGGCAGCCGCAGCTACGGCTACCTCACCGTCGCCACCGCCCTTTATGCGCGCGCTCGCCTGCTGTTCGAAGTGAAGCCCGCTGCCTTCCGGCCGCCCCCGAAAGTGGATTCGGCCGTGGTGCTGCTGGAACCGCGGCCTCCCGCCGTTACCGATGCCGCCGGATTCCTGCGCTTCGCCGGCCTCGCATTCCACCACAAACGTAAAACGCTGCGCAACAACCTTTTAGGCGCCTATGAAAAGGAGGTTGTAGACGCCTTGCCCGAAGCCGGCCTGCGCGCCGAGCAGCTCGAATTCGACCGCCTCATCGAACTCTACGCGCGCCTCAACCGCCCGTAGCGCCGCGAAACTTGTCCGTGCGGAACCCGATGTCCGGCCCGATCCCGGTACAGTGTGCTTCCCCTCCCAGTTCGGCCCAGCCCCGCCCGCCGCCCACACCCGGTTCCCCGAAACCGAAATCCCCTCCGCCACGATCTATACTGGTGTAAGGGCCGGGGAAGTTGTACTGCGGACAGATGGGCCGGCCCGCGTAATCCGAAGTAACCACCCCGTATAAGGAGTTTCCAGACTGTGACCCCCTCATCGAACTACCAGCAGCCGGAGCCGCAACGCTCCAGCGTCCTGCCTGCCTTGGTGATCGGCGCGATCATCGCGCTCGTCGCCATGAACATTTATCTGTACATGCAGATTGATCATGTTCGCACTGATGTTGCCCAGATGCAGGAGAAGCTCTCCACTGAGCTCACCAATCTCCGCGACGCCGCCAACGTGACCAGCGAAGCCCAGAAGCGCCATCTCGATACGCTGCGCGAAGAACTGGATGCCGCTCGCGCGCAGGCCCGCCAGGCTGCCAGCCAGGGCAAGAGCGAGGCTCAGGCCTATGCCGATCAGAAGGTGCGCGCCCTCGAAGCCGAGCAGGCGAAGGTGCAGCAGCAGGTCAGCTCCGAAATCTCGACCGTGAAATCCAGCGTCCAGGCGACCGATGCCAAAGTCACCGGCGTTTCCAACGATGTCGGCACCGTGAGAAACCAGGTCACGCAGACCCAATCCCAGCTGGATAAGACCATCGCCGACCTGAAATCCGTGCGCGGCGACATGGGCGTGCAGAGCGGCCTGATCGCGACTAACGCCAATGAGCTGAACGCCCTGAAGCTGAAGGGCGAGCGCAACTACATCGATATCAAGCTCG
>DATJMP010000032.1:0-32343 GCA_035508655.1 Bryobacteraceae bacterium
CCGCCGCCGCGTGCCCGAAAAACGCCAGCGCCGATGCGTACCCCGTGATCCTCCCCTCCCGTTCCACCACCCGCGCCCCGCCCTTTTCGATGGCCTCCGCCAGTTCCCGGCCGCGGTCGAAGCCGTGCACGCGCCGCGCCAGCTCGTTGCATGCTTCCGCGTCTCCGGCCTCGGCCGGCCGAACCGCGCAGCCCGGAATCTCCCGCTGCCGCGTGCGTCCCTGCATGCAAGCCAGCGGCTCCCGGATCTCGAACCCGAGGCTCGCATATAACGAAAGCGACCGCACGTGAAACCCCGCCTGCACCAGCCTCACTCCCGCCGCGCCCTGCTCCTGGGCTCTCTCCATCACCGCTTGCATCAGCCGCCGTCCGGCGCCTGCATCCTGCCATTCGGGATCCACCGTGATCGGGCCCACCCCGGTGATCGTGGCGCGCTCGTCCAAGCAATTGCTGCCCACAATCCGCCCTTCTCTCTCCGCCACCACGCAGTAAAACCCGCCGTGGGAAAACATGTTCGTCAGAACGCCGGTGGGCGCCTCCGGCCCGGGAAAATCGCAGGGAAAGCCGTGCCGCCCGTTGATCGTGCGGAATGCGCGGTAGCAGATCGCCCCGCACTCGCCGGCATCCTCCGGCCGCGCCCGCCGGATGCTCAATTCCCCTCGAACTGCCGCTGCCGCCATACCCTTCTCCTGGAGAGAGAGTATACGCTACCGCTGGTACGCCACCCGCCCGTCGAAAATCGTCAGCGCCACTTTCGTGTGCTCGATCTCCACCGGATCGATCGCGAAAATGTCCTCCGTCAACACCGCCATGTCCGCCAGCTTGCCGGGTTCGATCGTGCCCTTGATCCGCTCCTCGAAGCTCGCGTAGGCCGACCCCCACGTGTACGCGCGCACCGCCTCCGCCACCGTGATCTTCTGTTCCGGCACCCAGCCGCCCGGATGCTTGCCGTCCAGCGTCCGTCGCGTCGCCGCCCCGTAGATCCCCATCAGCACGTCCATCGGCGCCACGTCCCAGTCGGACCCGAAGGCCAGCACTGCGCCCGCATCCAGCAGGGATCGGAAGGCGTAAGTGGTCTTGGCCCGCTCCGGCCCGATCCGCTTTTCCGCCCAGCGCCCGTCGTCGATGCAATGGTACGGCTGCATCGACGCAATCACGTGCAGCGAGGCAAACCGCGGGATGTCGGATTTCAGCAGATGCTGCGCATGCTCGATGCGGAACCGCCGGTCGCGCGGCCCGTTGGCCTTCTCCGCCGCCTCGTACATGTCGAGGATCATGTGATTCGCCTTGTCGCCGATGGCGTGCACCGAAATCTGCAGCCCCGCTCGGTCCGCTTCCCGGATGTGCCCCGCCATCTTCGATTCCGGAATCATCTCCTCGCCCGCCAGGCCGCTGGTCGATGGCGCATCCACATACGGCTCGAAAAACAGCGCCGTCGTCGACCCCAGCGATCCGTCCGCGAAGCCCTTCAATCCGCCGATATGCAGCATCGGGCTGCCGAACCCCGCCAGCACGCCCACGCTCGCCAGCCGCCCGTAGGAGGCCAGCGGTTGATGCCCCGAAACCCGCACCGTCAATTCGCCGTTCGCCAGCAGCCGCTGGTACGCCCGCAGCACCGCCGGCTCGGCCGACATGTCCTGCACGCTCGTCACGCCGTTTTCGGCCGCGTATCGCATCGCCGCGCGCAGCGTGTCCATAATCTGGTCTTGGGACGGCGCCGGAATCAGCCGCTCCACCGCCGCCTTGGCCGCGTCCTTCAGCACGCCGGTCGGCTCGCCGTTGGCATCCCGCACGATCGTCCCGCCCGGCGGATCGGGCGTGTTCCGCGTGATGCCCGCCATTTTGAGCGCCAGCGAATTGGCCAGCGACATGTGCCCGTCCAGCCGGTTCACGAAGACCGGATGATTGCCCGCCGCGTCGTCGATCAGTTGCCGCGTCGGCAATTCGGCCGGCGTCCAGCGCTCGTGGTCCCAATCGCCCTCCAGGATCCAGCGGCCCGCCGGCAGCTTCGCCGCGAACGCCCGGATGCGCTCCCGGAATTCCGCCTGGCTCGCAGCATCCCGCAACTGCACCGCGGCAAGCGCCGAGCCGCCGTCAAAGAAGTGCACGTGCGCGTCGTTGAACCCCGGCACCACCCGTTTTCCGCCCAGGTCGATCGTGCGCGTCTGCGGTCCGGCCCACTTCGCCACCTCCGCCGCCGTGCCCAACGCCACGATGCGCCCGCCCGCGCACGCCACGGCCTCGGCCTGCGGCTGCGCCGTGTTCCCCGTCCAGATCTTCCCGTTCGTCAGAATCAGGTCGGCGTACGTCTGCGCCCCCAATGTCGATGCCAGTGCCATTGTCATCCACAAAGCTTTCACGTGCCTATGGTAGCGGCCTTTCCTGTTTATTGGTACACGGATGAACACGGGTCAACACGGATCAAACGATTTCTGCGTTGATCCGTGTTCATCCGTGGCCCCAAGTCCGAGCCTTCGTCCTTTACGCGAACCCTCACCCCTCAGAACCGCCACGCCAGCCCGACCCGCAGCATCCTCGGAGCCGGCAATGCCACCGCGGGCCGCAGGTTGAATTGCGGCCCGCTCAGTTGGCTCTCCACGATCTTGTTGCCGTTATTGAGCACGTTGACGATCTCCGCCGCCGCTTCCACCCGCCCGAACGCCACCGGGAACGCGCGCTCCACCTGCAGGTTCCAGTTGAGCACGTACTGCGCGCGGTTTCCGCCCTCCGGGCTCCCGCGAATCGTCGCGTCCAGCAAAAACGGCCCTTGCGGCAAGCCGGTCACGAGCAGTTGGCGCGCGAACGGCAGCCCGTCTATGTAGACGATGCTGTTGACCAGCCGCCACCCTCCCCATCGCGCCGGCGCTTCCGACACGGTTCCCAGTTTGCCGATGAACGCACGATCCAGAAACGGATGCCCGGTGGCATTGATCAGCGTGTTCGGATTGCTGTACAGCGAGCCGGTCACGCCCGGGTCGTTCACCCATTGGGAGTTGCCCGGGTTGGTGGGCCCGAACGATTTTTCGGCCGCGAAGGAAGCGCGCAGCTCGGTGAACCGGTAACGAGTCGCCAGATCCGCGGTCAGCGCTTCGCTCAATTCGCGCAGGCTGGCGGGATTGGTGAGCAAGTATCGGTCCTGTCCGAGCGTGGCCGGGTTCTGCGCGTACACCGTAATCAACTGGTCGTCGAACGTCCCCGGTATGAAATCCGGCCCGGGATCGCGAAGCACCACCGGCGTATAATCCGAAGCCGGCACACCGGTATTCACGGCGGCGATGCGGTCTTTATCGTCGCGCCGGATCAGGCTCACCGAAAACGTGCTCCGCCGCGGCAGTCTCGCCTCCAGCCCCAGCAGGAACTGGTCGGCGTACGGCCGCTCCAGGTTCGGATCGATGCTCGAATACGCCCCGCCGAACCGCTCCACCAGTTGCCCCGTCTGCGCGTCGTACACCAGCCCGCTGAGCGCTGCCGGATTGCCGAAATCCAGGTAACGCCCCGCCAGCGGCGCATACGTGCGCGCATATCCGCCGCGCAGGGTGACGCGCGAAAATCCCGGCACCGGAACCGCCACGCCGACCCGCGGCGACGGGCTTACCCACGAAATCGGCCCGCCCCGCGCCAAGTCCAGCAGCAGGTTCAGATCGAGCGTCGCCCCGTGCGGCAGCGCGATCGTATCCCCCGCTGCGGCGCGAAAAGAATCGATGCTCTCCCGCGTCTCGGTAGGCGTGTTCAGGTCCACCACGTATGCAGGCGCCCCCGCCACGGTGAGGACATCGGCATTCCCCGGCGCCTGGAAGCGGTTGCGCGCCTGTGACGCCTCCCAATCCACGCCGAAAATCGCGTGCCGGAAGCAGTAGCCGGCTCTGAATTCGTGGCGCGTGCGGATGGCGAAATTGGAGAGCGGCGCATCGGCGGGCGCCGGATCGAGCAGGTCGATCCGCGCCGGCTCGTTCGGGTTCGCCGGCGTCGTATCCAGGTGCGCGGTGGAGTAGCCATACCGGAAATCGAACGCCGCGGCGCCCGCGAATTCGTGCGTCCAGCCGGCCTGCACCAGGTCGAAATGATCCACCTCGCGCAGATCCTCAAAGCCGTCGACGCCATAGAAGGTCGGCATGACCGGGCTGGCCAGAATCGCCCCGATTCCCGCCGGCCATCCGCCGCTCGAAAGATCCAGCCGCGAACCGCTGTAGAGCGCGTCGATCCGGTCGTGCCGGCCGAATCGCATCGTCCCGTGCGGATTCGCGAACAGCATGCGGCTGCGGATGTCAGTCCCGTCCGCGCGCTGCGGCGCGGTCTGCGACGCCCATTGTCCCGTCGCCGTCGCCGTGAAATCGGCCCATCGCGTGATGGGCCCGCCCATCTGCGCCGTGTCCCGCGTGAACCACTGAAATTCCTCCGGCCGCTCCACGATGCCGCGTTGTGGCTCGGGCGGCAGGTTGTTGCCGGCCAGCACCGATCCCGTGTCCTCGGTGACCAGTCCGCCATGCCACGCGCTTTCGGCGGTCCGAAGGCTGATCTCGATATCCAGCGCATCTACCGGCGCCGAACCGGCCGTAAAGGCATCGGCCAACGCGACCGGAGTTTCCGCCGCCGGATCGTCCAGCATCACCGGCAGCCCCGGCTGGTAGGAATCGGTGGCGTCGAGCCCGTGCAGGAGAAAGCTGGTGGCCGTCCATGAGGCCGCCCACCCCGTCACAAGCGGCAGCCGGATATCGCCCAGCCCCGAAAAATTGAGTGGATACGTCACGATCCCCGGCCTATTCAGAAGCAGCAACTGCGCTGCGTTATCGGGAGCCTGCGCCGCAAGAACGGCTGGGAAGCTGGCCAGCAACATCACCCGAATCCTACGCTGGTCTCGAAAACCCATCGTCGCCGATGTAGGAAAGCCCTTCGGGCTGTCATGCCGGGCTTCCGCCCGGCATGCGGCGAGCGGAAGCCCGCCGCTGTCCTACAAATCCGCATTCTGTCCGGTCATCCGGCCACGCTACTGAAAGCGGACGTCTGAGCCCTGCCGGACAATGCTATGCCGCGCGAACTCCTCGCGCTTCTCCGGGAAATCGCGGCGGAAATGCGCTCCCCGGCTTTCCTCGCGCGCCAGCGCGCAGCGCGCAATCAGCAGCGCCACCGCTTGCAGGTTCCGCGCATCCGGTGTGGGCGCAGCCGCTTTCAGAATGCGGCACGCCTCGGTCAGCCCGGCCGCGTCGCGGATGATGCCGCAATCGCGCCACGCCAACGCCCGAATCTCCGCCGCCGTCATCTGTGCCGGCGCTTTCGCTTCACCGCCGCTCTCCGGCGCTTCCCCTGAATCCTTTCCCCCTGCGTCCTCCGCCATCGCCCGCGCCGCCCTCGCGCCAAACACCACCGCTTCCAGCAGCGAATTGCTGGCCAGCCGGTTGGCGCCGTGCACGCCCGTCGAAGCCGCCTCCCCTGCCGCGTACAGATGCGGAATACTGGCCCGTCCCTCCAGGTCCGTGCGCACGCCGCCCATGGCATAGTGCGCAGCCGGCGCCACCGGTGCCGCCTCCCGCTCCAGGTCGATCCCATAGTGCCGGCAGGTTTCGTAAATGCGCGGAAACCGCTCCCGCACGAACCCCGCCTCGCGGTGCGAGAGGTCCAGCAGCACGTGGTCCGCACGCGTCGCCGCCATTTCCGCCACAATGGCCCGCGCCACCACGTCCCGCGGCGCCAGCTCCGCCAGCGGATGGTACCGCGGCATAAACCGCTCGCCGCGCGTGTTGCGGAGCAGTGCGCCCTCGCCGCGCAGCGCTTCAGAAAGCAGAAACCGCGGCGCTCCCTCCAGGTGCAGCGCCGTGGGATGGAACTGCACGAACTCGATGTCCTGAATGTCCGCTCCGGCCCGCCATGCCATGGCCACGCCGTCTCCCGTCGCCACATCCGGATTCGTCGTGTTCGGGTACACCCAGCCCAGCCCGCCGGTGGCCAGCAGCACGGCTCGCGCCGTCACCGGATCGCCGTTCAGAATCGCCCCGCGCGCGCCGCTCGCGCCCACCAGCAGATCGCAGATCGCCGAGTAGCTGCGCAGCGTCACATTCGGCAGCCGCGCCGCCCGGGCGTAAAGCGCGCGCGTAATCTCCCGTCCGGTGGAATCGCCGTGTGCGTGCAGAATGCGGTTGCGGCTGTGCGCCCCTTCCCGCGTGAACGCCAGTTCGCTGCCTACGCGGTCGAACTCCGCGCCCCATTCGATGAGCTCTTCGATGGCCGCCGGTCCTTCCTCCACCAGCGTCCGCACCGCGGCAGGGTCGCACAGCCCGTCGCCGGCGTACAGCGTGTCCTGTTCGTGCAGCCCTACGTCGTCGTCGTCGCTCAGGGCGACCGCCACGCCGCCCTGCGCGTATTCCGACGCCGATTCGTGCAGCCCTTCCTTTGCCACCACCAGCACGCGCCCCGCCGCCGCCAGCTCGATGGCCGCGCGCAGCCCCGCCACGCCCGCGCCGATGATCAGAAAATCGGTTTCCGCGGACATCAATGCGTCATCGCGTAGACGACGTAATTCACACCCAGCCTGATCCCCAGCGCCGAGAATTTTTCGGGATAGACGGGCTCGTCGGCCCATTCCCACGAATCGCCCACGTCGTTGTTAAACGTCATGGTCACCATTACGCGTCCCTTGTCGTCGTAAATTCCCTGCCAGTGGGGCACCGTGCCCGCCGCGCGCTGCCGCATGCCGCCGCGCCGCTCCAGCGCCCACATGCCCAGAATCTGGTAGCGGTCGTCCAGGTCGTAAACGGTATGAAAGATCCCGTCATCGCTGGCCATCTCCACGATCGGCCGGTCCGGGAACACCTTGCGCATGCTCTCGTCGAACCGCTCCCATTCGTCCGCATTCCAGAAATCGTCCAGGTAAAGGAATCCGCCGCGCAGCAGGAACTCGCGCAGGATTTTGCACTGCGCGTCGGTCAGTTTCCAGTCGCCCATCTCCCCCGCCACCAGCCACGGCCAGTTGAAGAAATCGTCGGTGTCGTCGGGGTTCACCGGCTGCTCGGCCGAGCGCGCGTGGATGCGCGTCAGCCGCCGCAGCGCCTGCGCGAAATGCCGGTCGGCGCGCGGATAATCCTGCGTCCAGCTCGTCCCGCCCTCGCGCCAGTCGGGCAGCCCGTACCAGCGCGAAAAGCGCGAAAAACGCGCGTTCGGATGCTGCGGATACATCAGCCGCGCCTGCACCCATTCCGTCTTCTCCGCGTAATCGGCCGGCAGCGGGATGTTGTCGTAGCCTTCCATGCTGCGGTAGACGCGGAACGCCCGCTGCGCGTAGATGAGGCCGGCCAGCACCAGGCACGCGCCGCCCATCGCCATCCACCGCTTACCCCCCATACGCCGCCGCCACCTGCTTGCGCAGAAACGCCACGTCGCGTCGCACCGCTCCCAGGTCGTCGGTCGGCCGGTAATCCACCGTCACCGAAATCGGACCCGCGAAATGCGCCTTGGCCAACGCCTGAAACAGCGCCGCCCAATCCACCATGCCTTCGCCCAGAGGGCAGGCCGCGCTCTTCCACGCCCCGCCGTCTTTCGTCCAGTAGAAATCGCGCGCCGTCACCATCTTGATGCGCGGCAGCACCAGCCGCAGCGCCACGTCCGAGCTCAGCGCTCCCATCTCGGCCGCGTATCCGGCATCGTAATCATAGCCGATAGTGCGCGGGTCAAGCGCGCGGATCAGCATGTGCGTGTCCCACAACGCCCCGCCGACTTCGCCCGGCACGTTCTGGATCGCCACCGCCATGTTGGCCATGCGCGCCAGCGACGCCAGGCCCGCCATGTCCCGCTGTACCTCCGCCAGTCGCGCCTCCACCGGCCCCGCCGGCGGATATTTCCAGTGCCCGGCGCGGAACAGCGGAATGCCCATCTCGCTCGCGAAGCCCGCCACCGTCCGGATCGAGCTGTCCGAGAGCGACGTGCACTCCGTGCTCAGCACCGGCACATCCACGCCCACGCCGGTAATGGCTTCGATGGCCCGCTCCACATCCAGGTCCAGGTGCTCCGCGCGGATGTGGCTGCCGGGAAAAACCGCCAGGTCGCAGCCGTCTACGTCCAGGCTCTTCAAAACCGGCCCCAGCTCGTCGTAGGGCACTTTCAGCAGAACCTGGGAATACAGGCAGATGGATGGCGTGATCCGCGGCGCCTTGGGCGGATTCTCTGCGTGCGACTGCGCCCCTGCCGTGGACGTCAACAATGCGCTTCCCGCGGCCGCTCCCGCCAAAAGTTGCCGTCTGGTCATAATGAATTTTCGGGCCCGACCCCGGGTCCTGGACCGCCGCAAATCCCGGCCTTCCGCCCTCCTGTCTGCTGATTTCTATTCTAGTCCCCGTGCCTGCTCCCGTTCCGACCCGCGTAGCGCCGGCCTCCTGGCCGGCCATGCCGGCATCCGTGCCGGCATACCCGACCAGCCGGAATACCCGCCGTCAAGGTGCCGCCCCATTCCGACCCGCGACCGAAGGAGCGGTCGTGCTCCATTCCGCCCCATTCCGTTCCGCGACCGAAAGAGCGGTCGTGCTCCGTTCCGCCCCATCCCGAGCCGCGACCGAAGGAGCGGTCGTGCTCCGTTCCGCTTCCATTCCGAGCCGCGACCGAAGGAGCGGTCGTGCTCCGTTCCGCCCCATTCCGAGCCGCGACCGAAGGGAGCGGTCCCCTCGAAAAGAAACCAACCCCCGCTCACGGCGCTAGTCTCTTCTTCGGCCCCGTCTGCGCCCTGGCAATAATCGACTCCCGATCGCCCTTCGCCCAGCTCTGCTCCGTCTGTTTGTCCGTCGCGCCCGCCACCCGTCCCAGCAGCAGGAACGGGGGCAGGGCATAGCGCGGCGTCTTCCATCGCGCCATATCGATCAGGTCGGCCAGCGCGCGGTCGCGGATCTGCTCGCGCGCTTCCTGTCCGTCGTGGTCCGTCAGCGTCAGCAGCGTTTTCACCGCCTCTATGCGGTCGCTCAGCACCACCGAATGCAGCAGCTCCACCATCCACGTCGGCGAGATCTTCACTCTGGCATCCGGCTGAACGGAACCCAGCACCGCAATCGCATTCAGCGCCTTCAACGCGTTCGTGCGCACCGCATCGTCCGGATCCTGCAGCGCGTATTCCAGGTCGTCCACCACGTCGCTCTTGCGCACCGCATATCCCATCACCGCCGCCGCCGCGGCCCGCTGGTCCGGATCGGCGCAGTTGCGCAGCACATTCCGCAATTCGTCCAGATGGGCGGCCGCGTACAGCAGAAAGTGCTGCTCGATTGCGTTGGCGTCCTGGTCGGACGTGATGGCGTGCCCCGCCGTCAAATCCTGCGTGCCCTTGCCGCGCGCCGCCGCCCGCCGCAGTGCGGCGCCGTACTGCTGGTAGACCTCCAGCAGGTCGTCGCTCAGCATCACGTTGCCGGTCGGCTCGGAGCGGAAGGCGGAATGAGGTCCGTTCTTCGCTTCAATCCCAATGAACACGTCCACCTGCGCGCCTTCGCAGCAGATCGCCTCCACCCGCGCTCCGCCCACTCCCGGAACCTCCGCGATGTGGTCCTCCATGTCGCCCTTCGACGCCGGCAGCGGCCCGCCCGCCTTCAGCTTCGCCGCGCTCATGATGCGGTCCGGCGCGATCCCGTGAAGTCCGTAAAAATTGATATCCCCCACCACCGGCGCCTGCGCCATGAGGGCTGCCGAAAGGCACAACAAGCTTCCCAGAATGCGAACCACGTAAGTTAGACGTACGGGAGCGCCGGACGGGTGCGGCAGGAAAGGCCTCGCCCCCTGATCCCGCTCTCCTCAGTAATGGCTCGGCGGCGCCGGAAACTTGTCCGTCGCTTTCCCGTTCGCCAGAAATCGCCTCACCTCACCCCCGCGCAGCAGCGCATAGCCGCCATAGCGGTTCTCGAGCCGCAGCGCGTCGCCTTCCCGCCGGATGCTCCCGATCACGAATTCCAGATCGTACTTCCGCACCGCGTGCGTCGTCCGGTTCCATTCCAGCAGTCCGCCCGGAAACGTCGAGATGTCCTCGCCGAACCGGTCGAGCCCGATCCACACCCGCTGCGCCTCCACCAGCATCGCGCTCGCCTCCCACCGCGCCATCTCCGGCGGCCGGAAAATCGTGTACGTGCGCGTCGCCGTATCGAAATATCCGAACGCGCCCACGCCCCGCTCGCCTTCGCCGTCATAGTAGGAGTTCCCGAACCACAGCCTGCCGCCCTCCACCTGGTGCGGTCCGATCCACTCTTCCCGTTCGTACCGCTGTGCGTCCACCGGATTCAGGCGCGCATCTTCCGGCCGCAGCCGCACGAAATCCGCGGCCGTGCTTTGCGGCAGCGGATAAGCCTTAGTCCGTCCCGGCGCAATCGTCTCCACCACTCCGTGCGACCGCATCCCGAACTCGTCGCGGCTCTCCTCCAGTTGGAAGCGTCCGCCGGGACCGAACGCGATGGCGGCCAGCAGAACCAGGATGCCCAAGGAATTCATCGTAGCCTTCCACTCATTCTCGCCGAACTGATCTCCCGCGGGCGAAGCCGCCTGACGCCCGATTGGCAGCGCTCGCAGTCTGTGATAGTTTCTCCCCATGCAGAGCAAAGCCGCCACCGTGGCCGAATACCTGGCCGCGCTTCCCGAAGATCGCCGCGCCGCCATCAACACCGTCCGCAAGGTCATCCTCGATAATCTCGACCCCGAGTACGAAGAGGGCATCATCTACGGCATGATCGGCTACTACGTGCCGCACCGCATCTATCCGGCCGGCTACCACTGTGACCCCAGGCAGCCGCTCATGTTCGCCGCTCTGGCCGCGCAGAAGAACTATCTCTCGCTCTATCTCATGTGCGTCTATGATAGCTGCGATGGCTCGGCCGCCGGCTCAAACGCCCGCTGGTTCCGCGACGAGTGGGCCAAAACCGGCAAGAAGCTCGACATGGGCAAATCCTGCATTCGCTTTCGGAATCCGGATGACCTTCCGCTGGATTTGATCGGCCGGGCGTTGAAGCGGGTTCCCGCCCGCGCCTATCTTTCCTCTTACGAGGCCGCTCTGGCACGCCGCGGCGCCAAAGCCCCGGCGAAAAAAGCGAAAAAGAAAAGCGCCGCCGCGCGCGCCGGCAAATCCAGATAGCCTTCCGCCGCGTCCGGTCTATTTGCCCGGCTTCCCCAGGATCAGCGGCGGCAGCACCGCTCCCAGCACCGCCCCCGCAATCAGTGCCGCATTGCCCGCGCCCAGAAAGTCCACCATCAGGCCGAGCAGCACACCGATCGCCGCGCCCACCACGGACAGCATGATGCGTTTGCCCATCAAACTATTTCTTGGCCGGTTCGCCGATGATGTAGACTTTTTCGTCCGGTCGGACCAGTTTCAACCGCTCGCGAATTTCCAGTTCCTGTTCCCCCGGATTGTCCGCCAGGCGGCGGATGCGCTCCCGCTTGCGCTCGATCTCCTGCGCCAGCGTCGCGTTGCGCTTCTCCAGTTCCCGGATTTCCGCCCGCTTCGCGTAGAGCGCCTGCAGCCCGTTGGCTCCGTGCAGCGTAGTCCACGCATAACCGGCCACCAGCAGCAGCGCAATCGCGTAAGCGAATCGGGCAAGCGGGGTTTTCATCGCGGTTTGGCCTGGAACATAATAGTAGCATCTTGAAGCGGAGTTGCTTCGGAAATTCCTCGAAAAATGACCGACAAGATTGTAATTCTGTGCACCTGCGAATCGGCCGATGAGGCCGACCGCCTGGCTCGCGTGCTCGTCGAACGCCGCCTCGCTGCCTGCGTGAATATCCTTCCCGCTATCCGCAGTTATTATCGCTGGCAGGGCGCGCTCGAATCGTCCGAAGAGTGCCTCCTCATCATCAAGTCGTCGCGCCGGCTCTTCGCTCCCCTGCGCGCCGCCATCGAGGAGGCGCACTCCTATGAGGTTCCGGAGTTGATCGCTCTACCCATCGTCGAGGGCTCTCCGGCATATTTGAGTTGGATGAGCGACAACCTGGTGTCCGGGTGATTCCACCGTTCCTGTCCCCGGGGCTCGCCTTCGTCTTCGATATGGATGGCGTCATCGTGGATTCCAACCCCGTCCACCGCGTCGCCTGGGAGCGCTTCAACCGCCGCTACGGCCTCGAAACCACCGAGGAGATGCACCGGTTCATGTACGGCCGCCACAACGTCGATATCGTGCGCGGTTATTTTGGTGACGGCCTCCCGCTGGAAGAAGTCCTCGCCCGCGGCGCCGCCAAAGAGGAACTGTATCGCGAGATTGTGGCCGAAAAGATTGAAGAGATGCTCGTTCCCGGAATCAGGAAATTCCTGTCCTCCTACCCTCGGGTTCCCAAGGGCGTGGCCAGTAATGCCGAACCCGCCAACGTCCGCTTCATTCTCGATCGCTCCGGGCTCGGTTCCTCTTTCCAGGCCGTCGTCAACGGCAGCGATGTCCGGCGGCCCAAACCGGATCCGGAGGTCTTTCTCCGCGTCGCGGAATTATTGGCCGTACGTCCTGAAAATTGTATTGTCTTCGAAGATTCCCTCACCGGGGTGCAAGCCGGCGTCGCAGCACGAATGAGGGTGGTCGGAATACGTACTACCTATGTTGACTTGCCAGGTACTAGTATTAATGTAGATAATTTTCTGAGCGGTTCCTTACGGAGATGGCTGGCAGATCAATCCGAGTTCGGGGACTGATACCCTCGGGCAGGCTGCTTCACGGGGCAGGTCTGGTCGCCTTTTGTCTGCCCGTGCACGCCCGGACTGCGTCCCCTGTCGGCAGCAGCGCTTCGGCTCCCATCGATCGTAATTTTCATGACTTTGCCCACGGCGTCACCGGCCTCATGCTGCAACCGGTGGGATGGATGCCGGCCGTTGCGGCGGTGTTCGGTATCCTCCTGATCATCGGCATCGTCCTCGTGGACCGCCAGCGCCGCACCCACCGGGACCGTGCCAGGCTCCGCAAGATCTATGGCCTCGGCGAGGAAATCCTGAGCGCTCCTTCGGCCGAGCTCATTCTCAAATATCTGGCTGAGACCCTCCCCGAAGTCCTGCGTGTCAGCCGCGTTTTGATCTACCTCCACAACCGCTCCACCAAGACTCTGGAAGCCGTGGCTGCGGAAGGGGAGCCGCCGGTCTCGCTGCCCCTGGTTTTGCCCCCCAATGAATCGCCTGCCGGCGCGGTGGCCTGTTTTCAGTTCCGCCGCGCTCTTGCCGTTCCCGATTCCGGCCAGAGTCCGCTGCAGACGCGCAATACCGTCGAGGGCCGTCCCCGCTCCGTCCTCTTCGTCCCTCTCCTGGCGCAAGGGGACGCCTTGGGCGTGCTAAGCCTGGAATGCCAGCGCTCCCGCACCTTCAGCGATGACGATAGGGAACTGGCCCAGCACCTCGCCAAGCAGGCCGCCGCGGCCATCCGCCTGCTCGAGCAGCGCACCGTACAGGAGCGCCTGTTCCGTACCGAGAAGATGGCCGCTGTAGGCCGGCTCATCTCGGGCGTGGTAAATGAGTTGCGCGCGCCCCTCTCTTCCGCCGCTTCTCTCGCCTCCCGCGCCGCCGAACAGGCCCGTTCCGCCGCCGAGGAGCGCGAGTTGGGCGCCATCGCCGCCGAGTCGCGCAAGGCCATGGAAATCGTCGATCGCCTGGTCTCCTATGCCGAAGCCGAGCAGTCCGAAGCCCGGCCCGTCGCCATCGGCGCTCTGCTGCGCAATCTGATCGAATTCCGCGAGGCCGATTGGAAGGCCTCCGGCATTCGTGTGCTCGATTACACTACGCGCGAACCGCTGCACGTGCTCGGCTCCCAGGGCCAGTTGGAGCAGGTGCTGCTCAACCTTCTGGTGCATGCCGAGCAGTCTCTCTCCGAGTCGGGGCAGAAGCTCATCACGGTCCGCACCAGCGTCCTCGGCAAGCGCTTGCTGATTGAAATCACCTTCACCGGCCCGCCCGTCTCCAACAAACCGGGTGATGCCGCCTCGGTTCTGGGAGTGGCGCGCAGCGTGATTGCAGGCCACGGCGGCGAAGTCCGGCTCATCGAAAAGAACAACTCCGACCCCCGCTTCGAAATCGAGCTGCCCATCACCGGCGGCCAGCGCGGCGCCGCTGCCGCCGCTCCGCCGGCCGCTGCCGGCAAACCCGCATCCGCCGTCCCCCTCACCGCGCTCGTCATCGAGCCGGATGAGGCCACCCTCAACCACCTGGTCGGCCAGCTTTCCGCGCGCGGCGCTCGCGCCGTTCCGGTAGAGAATGCGGATAAGGGTCTGGAACTGACGCAGCGCATGCGCTTTGACCTGGCGTTCTGTTCCGTGCACGCTCCCGGCCTCAACTGGGTCGAGCTCTCTGAGCGCATGCAGCCGCGCGTCGGCGCCTTCGTCCTCATCTCCGACCGCTACGATCCCGAACTGGCCGCCGATTTCGAAACCGGCAACCGCTTCGTTGTCGCGCGCCCCGTCCGTGAAGCCGAACTGGAGCGGATCTGGAACGTGGTCAAGCCGTCCGCCGTGCCCCTCGTCAAGGAACGCGTCGGGTAGTGTCGGCATAAGCAAACATAATTGGCCGCAGATCAACGCGGATGAACGCTGATAACTCTCGCGTTTTCAATCTGCGTTTATCCGCGTTTATCCGCGGCCCAAATTTGGGCGCTGATATACCTGAGTCACCAATTGGCAGTCACGGGTGCTTGCGTTGACCGTTTCTTCCCGAGGATCAGCCCTGGCAAAAACCAGCCGGTGGCCTCAGTAAGCGGAAAAACGACAGACTGAAACGGATGCTTACCAAAATGCTCGAAACCAAGCGACGTTGGCACAGCAGGAATTCGGAGCCGCGACTGTAAGGAGCGGTCTTTCCCCAAAAGGAACCGGATCCAGCGGTGACGGAACCGCCGCCTTATTCCGCCTGCTCTGCTCCCTGCGCCGGCGCCCGCCGCGCCCTCCACACTTCGATCATGGTCGGCAGCAGCGAAAGCAGGACGATCAGGAGGATCGCCTTGTCGAAGTTTCGCGCCACAATCGGAATGCCCCCCAGTTTGTAGCCGAGCGTCGTCAGCAGCCCCACTGAGCCCAGCCCGCCGCAGATGCTGAACGGCAGAAAACGCAGGTACGGCATCTGCCCCACGCCCGCCAGATACGCTGCGAACGTTCGCACCACCGGCAGGAACCGCGCAAACAGGATGGTCTTGGCGCCGTAGCGGTCGTAGAAGGCCTTGGTGCGGGTCACGTATTCCTGCTTGAAAAGCCGCGAATCCGGCCGGCTGAAAATGCGCGGCCCCGTCTGCCGCCCCAGCAGGTATCCGGTCGAATCGCCCAGCATCGCCGCCGCCATCAGCACCCCGTTCACCACCAGCAGGTTCAGGTGCCCGGCTCCCGCCACCACCCCCACTGTGAACAGCAGCGAATCGCCCGGAATGATCAGCCCGATCAGCAGACCCGTTTCCGAAAACACCACCGCGAACAGGAAGGCATAGCCCAGCCACCCCGAAAGAATCGTGCTCAGCAGTTGGATCAACTGCGCCGGGTTGGTGAGCGTCCGGTAATAGTGCAGCAGTGTTTCGAGCACGCCGTTACGCGCCCGTGTAGGAGGCGATCATGCGCTTGATCACTTCCGGGTACATCTTGATCTTGCCTTGCCGGATCAGGGCTTCGCGCAGCCCGCTTTCGAAAATCCCGTCCACTTCCCGCGCCTTCTGGGATTTCAGGTCGTCGCGGATGGTGTTGCGCTGCTCCGCCAGTTTCGACATGTCGGGTTCCGTGCGGCTCACCACCTTCACTACGATCGTCGCATCGGGGGTCGGAATCGGACCGAACACCGTGCCGTCCGGGTCGCGGAACGCTTCCTGGATGTAGCTGGCCGAGCCCACGCCCTCGATGGCGCCGTTGCGCGATACGTCATCCGACGTCTTCACTTCCAGGCCCATCGCCTTGGCTGCCTTCGCCAGATCGCCTCCGTCGGCTTTCGCCTGGTCCACCAGCTCCTTGGCGTGCTTCTGTACAGCCGCCACCAGCCGGTTCTGCACAATGGCATCGTGCACCTGCGCCTGCACCTCGGCGAAAGTCGCCGGACGCGAGGGCTGCAGCTCGGTCACCACGCCAATCACGATCTTGTTGCCCGCAATCGCCACCGGCGCCGAAACCTCGCCTTTCTTCAAGCCCGTCGTCGCCTGGTCGAAATCCGGGCTCAACCCGAGTTCCGCCACCGGCTTGCCCGCTTCCACGTCCGTTACCGGCACCATTTGCATGTTGAACGCCTGCGCCACCTTCTCGGGGTGTGTCGGATCTTTCTGCAGCATCGGCTGGGCCTTGTCTTCGATCTGCTGCATCATGTCGCTGACGCGCTGCTTCTTCCACGCCTCGGCGATCTGCGCCTTCACTTCCTCGAACGGCTTCAGCCGCGCCGGGTCGTGCTGCATCACCTGCACGATGTGGTAGCCGTAAGTGGTCTTCACCACTTCGCTCTCGCCCGGCTTCAGCGTGAACGCGGCGTTCTCGAACTCCGGCACCATCTGGCCGTTCCGCTGCACCGTGTACTCGCCGCCGTTGGGAACCGACGCTGTATCTTCCGAATACTTCTTCACCAGGTCGGCGAAATTCGCCCCGGCTTTCACCTGCTTCAGAATATCGTCCGCCTTGGCCTTGATCGCCGCATCCTCGCTCGCCGGCTTGCCCTGCGTCTTCAGCAGAATGTGCCGCACCTTCACCTGCTCGGGAACGCGGAATTGCGCCTGCTCCTGGTTATAAATTTGCTGCAGATCGGCGTCGGTGGGGTTGACCGTCTGCTCCAGCTTTGTCTGGTCGGCGATCAGCAGGGTCATATTGCGGCGCTCCGGCATCGTATACTTCCCCTGGTTCAGCTTGAAATACTGCTGCATGTCGTCCGCCGACGGCTGGACTTCCGCTTTGTACTTGTCCGAGGCCAGCTTGACGTACTGTACTTTTACCTTCTCGTTCTTGAGCCGGTATTCCTGTTCGATCTCCTGCGGCGTCACCACCACGCCCTGCACCGCCACTTCCCGCACGCGCGTCACCAGCAACTGGCGCCGCACGTCGGACTCGAACTCCGGAATCGTCATGTTCTGCTGTGCCAGGTATTGCGCGTACGCATCCTTGCCCACAAACTTGCCGTCCTGGAACAGCTGCGGCAGGTACTGCTGGATGGCCGCGCCGATCTCCGCGTCCGTCACCTGGTAGCCCAGCCGCTGCGCTTCGTAAACCAGCGCTCGCTCCGTCACCAGGTTGTTGACCAACTGCGGCACGTACGTGGGGAGAATGGCCGGCGGAATCTGTCCGCCCCGCATCGAATTCTGTAGAATCCGCTGCACTTCCATCTGCGTGATCGGCTCTTTGTTTACCTCTGCGACCACCGTCTCATCGCCGCTGGACGTTCCGGTGTTGTAGCTCGGGATCAGGTAGGTGAGCATCGAGAGGCCCACCAGGACCAGCAGCGCTCCCAGCAGGATACGCACGGCCTTCTCACGACTGCGAAACAGATCAAACATGGGTGAAGAGAACTCCTCGGTAGGGAAATTCCATTATAGCAATTTGGGCCCCAACCGTCCTTTAGGCGGCCAACCTTCTCATTCAACGCGGAGACGCGAGCGAAGCGACTCTTTGGATTCTATCCTCCGCGAAAACTCCTTGTCCTCCGCGCCTCCGCGTTGAAAAACCGGGCTTTCTACCGGCTTGCCACGGGCGCCGGCTCCATCCAGCTCGCCCAATACTCTTTGTTCTCCACTTCTTCGCCCGCCTTCAGCACGTGAATCGGGTTCAGCCCGTCCAGCATCACCGCGTATTCGTCGGTCTGCGTCTTCTTCTGCTGGTTGGCCAGCGCCTTCGGATGCGGCCCGTGGTGGATCCCCCGCGGGTGCAGCGTGGCGTAGCCCGGCCGGATGTTGTCCTTGCTGAAAAAATCGCCGTCGTGGTAGAAGATGAACTCGTCGTAGTCCGTGTTCCGATGAAAGAATGGCACCCGTAGCGCGTCCGGGTCCTGCTCCAGCGGCCGCGGCAGAAAGCTGCACACCACCGCGCCGCCCGTCACAAAGGTTGTGTGCGCGCTCGGCGGCAGATGGGCGCGGTGGCTCATGATCGGCCGGATGTCCCGCAGATTGATCTTCCAGACCGTCAGATCGCCCTTCCACCCCACCACATCCAGAGGGTGGAAAGGGTACACCACTTTCGAGATTTCGTCCTCCGCCTTGATCCATACCTCCCATTCGCCCCCGCTTTCGATTCGGGGCGCCGGCTCTGGCGTTGTGATCACCGCCGGATCGTAGAGCGCGTGCTTGCCGATCAGCCCCTTCTCCGGCGGCTCAAACTCCGTCCGCGATTGCACCATCAGGAAGAAGTTGTCCCGTGTCGCCGGCGCCACCCGGTAGGTCACCGCCCGCGGGATTACAAGGTAATCGCCCGGCTCGAAACCCAGCGGGCCGAAGTCGGTCTCCAGCATGCCGCTGCCGCGGTGTACGAAAATCAGCTCGTCGCCATCGGCGTTTCGGAAATAAAATGGCATGGGCTGCGAGCGGCGCGATACCGAAAGCCGGATGTCGTCATTGCCCAGGAATGCCAATGGCATGCCTTTCGGGTCGGCCTGGTCCGTCGGCTCCAGCCGGTTCAGGTCAAACAGGTGAGGCCGCAGCTTGCCTTCGAACCGGATCCAGCCCGTGGGCGGGTGGGCGTGGTAAAGATGGGCGCTTTTACCGTAAAATCCTTTGCGTCCGTGCTCCTCTTCATAGGTTCCGGCGGGAATTCCGACGTGCGCCTGCTGCGCAAATTTCCCCTTTTTCAACGGGTACATATCCCCTCCCGCTAACAGCATACCCCCACGCTGCAGTGGGTTGGATTCCGGCTGGGCGGAACCGTCCAATTATTCAATACCCGCAAGTGTTCCCGCCTCCTACCGCATCATGGAGGGGCTCATACCTCATTTCCGGACTGATGCCGGGGTGGAAACGCACCCTAAAATAGGAGACTAGACAGGTATTATTTGTTCAAAAGTCGCGCCATTGACCTCGTCGAATCCGCAATGGAAATCTCGAGAGAGCTGCTGGTCGCTGCTCACAAGGAATACGAAGAAGCCGTTTCGAACCTGCAAAAAGCGCAGGCCGCCGGGAGAGGTGTACATGAGGCGCAGCAGCGCTTCATGGCCGCCCGCACGGAGTACCTGCGCCTGCTTCGCGCCTTCAGCGACTTGATCTTAGGCAAAAACAGACACGAAAACGAGCCGTAGTCTACGCCCGGTACGTGTCCGCCTTCCAGCTCTTTACGGCCCGTTTGATGGCGTCGGGCTGCATGCCCTCCTCCGCCGCCCGCCGCGCCAGGGTCGGAAATTCGCCGTCCGATGCGAAGCGCAGCGCCACCACCTGCAGGACGCCAAGTCGCGGATCGAGCAGTTTGCCCGTGATCGCGAAGTGGCGCAGGTTTTCTTCGGCGCGAATCGCCCGGTCCTGCGCCTTCAGCGCAAAAACGCGCGCGAAGACACACAACATGCACATCGCCAGCGAGAGCACCACGATCAGCGACGCGCTGTAAATCCGTTCATGATCGCCGACCGATAGGGCCAGGTTCACCAGCGATCCGATCGCGGTCAAAAAGAGCACCGGCATCAGTACGCCGTGAAAGAGCGGCACGAACTGGCGGTGGTTGGCGTAGTTCTGGGGGGCCATGGCCCATTATAGGCGCGCTTACGCCGCCGCTTTCTTCAGCGCCTCCGCCAGTCCCGCCTGCTGTACCTCGGTCAGCTTCCCGCCTCCCGCCGTCACGTAGAACACGTCGATGGCTTTGTGCGCCTGCGTGTCGATCAGCACCACCTCGATGTTCGCGCCGCTGGAAGAGATCGCCGAAGCCAGGTCGTACAGCAGCCCGGGCCGGTCTTCCGCCACGATCTCGATCAGCGTCGCCGATTGGCTCGCCGAGCCGTCGAACGCGATCCGCGCCGGCACTCGTGCCTTGCGGCTGGGCAGCGCCGGCCGCGGCCGGTTGCGCAGCAGCGCGCGCACGTCCAACTTCCCCGTCAGGGCCCTTTCGGCCGTGTGCCGAAGCCGGTCCACCTCGGGCGGGTTCAACTCTAACGTGCGGTGCGGATCCTCGAAGGTGAATGTGTCCAACACCCGTCCCTGCCGGTTGGAAAACGCCTCCGCGCGCAGAATGTTCATGCCGAAGCTCGAAATGGATCCCACCGCGGTCGCGAACAGCCCCGGCCGGTCCGCCGCCGCCAGCGTCAACTGCCACGCCGGCGCGCCCAGAGGGCCGGCTTTCGATCCGCTGGAGGAGATCGCCGAGTCCAGCCGCTTCAGGCTCACCGCCGCGCCCTTCTCCCGGCTCCGCTCCTCCAGCTCCATGTGCTGCTCGATCTCTTCCTGCGTGTGCGTGCGCAGGTATCGCGTCGGCAGGCCGCGCAGGAATTCCGACCCCGCCACTTCCAGCCGCTCGCTTTCCAGCTCTCGCGTCAGCTCCCGGTATAGCGCCATATAGAGCTGCCAGAGCTGTTCCGCGCGCCATGCCGTCATCACGTTCGGATTGACCGCGCTGATGTCGGCGTAGGTCAATAACGTGAGCGCCTTCAGCCGCTCCGTCGTCTCCACCAGGTGCGCCAGGTCCTGCCGCGTTTGCGGATCGAAAATATTCCGCGACTGCATCGCCTGCGACAGATCCAGGTGGCGGCGAATCAGGAATACCGCCTCCTCCCGCTCCTGCGCCGGCATCTGGATGCGCATCGCCGCCGCCTCCGCCAGCCGTGCGCCCGTCTCCACGTGCCCCGTCGCCTCGGCCGATTTTCCCGCGTCGTGAAACAAAATGGCGTAGAGCAGTACGGCCGGCTGCTGGATTTCCGTCCGCAGTTCGCCGAATGGCGATCCCGCCCGCGCCAGGTTCTCCACCGCCACCAGCGTGTGCTCGTCCACCGTGTAGCGATGGTAAAAATCCCGTACCACCAGGCACTCGATCCGTTCCAGTTCCGGAAACAGCGCCGTCAGCACTCCCGTATCGTGCATCGCGCGCAGCGCCAGCGGCGCGTGCGGCAGCGTCAGGATACGCGCCAGCACCGGCCACAGCGGCAGCGGCTCCCGGAATCGCTGCCGGATGCGCGGCCGCCGCTCCTCGATCTGCTGCCCCGCCTCCGCCGACGGCCTTACCCCGTGCCGCGCCACAAACTCGAACAGCTCCAGCACGAATTCCGGCTCCAGGTCTAGCCGCTGCGGCGTGCGGAAGTGCACGCGGTCCCGGTGCACGCTGAAATCCGCGTTCCCCAGCCGCCCCCGCCAGTCGCGGAATTGCGCCAGCAGCGAGCTCGATTGCACCTCCAAAGCTTCCAGCCGCCGCATCGCCGCCCGGTACACCGTCCGCGCGTTCCGGTAATACCGCCGCATCCACAGCGCCGCGTCGCCATCCTGCCAGAACTCCGCCAGAGCATCCTGCGAATCGAACGTCAGCACGTTCTGGTCCCGCCCGGCCTGCCGGTGCAGGAAGCAGCGGATGCCGGCCAGAAAGCGGAATTCCTCGTCCAGTTCCGCTGCCGTCCCCGGCTCCGGCTGGTCCAGCTGGTCCAGCCACCGCACCAGTTGATAGTCCCGCAGCCCGCCCGGCGTTTCCTTCACGTTGGGCTCCAGGTGATAGAAGGTGTTGGCGTAGCGTGCGTGCCGCTCCCGCGCCAGTTGCGTCATGTCGCGGATCAGCGGTTCCCGGCTCGCCTGCAGGAATCGCGGCAGCCGCCGCGCCAGTTCGGCATACTGTACGCGGTCGCCCGCCAGGTACCGCTGGTCCAGCAGGCTCACATTCAGCTCGATGTTCTGGTGGTGCAGCTCCAGGCACTCTGCCGGAGTGCGCACCGAATGGCTGACGCGCAGCCCGGCATCCCACAGCCGCTGCAGGTAGGCCGCAATCGCTTCTTTGTTTTCCACCGCCAGCCGTTCGGTCGCGAACAGCAGCAGAAGATCTACGTCGGAATGCGGGAACAGGTGGCGCCGGCCGTAGCCGCCCACCGCCAGCAAGGTAAACCCTTCAGCCGGAAACTCCCCTGTCTGCTGCGCAAGGCGGTCGGCTTGGGCAGTGCGCTCGGCCAGCGAAAGCAGGTCAGAGGGCGGCGTCGCCACGGTCATCGTTGCGGATCCGGATGGCTTCGGCTACGTCGTAGACGAAGATTTTGCCGTCGCCGATCTTGCCCGTGCGCGCCGCGAAGCTGAGCGTCCGGATCACTTCGTCCTTACGCGATGCGGGCACCACCATTTCGATCTTCACCTTGGGCAGAAGGTCGACGTTGTATTCCTGCCCGCGGTAGACCTCCTTATGGCCTTTCTGCCGGCCGTGGCCGCGGACCTCCGTGATCGTCATGCCGTCGATGCCGATCGCTTTGAGGGATTCCTTTACCTCGTCGAGCTTGAACGGTTGGATGATGGCTTCGATTTTGTTCATGTGCGTGCGCCTCGGACAGGGGCTGCCGGGCCCCTACGCCTCGAATATATACCCTTCTTCGCCATGCATGCTCAGGTCGAGACCCTCGGTTTCCTGCTCTTTGGTCACGCGCACGCCGACCACCGCGTCGCAAATCTTCAGAATCACGATCGAGCCCACGATGGCCAGCACCCAGGAAATCGCCACTCCGACCGCCTGATTCACCACCTGCATCGCATGCCCGTCCACCAGTCCCAGCGGCAGAACGTGCCCGGCGCTGTCCTTCAGCCCATCGTTGATCGCGCTGGTGGCGAACACGCCCGTGAGAAGGGCGCCAATCGTTCCACCCGCTCCGTGCACTCCGAAGGCGTCCAGCGAATCGTCATAGCCGAACTTGCCCTTCACCGCCGTCACCATCAGGTAGCAGCCCACACCGGCGCACAGTCCGATCAGCAGCGCCGGAAACGGCTCCACAAAGCCGGATGCCGGCGTGATTGCCACCAGCCCCGCCACCGCTCCCGAAATCCCGCCCAGCACGCTCGGTTTTCCGTTGTGAATCCATTCCGCCGCTACCCATCCCAGCGTCGCCGCCGCCGCGCCGAAATGCGTCGCCACAAAGGCGCTCGTCGCCAGCCCCGACGCTGCCAGCGCGCTGCCCGCGTTGAATCCGAACCATCCTACCCACAGCAGGCACGCCCCGATAAAGCTGATCACCAGGTTGTGCGGCTTCACCGGCATCGCCGGGTACCCCAGCCGTTTGCCCAGGTACAGCGCGCACACCAGCGCCGAAACTCCCGAGCTGATGTGCACCACCGTGCCGCCGGCGAAATCGAAGCACGGAACCTTGCCGCCCGAAAACGCGTTCAGCAGCCCGCCCTTGCCCCACACCATGTGCGCCAGCGGGAAGTACACGAACAGGCTCCACAGCACCGTAAACAGCAGCATCGCGCTGAACTTCATGCGCTCCGCGAAAGCCCCGGAAATCAGCGCCGGCGTGATGATGGCGAACATGAGCTGGTAGATCATGAAGGTTTCCTGCGGAATCGTCCCAGCGTAGTCCGGGTTGGGCGCGCTGCCCACGTGGTGCAGGAAGGCGAAGTTGAAATCTCCGATGAACGACCCAGACCCGCCGAACGCCAGGCTGTAGCCCACCACCGCCCAGATTACCGTCACCACGGCCATCAGGATGAAGCTCTGCATCATCGTGCCCAGCACGTTCTTGCGGCGCACCAGCCCGCCATAGAACAGGGCCAGCCCGGGGCCGGTCATCATCAGCACCAGCGCCGCGCTGACCAGCATCCAGGCATTGTCTCCGGCGCTTTGCGCGCTGCGCGTGGCGCCTTCCAGCGCTGCAATCCTGGCCTGCATTTCAGGGCTCGTCTGCGCGGCCAGGATTGCCGGAAAAACAACTAAACAAAGGCTTCGAAGCGGAATTGTGAGTCGCATCGCGGGGACCTAGATTGAATATGCTTATTGTCCAACGTCGTACAGGTCATCACCAAAGTGGAAGTTTTGATGGCTCAGATTGGGTTTTTTTATGGGGCCCGAAGGGACCGGCAATTTGCTGATGATCGGGACGCGCCACTGATCGGAGCCGCGACTGAAAGGAGCGGTCTTACCCCGGCTGCGAGGGAGCCCTCCCTCACTGTCGTGCCTCCGTTGCCAGCTCTACCCGCTTCTCCTCTTTCGCCTTCGGTAGCAGCAGGATCGCCACCGCGCCGGCCAGCGCCAGCGCGAATACCACTGCCAGCGCGCTGCCGTAATCGGCGGAATTCTGGCGGATCCTCGCCACCAGGTACGGCACGCACGCCTGCCCCACCGTATCCGCCGGCAGGATGATCGACATCGTTCGCGCCAGGCTCGCCAGCCCGAACTGCTCGGCCGCCGCCAGCGGAATCAGCATGTAATCGGCGCCCATCGCCAGCCCGAACACCACCGTGAACAGCCACGGCGTCGAAGGCGGCGCCAGGTGAAAGAGCAGCGGAATGCTCCCCGCCGCCAGAAAGTACGTCGCCACCATCACCCGTTTCTTCGAAAACCGGTCCGCCAGGTAGCCCATCAGGATCCGTCCCGCGTTGCTCACCAGCCCGATCCAGAGCAGCGACGTGCTGAACATATTGTTCAGCAGCGTCTGCGCATGCGGCCCCTTCACCCCGGCTTTCGCGAATCCGTCCAGGAAAATCAGCTTCATGTGCTGGTTGATAGACCCGATCGCGCCGATGCTTGCAAAGCTTCCCGCCAGAAGCAGCCAGAACGCCGGCTGCCGCAGCAGGTACCCGAACGGCTTCGGCTCTTCCCTGGCAGCCGCAGCTTCCGGCGCCGGTGCCCCGTCCGGATAAGCGCCAATGTCCGCCGGCCGGTCTTTCATCACGAAGATCGCAATCGGCCACGCCAGGAACATCAGCGCTCCAATCCCGATCAGCCCCGCCCGGAATCCGTACGCCTCCGTCAGCGGCTGTGCGATGTATCGCGCCGAAATCCCACCGAACACCCCCACTCCCAGGTACGCGACCGCCATCGCCGTTCCGCGCTTCTGCCGGAACCATTCCGACAGCATCACCTGGTACGGAATCGGTCCGCAAAAGATATTTCCGCCGCGGTAAATCGCCCACAGCAGGTAGTAGAAGGCCAGCCCCACGCCCATCATCCCGAAACCCAGGAATGCCAGGAACGTCAGCAGCGTCCCGATCAGCATCATGCGTCGCGGGCTGTACCGGTGCACCAGCGCCGGCCCCACCCACAGCGTCAGCAGCGCGCCCAGCGGAAATCCCAGCGTGATATCGGCCCGCGTCCACCCGAATTCCCGGATGAAATAGTCGTAGAAGAACGGCATCCCGTAATACGGCACGCCCACCGTGATCCCGAACGACACAAACACCGCCGCCGTGATCCACCAGCCATAGAAAATCTTCCGCATCCCGGTCCCGCCAGAATATCAGAACCAATCCGGATGTAGGACAGCGCTTCTGCGCCGTCGCGGCGGGCTTCCGCACGCCGCACCCAAATCCGCCCGTTGCCCGGCAACCCCCCGCCCGTAGCATAATGTCTCAGGAGGATCTTCCCATCCGCTTCCCGACCCTTCTTCATTCCGTCAGTTATTCCGGCTCGTGGGGACAGGCCCTTCTCCCGCTCCCCGAATTCGTCGATCGCGCCGCCGCGCTCGGGTTTCAGGGCGTCGAGCTCATGGCCCGCCGCCCGCATCTGTCCCTGCTCGATTACGGTCCCGCCGAGCGCTGCCGGCTGCGCGCCCGCCTTGAGCAGCGCGGCCTCTCCCACCTCTGCGTCGCCGCCTACAACAACTTCACCGCCGATCTCGACCACGCCATGCCGGAGGTCGAAATTCAGGTCCACCATCTCACCGAGCTCGCCCGTCTCACCGCCGATCTCGGTGGCACGCTCCTCCGCATCTTCACCGGCTACGAGCACCCCGCCTCGGGCTTCACCTCCCAGTGGCTGCTCGTGGTCAACGCCATCCGCGAGTGCGCCCGCCGCGCCGCCGAGTTCGGTGTCACCATCGGCGTGCAGAACCACCACGACATCGGCTGCGGCTTCGAGAGCCAGCACGAGCTCGTCCAGGCCGTTGGTGAGCCCAACTGCAAGGCCCTCTTCGATGCCTGGGCGCCCGCCCTGCACGGCGCCGATCTCGCCGCCGCCGCCCGCCTCCTCGCGCCCGTCACCGCCCACACCACCATCGCCAATTACCAGCGCCTGCCCCGCTACGTATACCAGAACGGCCTCGTCAACTACGCCCCCGCCGCGCCCTGGTGCCAGGCCGTCCCCATCGACGAGGGCTTCATCGATTACGCCGCCTTCCTCCGCTCCCTCCACGCCGCCGGCTTCCGCGGCAGCGTCTCCTATGAAATGTGTTCGCCCCTGCGCGGCGGCGGCAGCCTGGAAAATCTCGACGCCTACGCCGGAAAGTTCATCGCCTTCATGGAGCGCCTGCAAGCCGAATCCGCCGCCGCCCCGTAGCGCCGGCTTTTAGCCGGCCATGCCGGCGTCCTCGCCGGCATACGCTCCGCACAACCTCCTCCCTCCGCCTGATATGATTCTCCCCATGAAACCCATCCTCCTCCTTCTCGCCGCGGCATCCATCGCCCTCGCCGCCGACAATACCCTCACGCCCGCCGAAAAGCAGGCCGGCTTCCAACTCCTCTTCGACGGCCACTCCTTCAACGGCTGGCGCAATCCCGCATCCGAAAAACCTCCCGGCGAAGCCTGGGTCATCGAAGACGGCTGCCTCAAGACCACCCCCAATCCGCGCATCACGGAGGACCTCGTCAGCAGCCGCTCCTACGGTAATTTCGAGCTCGCCTTCGATTGGCGCATCTCGCCCAAAGGCAACACGGGCGTCAAGTACCGCATCCAGCGCACTGTTCTGCTCGATAACTCCCACCCCGATCCCAAGGTCCCGTTCGAAATCACGGTTGAGCGCGCCCTCACCGCGCCCAAATACACCCGTGCCACCCTCCCGCCCGGCGACAAAGGCCAGGAGTACACCATCTCTTACGAATTTCAATTGATCGATCCGTCTGCCGGCGCTGCCGATGGCGGCGTGCACCAGGTCGGCGCGCTGTATTCGATGATTCCCCCGCGCAAGCAGGCCGCCCATCCGCCGCTCGAATGGAACACCGGCCGTCTCGTCGTCAAGGGAGATCACTTCGAGCACTGGATCAACGGCGTTATGGTGCTCGATGGCGAGTTGCACTCCCGCGCCGGTCTCGATACCGCCGCCAAACGCTGGGGCACGCGTGCCCCGCACGTCCAGGAGATCTTCGAGCACGCCGAGCCCACCGGCCCCGTCTCTCTCCAGCACCACGGCGCCGCCGTCTGGTTCAAAAACCTGAAAATCCGCCCCCTCTAGCCGCCGAGCAGGGTGAAGGTCCCGCTCCGCCGATCGTAGCGCCGCCTTTCCAGGCGGCCATGCCGGCTTTCAATCCGGCATCCCAACAGGTATTGCGCAAGCCCTCGGAGAGCCGTTGAAAACCCTCATTGCTCCCGCCTGAAGAAATCTCGAACCCCGAAACCAAGCCGCGAGCGTCAGCGAGCGGTTTCAAGCGAATCGTACTCCCCCGAAAAGCGTGCCACCCTTCCCGGCCCCCGGCCCCTACAAATGAATAATCCCCCGTTGTATCGCCGCCGTCGCCGCCTGCGTCCGGTCCTGCACTCCCAGCTTGCTCAGAATGCTCTTCACGTGGTTCTTCACCGTGTGCTCGGCAATCCCCAGCACGTACGCAATCTGCTTGTTCGCCAGCCCGCGCACAATCTGCTCCAGCACCTGCACCTCGCGCGCGCTCAGGTCCGGACGCGGCACCTGCGCCGCCAGCGCCGCCGCCACGCCCGCCGGCAGGTAATTCTGTCCCGCCCGTACCGCGCGGATGGCCTTCAGCAGTTCGTCGTGCAGCACGTCCTTGGTCAGGTAGGCCTGCACCCCCGCCGCCAGCGCGCGCCGGATGTCCTCGTCGCCGCCATACGTCGTCAGCGCGATCATCCGCGCCTGCGGAAACTCCTTGCGGATGGCGATCGCCGCTTCCACCCCGCTCATCACCGGCATGCGCAGGTCGAGCAGCGCTACATCCGGCTGGTGCTTGCGGTAGAGTTCCACCGCCTGCTGCCCGTTCGAAGCTTCCGCCACCACGCGCATATCCGGCTGCATGTTGACAATCGTGGTGACGCCCACGCGCGCTACCAGGTGGTCTTCGGCCACCAGGATCCGTATCGGTTCGCTTATGGAAGTGGGACTCGTACCTCTACCTCCGTTCCTTCTCCGGGATGGCTGGCCAGCCGCAGTTCGCCGCCCAGGCGTTCGGCGCGCTCGCGCATCCCGATCAATCCGAAATGTTCTCCCAAAGTGGAAAACACGCCATTCTGGTCAAAGCCGCGGCCGTTATCCTTGATCCGCAGGTACAGCTTCCGCGCCTCCATGTGCAGCCGGATCCAGATGCGGTTGGCCCCGGCGTGTTTCATCACGTTCGTCACCGCTTCCTGCGCAATCCGCAGCAGGTGCTGCTCCATCTCCTCCGGAATCTGGCGGCGCGTCCCGTCAACTTCCACCTCGATCTCCACGCCCGAGCCCGCCGCCCACTGCCGCGTTCCGTTTTCCAGGGCCGCCGCCAGGTCCCGGTCCTCCAGCGCCGTAGAGCGCAGATCCATCACCGCCCGCCGCGCCTCCGTCAGGCTGTGCCGAGCCATCCGCCGCGCCACGTCCAGGTACTTGCGCGCCGGCGACGGCTCTTCCGGCATGCTCAGCGCCACTGCGTCCAGTTGCGACGAAATCCCCACGAACCCCTGCGCCAGTGTGTCGTGAATTTCGCGCGCAATCCGCGCCCGTTCTTCCAGCACCAGCGCGAAGCGCTCGCGTATCTGCCGCAGCCGCAGTTGGTATCCCGCCCATCCCATCAACACCAGCGCCAGTCCCGCCAGCAGCCGGAACCACGTCGTCTCGTAAAACCACGGCAGCATTTCGAATGCGGAGGACTGCTCGCTCGAAAGCCCGCCCGGAATCTCCGCGCGCACGTGGAACCGGTATTTCCCGTGCGCCAGGCTGTTGTAGTTGGTCACCCGCCGCGCGTTCGCCCGCACCCACTCCGTGTCGATTCCTTCCAGCTTGTAGAAATACTGCACCCGCTCCGGCGCGCTCAGGTGGATCGCCGTGTAGCGGATCTGAATCCGCTCGCTCGAGGGAGCCAGCCGCTCCGCCCGGCTCAAATCCACCGGCCGTCCGTCGGAAGTCATCTCCACGATGTGCACCGCCGGCACCGGCGCCGTCCGTCCGTGCGTTACCGCCAGAGAAAACACCGCCAGCCCGCGCATGGTCGCAAACCACAACCGCCCGTCGATGGTGCGGTTCCCGGCTCCGCCCACCGGGTATGCGGGCGAGCACTGTGCGCTGCGCAGCCCGTCCTCCACGTCGTAATTCACCGGCTCCAGCCGGGAGCGGCCGTGCGCGCTGAAATCGCGAAGCTGCCGCTTGGTGATCCGGCAGATCCCCCGCGTCGTGCTCAGCCACAGCGATTCCCCATCGTCGGCAATCCGCGTCACGTTGTCGCTCAGCAGCCCGTCTTTTTCCGTGTACGCCTCGAATTTCCCGTCGCGGAACGCATCCAGCCCGCCGCCGAATGTCCCGATCCACAGCGTCCCGTCCTGCCCTTCGTACAACGAGCGGATCTGGTCGCTCGAAAGCCCGTCTGCCGGCGTGAACTGCCGCGTCTCATCTCCCTTCACCCGCCACAGGCCTCTGCCGTACGTCCCCGCCCAGATCGCTCCGTCGCGCGTCTCGCACAGCGTCACGAACGCATCGGTGATCACCGGTGCCGCGGGTACCACGATGCGGGGTTCTGCGCCCGTCAGCACTGCCAGCCCGCTGCCCGTCGCCAGCCACACGCGTCCCTCGCCATCCTCCAGCGCGTCGTAAACGTTCGTCCGCGCCAGCGGATCGTGCGGAACGAAGGTGGTGAAATGGCCGCCGTGCATCCGCGCCAGGCCGCCCCGCGTCCCAATCAGCAGGTCGCCGTTCGCCGCTTCCCGGATCGAGAAAATGTCGTTGTTCGGCAGCCCGTCCCGCGTCGTGAACACCCGCCGCGGCCCCGGTGCGAACAGCATCAGGCCGCGGTCGTGAAATCCCACCCACGTGCGTCCCGCGTGGTCCTGGAAAATCACGTTCGGTTCGTCGCTGGGCATGCCTTCGGTCTGCCCGTATACCGTGAACACCGTGTCCCGGTACCGCGTCAGCCCGCTGTTCGATCCCACCCACATATCGCCTTCGCGGTCCTCGAACAGGCAGCGCACCGGGTCGGCGTCCCGCTCCTCTGCCGTCTCCGCGGTCACGAAGCGCCGGCCGTCGAACCGCGCCAGCCCGGCGTTGGTCCCCACCCAGATGTTGCCGTCCTGATCTTCCCAGATCGCCCGCACCAGTGGATCGGGCAGCCCGTCGCGCTCGTCGTAGTGGCGGAATCCACCCGAAGCCAGCCGTACCAGGATTCCCTTGCTCCCGCCCAGCCAGAAATTGTCGTGCCGGTCGAACATCATCGCCGCGATGATGTTGCCGCTTAACGTCGCGGCGTCGATCATCGGCACGAATTTCTCGCCGCTCCGCTTGACCACCGCCGTGAAGCCCGCCACCCACAGCGTGTGTTCGTGGTCCTCCCTCACCAGCCGCGCCGTCGTCACCGGCAAATCCTTGCCCGGCGCGAAATTCGTGAATCGCCCGTTCTCGTATCGGCTCAGATCGATTCCGGACACGATCCAAAGCGTACCCCGGTGGTCCTCCCACAGTTGGCTCACGGCGTCGTCCGGTAGCCCGTCTTTCTTTGTGAACGTGCGGAACCGGCCGTTGGCGTACCGCGTCAGCCCATTCGCCGTGCCGATCCACAGACCGCCGTCCATGTCCGCCTGTAACGCCACGATCGAATTCGACGGTAAGTCGCCGTTCGCTTTGTTGAAGAGGTGGAACTCGTAGCCGTCGAACCGCGCCAGGCCCTCGTCCGTCCCCAGCCACAGGTAGCCGTCTGTGGTTTGTGCGATCGCGCGGATCGTATCCTGCGGCAGTCCGTGTTCCTGCGTCCACGTCGTTCGCGCGTACTGCGTCAGAGATTTGTGCGGATCGAGGCCCCAGGCGTTCGCCGCCAGCAGTACGGCGAGCCATCCGGCCCGGAAGAAGCGCCGGCCCGCGGCCGGTCTGGCAGTCAGCGGAGCCACTGCATCTAGTATAAAACCCACTCCGTAGCGCAAGCTTCCAGCTTGCCATGCCGGCTTCCAAGCCGGCATACCCACAGGTCTTCCGCGCCCCATCCCCACACTCGCTCCTCCGAAACCGACCCGCGACCGCAGGGAGCGGTCCCCCAAGTTCCGTAGCGCAAGCTTTCACCTTGCCATGCCGGCTTCCAAGCCGGCATACCCACAGGCCTTCCGCACCCCATCCCCACACTCGCTCCTACAAAACCGAGCCGCGACCGCAGGGAGCGGTCTTTTACAAAAAACCGTGTCCGCTCGCCTAGCCCATCAGCGCTGTTCCGAACACGTGTACCCGGTGCGCCCACAGCAGCCACAGAATCACCAAAATCGCCAGCCACGCAACCGCCATCAACAACGGCAGCAGCAACTGGTAATTGCCGCCGAAGGTCCGCAGCCAGCCCGCGCCCCCGCCAATCACGTGGGGAATCAGCAGCGAGTCCTTCGGCACTTCTTTCCTCGGGTCGTCCGGAATGGCCAGCGGTCCGTGAAAATGTGCGAGCTTCTGTAGCGCCTGAATCGCGCTGTACGACGCCTTCACCGCCCACGCCGAGCACAGCCCGATCATCATTCCCACCAACGCCACTACCGCCAGAAACGCCACCAGGTACGGAAGCACCGGCCCCAGCGCCGGCGCGCCCGCCTTGGGCGGCTGCGAAAGGAAATCCAGCATCTTCCCCAGCACGAAGCCGAAGGTCGCAAACAGGAATCCCTGCGTCGTGAGCGACCACGTCAGTCGCGCATGCGTAAGATCGTCCTCGTGCGCCACGTACGCGCGGATGCGCTCGTAATAGCACAGCACGTCCCCTAAATCCGGCGCGCCGCCATTAGGGTCCACGTACGTCGCATATCTCAGTTTCGCCAGCAGCTTGTCCGGTTTCTCCACCGCCGCAGCCGGCGCTGGCGCCGCTCCCATGCCCATTTCCACACCTCCCGAAGCAATCCGTCCCTCTGGTCCGCATATCCCGGCGGAGCCGGCGAAGAGCATACCACGTCTGCCATCCCATCGGTGCCTGGCCTTGCCGCCGATTGCCGGAACTCGTACATTCCCGCCAATTGGCGAGCCGATTGCGCATTCCACAATATGGCCTCCCGTCCCGGTCCACCCTCACAGGTCTGGCTGGCCATCCTGATGGCCGCCTGCGCCGGTTTCGTGGACGTGGCCTGCTTCTTTCGTCTCGCCGGCATCTTCGGCTCGTTCATGACCGGCAACTCCAGCCATTTCGCTTACAACCTGAGCCATCGCGGATCCGATCCCGCCCGCTATGGCTGGGCTCTTGCCAGTTATGCCTTGGGTCTCCTCTTCAGCGCCTCTCTCGAACAG
>DATJMP010000033.1:0-2892 GCA_035508655.1 Bryobacteraceae bacterium
TGGCCGTGATCGGGTTCGTTGCAGCCGAACGGCGTGCCGTCGATCTTGAAATAATTGATGCCGTATTCCTTCTGGTAGCGCGCCATGGTGTCGCCGAGCAGACGGCTGTAATTCTTGCCGGCGATGCACAGGTTCTGGCCGTCGGAGGTGATCTCCATGCCCTCGCGCTTGCCGGTTGCAAGGCGCACGGCTCTCTGGTTGTAGCCGCCGATCGGGCCGAACCACAGTCCCAATTGGCTGTCGATGCCGTGCAGCGCGTTCACCAGGTCCGTGAAGCCGCCGGGGAAGCGTTTGGGGTCGATGGCCCAGAGGTTCTGCATGTCGTCCCAGCCGTCGTCCAGGACGAAGGAATCCAGATGCAGGCCGAATTTCTTGAGCAGCAGGTCCTGAAAGACGGGCACGCGGCCGAGGGTGTTGTCGTGGTTCATGGCGAGCCGCTGGAGGTCGTACCAGGAGTTGTAGAGCGCGAACGGCCGCACCGGCGTGACGCGCATGCGGCTTACATAGTCGAGGAACTGCCGGTGCACCAGACCCTCGGGCGCCACGCCGAACACCGCCGCCTGGCTGGTGTAGCCTTCTGCCGGGATGTTCAGTCCGATGTAGCCGCCGAGGTCCGCTTCCGTGCCATTGGCCTGATTGATGGCCGTGGGATATTCCGCGCCGAGGAAGATATCTCCGGCGAAGAGCGGCTGGCCGAAGCCGCCAAGAGAAAATTGCGGCAGTCCCCATTCGTTTTTCGCGACTGACACCCAGTCCAGGAACCACGTGCCCTGCTGCGGCTTGGGCAGGTAGAGCCACTGGCGGGTGAAGAAATCGTCGGGTTTCAGCTCGTAGACCACGTCCACGCGCGGGCCGCGCGACTCCCGGCCGCGCCCGCCGGGCTGCGGCGGGCCGAGATGCAGCGTGAGCCGCTTGCCGCCGCCGGGAAGATCCTCGACGTTGCGGTCCGCCAGCCGCAGTGTTCGCGCCGTGACAATCATCGGATTCTCCTGGCCGAAGTCGTAGCCGACGCGTTCGTAGATGAGCTTCACGGTGAACTCGGGGCCGGCGAGCGAATACGTCCGGCCGGAGATCTTGTTCACGAAGCGCGTAGTCCCGGCCTGGCCCTCGGCGATCGAGATGGTGCGCTCCAGGTAATCGTTGCCCAGCACGAGGCTCGAACCGGACTCGCGAAGGTAGACCGGTCCTGCGGCGAAGGCGGCAGCCGCGTGGAGGCCACAGGCAGCGATCAGGAGCGGACGAAAAATCTTCGAAGCAGTGCGTAGCACATTGACCTCCGGTTACTTTCGGCCCATGGCGCGGTCCAGGCTGAGCGGGCCGGCGCCGACGGCGACCATATACAGAAACAGGAAACAGTACAGGACGGCGTCCTCGCCGCCGTTGCGGATCGGCCAGAAGCCCCGCGGGTAGTGGGTGGTAAAGTAGGCAACGGCCATCTCCCCGCAGAGGATAAAGGCGACGGGACGGGTGAGCAGGCCGAGCGCGATCATGACACCACCCGCGCTTTCGAGGATCCCCGCCAACCACATCTGCGTGCCGAAGTGAGCGACGGCTCCGTGGCCGCCCATTCCGCCGAACCATCCGAACAGCTTCTGAAAGCCGTGGCAGGAAAACGTTGCCCCGGCGATGACTCGCAATAGCGTGAAGACGTAGCCGCGCCAGTCGTTGCCTCGCATCATCACCTCTTCGTGAGGGTAACATCCCGGGGAGCTTTGGCAAGGCGCGGCGGGTTCTTGTGCGGCCACGATTCCGGGCGAAAACCGGTAGTCCGTTCGACAGGGAAGTTGGTTCAGACGACTCGAAACAGCTCTCGGCGACCCGTGGTCCAGAGGTCGGTGTACCCCTTCGCCTTTTCGCGGGCCTGCGGCTCCGAGGAGTATCTCATCATCAGTTGTTCAAACTCACCTGCCGATTCGACCTCGTGCTCCATGATCACATGATTAAAGTCACCAGTAAGGTCCGTCATAACGCGGACATTCCGGAGGTTACCGGCGTTAGCCATATCCTTAAGTTGAGCCGCCAGCTTGCCTGCCTGGCCTGGCTTGGCGATGAAACTGTTGCGCACAATGACCATAGTCAAGTCTCCTCTCGGCAAATCGTATCATTGCCATCGCGGCCGCGTTCACCGCAATGCAGTTTTCCTGGCGCCGCCTCAAGAACAGCCTCCGGCCCTTTGCCGATAGCCGCCGGTCGCAGCCTTTACAGTGCCGAGAGCGTCTGGAGATCCCAGGCGGCCGAGGGGCGCGATTCGGTGTACGGGGATTGGGCCGCGGGCACCGGATGGCCGGTGGCGTCTACCGGGCCGGCGACGATTACCGGGCGCGGCGCGATGTGGCGGGCGATCTCCGGCAGATCGGTGGCGGCGAGAACTCGCGGGACGAAGTTTGCCATCGGATGAGCGTAGTTTTCCGTTTCCGCCAGGTTGCGCCAGGAGACCAGGTGGCCGGCCAGGTAGACCTTGGCAATGCGCGGTTCCAGGGCCGCGGCGCAGAGGGCGGGCACGGTGACGGGCCCGTGCGCCGCAAGCACGAGGGATGCTTGCGGATACGCCTGCGCCAGCGCGGCGGCAAGCGCGGCGATATCGGCGGCGCGCTGGCCCAGCAGGCTGCGGCCGAGAATCAGGGACGCCCAGGCGTAGCTCTCGTCGTTCTGGTGCTCGCGCTCGTAGCCCGCCGCTCCCGGGCTGGATTCGGGCGCGAGGTCGCCCAGGCCGCGCACGTCCGCCGCGCAGACAGCGACTCCCGCCGCCGCCAACTGCGGGTAGAGCCCGCCCTCACGCCACGGACCGTTGCGGCCGTTCGGCTCGATCATCAGAAGCAGCTTCGTCCAGGACCGCTTGGGGAGGAAGAGCCATGCCGGCGCCCAGACCTTGGGGGCGGTGTTCACCTCCAC
>DATJMP010000034.1:0-46977 GCA_035508655.1 Bryobacteraceae bacterium
GCGATGGCGCCGCCAGCCCACAGCCAGCGCGTGGCGAGCAGGCGCCGCTCGGCAGTCAGCAGGAGGCCGAGCACGATGCCCCCCGCGAACAGCGCCATCGAATACTTATTTTCCAGGCCGAACCCGGCCACCAGTCCGAACCAGAGCCACAGCTTGCGGTCGCCGGTCTGAATCATGCGCACCACCAGCCAGCCGCACGCTATCCAGAAGAGCGGCTCGAATGCGTTCATAGAGAGCAGATTGTCCAGGCCGAGGATGCCTGGCGCGGCAAGTGCGGAGACAGCCGCCAACGCCTGCGCAAAACGCCCGCCGCCAAGGGCACGGGCCAGAATCGCGGTAAGCACGACCTCGGCCGTTCCGGCGAGCATCGGCAGAAGGCGGATGGCGAGCAGCGATTGGCCGAACAGATGGCGCCCGACCCAGGTGAGGAGCGCGATCAGCGGAGGCTGATCGACATAGCCCCAATCCAGGTGGCGGCTGCACGCCAGGTAATACAGCTCATCCACGAAATAGCCGTAGTGGCTTCCGGCGTAAAGGTGCACCAGAAGCTTGACCGCGCCAACCGCGGCGATGAGGGCGGCTGCGGCTGCGCCCGGGGCGGCGGACTTGTAAGTGGGCGCCATGATCCTCTCTCTACGACGACGCCACAACGGGTTTTGTTCCACCGGTATCATAGGAAGAGTGGCGCAGATCCTGGATGGAAATCGCATCCGCGATGAGATACTCGCGGAACTGAAGCCGCGGGTCGCGGCGCTGGCCGCGAACGAGCGGCCGCCCGGGCTGGCAGTCGTACTGGCCGGAAATAATCCCGCCTCGGAAATCTATGTCCGCAACAAGATCAAGGCCTGCCGGGACCTCGGCATTTATTCAGAATCGCTAACGCCGCCGGAGAGCGCAAGCACAGAGGAACTCCTTCAGGCTGTGGACTGCCTCAACAAGCGGGCCGATATCGATGGCATTCTGGTGCAGCTTCCGCTGCCGCCGCAGGTGGACTCGAAACGCATTCTGATGGCGATCGCCCCGACCAAAGACGTGGATGGATTCCATCCGTGCAACGTCGGCAACCTGGTGGCAAACCTGCCGGGCCCGCGGGCCTGCACGCCGGCCGGGATCATCGAAATGCTGAAGCGCTACGGCATCCGCCTGGCGGGACGCCGCGCGGTGGTGGTGGGACGCAGTGATATTGTGGGCAAGCCGGTGGCGCTGCTGCTGCTGCACGAGCATGCAACCGTGACCGTCTGCCATTCGAAAACACCCGATCTCCCCGGCGTCTGCCGCGAGGCCGATATCCTGGTGGCGGCCATGGGGCGGCCGGCCATGATTACGCGCGCTTATATTCAACCGGGCGCGACCGTGGTCGACGTGGGGATCAACCGCATCGAAAGCCGCGCGGAAGCCGAGCGCATTTTCGCGGGCGCGCCTGACAAGATGGCGGCCTTCGAGAAGAAGGGCAGCATCCTGGTGGGAGATGTGCATCCGCTGGATGTCGCGGAGGTAGCAGGCGCCTATACGCCCGTGCCCGGCGGTGTGGGTCCGCTCACCATCGCCATGCTCATGTCGAACACGGTGGCAGCGGCCGAGCGCCGGGCCGGATTATGCTGAAAGTTGGCCTCACCGGCGGGCTGGCTTGCGGCAAGAGCTTCGTAGCAGAGGAGTTGGCGCGCTGCGGCTGCCTTGTGGTTGAGGCGGACGAATTGGGGCACGAGGCGTTGGCACCGGGCGGCGCGGCTTATGCCGGTGTGGTGCGCGAGTTCGGCGGAGAGATTCTGCTGGAAAATGGGGAGATTGACCGCCATGCCCTGGCGGCGCGGGTATTTGGATCGCCGGAGCGGCTGGCGCGGCTGAACGCGCTTGTCCATCCGCCCGTGGTGCGGCGGGAATGTGAACTGCTGGCCGAATTCGCGGCGCGCGAACCGCGCGGCATCGGCGTTGTGGAGGCCGCGATCCTTATCGAAACCGGAAGCCACCAGCGGTTCGACAGGATCATCCTGGTGACCTGCCGGCGGGAGCAACAGGTGGAGCGCGCGATGCGCCGGGAAGGGGCGGCGCGCAAGGATATCGAGGCGCGGCTGGCGCGGCAGATGCCGCTCGACGAGAAACGGAAGTTTGCCGATTTCGTCATAGATACGTCGGGGGAGAAGGAAGATACCCTGCGCCAGACGCGGGCTGTTTACGAAGCCTTACGGAGAATCGAATCATGAGAGTGTTGCGACCGTTTGTGTGGGCTGCCGTCATGGTGGCCGCTTTCCTCTACCTCACCTCGGCGGCGCATGTGGACATGTCGCGGATGTGGGAGCCTGTACGCAATGCCGGACGGATCTGGACGGAGCCGGCGGCCGCGGCAACGGCGGGCGGCTACACGCCCGATGAGCAGAACAACATCGAGATCTATCGCGGCGCGCACGACGCCACGGTGAACATCAGGTCCATCGTGGTGCAGGAGGACTGGTTCTGGGGCACGCAGGAATCGGAGGGCGCCGGCTCCGGATTTATCGTCAATTCCGATGGCGAGATCCTCACCAACAATCACGTGGTGACCGGCAGCGCGCAACTGACCGTCTCGCTCTCCGATAAGAAGACCTATAAGGCCCGCATTCTGGCCCGCGATCGCCGCAATGACCTGGCGTTGATCAAAATCGATGCCGGACGGCGGCTGCCGGCGCTGCGGCTCGGCGATTCCGACGGAGTGGTGGTGGGGCAGAAGGTGCTGGCCATCGGCAACCCATTCGGGATCGGGACCACACTGACGACGGGAATCATCAGCTCGCTCGACCGGTCGATTCGCACCGAGGGCGAAAGCCTGGAAGGGATGCTCCAGACGGATGCGGCCATCAATCCCGGCAACAGCGGTGGCCCGCTGCTGGATTCGCATGGGGCCGTGATTGGCATCAACACGGCCATTCTGGGGTCGCAGGGCAATATCGGGCTAGGCTTTGCCCTCCCCATCAATCGCGCCAAGGAAATGCTGGAAGAATTCACGAAAAATGGCCACATTTCCAGGCCCATTCTGGGCCTGAGCGTGCTGCCGATTTCCGGCGATTTGGCCGAAGCGCTCGATCTGCCGCGGGACGGCGGATTGCTTGTGCAGAGGGTGGAGCCGGGGATGCCCGCGGCGGAAGCCGGCGTGCGCGGGGCTTCCCGCCGCGCCATCGTGAGCAACTACCCGATCGGAATCGGCGGCGACCTGATCACCGCCATCGACGGACAGCCGGTAGACGGCAGCGGCTCGCTCCAGCGTGCGATGAACCGCAAGCACGGCGGAGATTGGATTGAGCTGACGATCTACCGCAATGGCAGGAAAATACAGGTGCGAGTGAAGTTGGGATCCGCTCCGCAGGAGCTATAGGCCGACCTTGTGCCTGACGGCCGGCGGCCGAGGTGAACGGCCGCCGTCCCGTGCTCGATACCGGAAGCGGGCGCGAATCCGGCCCTGATTTCCGGAACTAAGCGACCGCTACGCCTTTCTGTTGCAGTTCGGCCGCGGTCTTATTCTTGCTGCCGGGCGGGCGTCCCCGGCGTTTCACTTCCGCTTCCCCCCCGGTCATCCAGGCGGGCGGGCGGCCACGGCGCCGGCCACGACCCCGAGCAAGTCGCTCCAGGCTGGCAATCGCCTCTTCGATTTGTTGCCGTTCCTGTCGCAATTCCGCAAGGATTTTGCTGACATCCATTGAATTTCTTCCTCCCGGCCAGCCGCGCAAAGAAATGCACCGCCGCCGTCCGGCCCGGGGCCACTCCCCGAGTCTGATATCTTCGATTTTCCGCCGAATTTCGGTTAATATCAAGTTTCGAATTTTAAGGGCTGTGATGACGAATGCCATTTTCGTACCGAGGAGTATCATCTAGTACGCCTGTCACTTCTGGAACTTAGCGGCTATTTCGGCAGGCGGTGCTTCCAATAGAAATAAAAGGGAAGTCCTAAGAATATTAGTCCAATTCCCATCAGTGACTCGCGCGGAGAGTCCCTGAGAGTCGAAAGTACCAGGGCCGTTGCGACTAGGACGAATAGGACGGGTACCACGGGATAACCGATTGTCCTGTAGGGGCGAGGGAGGTCAGGGCGTTTCTTGCGCAGCACAATTACGGCCGCGGTGGTCATTCCATAAATAATCCAACTGGCGAAAATTACATAAGTATAGAGCTGTTCATACCTGCCCGATAAAACCAGAAATGCCGCCCAGGCGCTGAGCGTCACGATGGAAACACCGGGCGTATGGTAGCGCGGATGGACGCGGCCAATGGCGGAGAAGAAAAGGCCGTCGCGGGCGGCGGCATAAGGCACGCGCGCGCCGGCCAGAATGGAACCGTTGAGGGCCGCGAAAATACTGATCATGGCGGCAATGGAGACCGCGGCCGCACCGGGAGCCCGCAGAACGCGGTTCATCATGTCCGCCGCCACGCGGGCGCTGCTGCCGACCTCGGCGGCTGTCAGCACATGAAAATAGGCGGCATTTGCGAGCAAATAAATGGCAATTACGGCGATTGTGCCACCAATCAGCGCCTGCGGAAGGTTTCGCTGCGGGTTGCGGATTTCCGATGCCACCATGCTGACGTTATTCCAGCCGTCGTAAGCCCACAGCGCCGCCACCAGTGCGGCGAAAAATCCCGCAGCCGTAAGCGGATGGGCAGGCGCGGCGGGCACTGGAGCGTGCGGGGTTCCCAGGACCAGGCCGGCCAGGATGATGAAGGCAATCAGCGCGACCTTCACCACCGTGACTGCAACCTGAATTTCGCCGCCCAGCTTGACGCCATAATAATTCAGCCACGCCAGCACCAAAATCAAACCCATGGCGAATAATTGCCCGTAGCGGAATTCCAGCGGGCCACCGTGTGGGCCTATCGGCAAATGGAGCGTGTAAAAAACGGCATCCAGGCGCGGGAAAAATGTGGTCAGGTAATAGAAAAAGCCGGTTCCCAAGGTGGCAATGGAGCCGCTTTTGGCGACCCACAACTGCGTCCAGCTATAGAGGTAGCCCCAAATCGGCCCGTAGGCTTCCCGCAGGTAGGTGTATTCGCCGCCGGCTTCGGGCAGGGCGGCGGAAAGCTCGGCATAGCTGAGCGCACCCATCAGGGTAAGCAGGCCGCCGAAAACCCACACGAAGAAGACCATCCCGGGCGTGCCCACCCGCTCGATCATGGCCCGGGGGACCAGAAAGATGCCGCTGCCGATGACCGTGCCGACGACGATCGATCCCGCCGCCCAGCGGCCGAGTTCGCGTTTCAGTTCAGCCTGCATGAGAAGTCCTGGAAGCCGGAGGCCGGGGGCCGGAAGCCGGAGAAGGCGGCGTCGTTATGCAAGTTGGATGCACAGGGATGCGAATTTCGCATTCTCTAATGTTTCGGCGGCCGCCGTCAAACATTGGCCGGCTGAAACCACGAAAGAAGCCAGCCAACCGTGAACGTGGTGCACGTTCCGATGAGCACGTACCACGTCCACGCGATCGGAGTATAGAGGTAGACCGCCAGCATGGTGAGCAGGCCGGCCGTTATGCCCGCGATCGCCGCGTTTTCACGCGGGCGCCGGGTCAGGATGCCGAGCAGGAAGGCACCGAGAAGAGCGCCAAACGGGATGGAACCGATGGTCAGGCCGGCCTCCAGCACCGAATGGGCGTGGCGGGCGGCGATCGCGATGGCCAGCAGAATCACGCCCCAGATGACCGTAGCCAGCCGTGCCAGCCGCAGGGAGGTGGCCTCGCTGATATCGGCGCGTAGGGCGTGAACGAAATCCACCATGGTCGTGGAGGCCAGCGAATTCAGCGCGGCCGCCAGATTGGCCATGGCCGCCGCCAGAATCGCCGCCACGATCAGCCCGGCAACGCCCGCGGGCAGGTTGTGCCAGATGAATTCCGGATAGATGCTGTCGTTGGACTGGCCCATGGTGGAGGGTGCGGGGAGGTGATGGTCCCCGTAGTAGACGAACAGCAGCACGCCGATCAAAAGGAAGAGGGTGAACTGAACCAGGATCACCAGCCAACTGGAAAGCAGCGCGGTGCGGCTCTGCGCCTGGCTGCGCGCGCTCAGGAGGCGCTGCACCATGAACTGGTCCGTACCGTGGCTGGCCGTGGTGAGGAAGCAGCCGCCCAGGAGGCCCGCCCAGAAGGTGTAGGTTTTGGAGAAAAACGCCATGGTGGGCGAAAAGTGGAAATCGAAGATCTGAAATTTGTGCGCGGCTCCCGCCACCGCCGCCACGTGCGCCCATCCACCGTGAATCTGCCCGAGGATCAGGAAGAAACTGATGACCGCGCCGGCCACGTACAGGCTCATCTGCACGACGTTCGTCCAGATCACGGCCGTCATGCCGCCTTCAAAGGCATAAAAGAGGGTGAGGACGGTGATCAGAACGATGGATGCCACCTCCCCGGTGCCCAGTACGACCGCAATCACCAGAGAAATGGCGAATAGGCGTACCCCTTCGGCCAGTGCGCGCGTCACCAGAAATATTGAGGCGGTGAGCTTGCGCACCCGTTCGCCAAAACGGCGGCGCATGAGTTCGTAGGCGGTGAACATCTCTCCCCGGAAGTAATGCGGCAGGAACAGAAACGAAATTACGATGCGGGCTACCAGATAGCCCAGCACGATCTGCAGGAATCCCAGGTTTCCGGTAAAAGCCAGGGCAGGAGTCCCGACAATAGTCAGGGTGCTGGTTTCCGCCGAAACAATCGACAGGCTGATGGCCCACCAGGGCGCCGTGCGGCCGCCGAGAAAGTAGTCGCGCAGGTTTTTCTGGCCGCTCGCGAAACGGGCGCCAAACCAGGTGATGGACACCAGATACGCGGCAATGATGGCAAGATCGAAATAACGCATGGAGCCGGAGCGAACCGGACCTTCTAGCATAGCGTTGATCTGATATGATTTGGGATTCGGACAACCCCGGCGGACCAGAAGCATGGAGCCGGGGCCCCGATCGGAACCCGGCGTCCGGGAACGGAGTCAAATCAGTTGCGCCACGCGGGTGGTTTGGCTATACTCCGCAAGTGTTATCGGACGTGTTGCGGGATTCGGGAACCGACGCCGAGTTGCGGAAGCGAACCAGGAACGCCATTATGGTCAAAGCGAACCGGGCAGGAGGCACACAAGTGTTTCGTTACATAGTCAAGAACTTTGCGGCCACGGCCGCCTTAATATTAGCCGCCGCCGCCGGCCCTTGGGGCGCGGCGCAGGCGCAGGCGCCGAAGAGCGCCCCAGCCGCGCAGAAGACTTACAAGCCGGGCGAGTACGAACTGTACAACGCCTGCCTCAAGGACATCGGCGCCAAGAATTTCAGGCAGGCGGTAACCGACCTGGACGCCTGGAAGCAGAAGGTTCCAACGTCGGACTACGCCAACGAGCGCAGTGTCCTTTATATTCAGGCCTACGCCGGCGCGCAGCAGTTCGATAAGTTGCTCGCTGAAGCCGGCCAGATGATCGAGAAAGACCCGGATACCACCTTCACCGATCCCAAAACGGGTCCTGGACAAGTGCTGACCATCCTGACGAGCGTCGTCATGTCCAGCCAGGGCGTCCCCGCCCCGACCGACGAGCAGACGGCCACGATCAAGAAAGCCGCGCAGATGCTGAGCGATTACAATCGCAAGCCTGAGGGCGTGGACCAGGCTGCATGGGACAACGCCCGCAAGCAGCTTCAAGGGATGGCCAAGGGAGCCTTGCTGACCCTGGCGATCCGGCCCGGCACGACCGCGCTATCAAAGAACCCGCCGGATTGCGACACCGCCGCCACAGCTCTGGCTAAGGCTTTGGCGGATTATCCGGACAACGCATTCATTGCCTACAATCTCGGCCAGGCGTATCGGTGTCAGGCGAAAAAGGACGATTCGAAGGCGGACGTGATTTATCCTCGGGCCGTCTACGAATTCATCCGGGCGATGGTGATCGATCCGACGCTCGGCGGCCAGCAGGATGGCGCGAAAATGACCACCATGCTCACCAAACTGTACGTGGATTATCACGGCGGCAGCGACGGACTGGACCAGCTGAAGCAGCAGGCGAAGGCGAATGCGCTTCCGCCGGACAATTTCACCATCGAGAGCTCGGCGGCGGTGGCGAACCGGAAACAGAAGGAATTTCAGGACAAATACCCGCAGCTGGCCCTCTGGCTGAACATCAAGAGCCAGCTCGCCGGTCCCGGTGGGCAAGCGTACTTCGACTCCCAGTTGAAGGATGCCGCAGTGCCCAAGCTTAAGGGTATGCTGGTGGAAGGGAAACCTGCCTGCCGGTCAAAGGAGCTGCTCATCAGCGTACCGGAGCCGGATCAACAGGGCACAGCGCAGACGGTGATCACGCTGAAGCTGGACGAAGCGATGTCGGGCAAGCCGGAATCGGGTGAGATCGAATGGGAAGGCGTTCCCTCTGCATTCACGCCGGATCCGTTCATGCTGACGATGGATACGGAGAAGGCGAAGGTGGAAGGTGTCAAGACGACGCCCTGCGGACCGGCCCGGCCGCCGGCCAGAAAGGCGCCGGCGAAGAAGGGTTAGCAAAATCAGCTATGTTGTCATCTAACGATTGGAAGCGCGCGGCGGCGGCCGTCGCAGGCGCGCTTCTGCTGACGTGTGCCTACGCGCAGGCCCCCGCCGCGGGCCAAGCCACTGAGAAAAAGAAGCAGGTCAAGGATCAGGGCGAATTCGAGATCTATAACCAGGCGATCAAGGACGCGGCCAACCCGCAAAAGGAAGTGCAGGACCTTGACACCTGGTCTCAGAAATACCCGAATTCCGACTTCAAGGATGACCGCCTGTACATGTATATGCAGGCGTACAGCATCATGCAGCCGCCCCAGCCGCAGAAAGTCATCGACTATGGCCAGCAACTCATGGCCAAGGACCTGAATACGATCTTCCCCGGCTCGGCCGGCGGTCGCAACATTCTAACGGTTCTCTTCCAGGTAGCCTGGAACGTTGCGGCGCTGCCCAATCCCACTCCCGACCAGTTGGCGCTGGGCGAGAAAGCCGCGCACCAGCTTCTGGATTTCGCGCCCAAGTACTTCGTAGCCGCCAATAAGCCGGCGGCGACCAGCCAGGCCGATTGGGATAAGGCACGGGACGATATCGAAAAGCGCGCTCAGACCGCACTGACCGCCATCGCACTGGCTCCGGCCAACCAGGCGCTGGCGACGAAGAATTATCCTGCCGCGGAGGCCGCCTTTACCAAGGCGTTGAACGAGTACCCGCAGAGTGCGGCTGCCGCATACGGCCTGGGCCGCGCGCTCGTGGGACAAGCCGCCTCCGCCACCGACCCCGACAAGGCCGCCGACCTGAACTCGCGCGCGATTTATGAGTTCGTGCGCGCGTCAGTGATCGATCCGACGCTCGGGGGCCGCGTTGCCAATCCAAAGGAAATTACCGATTACGCCAGCAACGTCTACACCAAGTTCCACGGCAGCGCGGACGGGCTTGATCAACTGCAGCAGCAGGCCAAAGCCTCGCCCTTGCCTCCGCAGGGATTTGCCATCGAGACCTCGGCTGCGGTAGCAGCGAAAAAGCAGAAGGAGTTCGCCGAGAAAAACCCGCAGCTCGCTTTGTGGATGGGCATCAAGAGCCAGCTTGCTGACACCAATGGCCAGCAGTATTTTGACGGCCAGCTCAAGGATGCCGATGTCTCCGGGCAGAACGGCGCCAAGGCACTGAAGGGTACCCTCGTCGAAGCCAAGCCCGCCTGCCGCTCCAAGGAGCTGCTGGTGGCCATTCCCGAACCCAATGCCACAACCGTTCCGCCGCCGGAAATTACGCTGGTGCTCGACGCGCCGCTGACCGGCAAACCGGAAACCGGCCAGGCCATCGAATGGAACGGGGTGCCGAAGTCGTTCACCAAAGATCCGTTCATGCTGACGATGGAGACGGAAAAGGACAAAATCGAAGGTTTGAAGACCACACCCTGCGCCCCGCCGGTGCGCAGGAGCCCGACCAAGAAGAAGTAGCAAGGGGAATGGGGCGGGCCGCGCGCCCGCCCATCGCCTTAACCCACTCTTTCTTTCACCTCTCGCGCCGCCGCGCTGGATTCCACATCCTTCGCCTTACGAGTGCGCCGGTCCACGAGCTCCACGGTGCCCGCCACGAGTTTTTTTCCGACCACTAAGCGCCACGGAACGCCGATCAGATCGGCGTCCTTGAATTTGACTCCGGGGCGCTCGTCGCGATCGTCCAACAAGGCATCCACACCGAGCTCGAGGCACTCCCTGTAGATCGCCCGCGCCGCTTCCGCCTGTGTGCTATCGCCGATGTTGGCCGGTGTCACTACCACGTGGAACGGTGCGATTGGAGCCGGCAGCGCCATGCCATCCGCGTCATGGTTCTGTTCGATGGCGGCGCAGAGAATGCGTTCGATGCCGATGCCGTACGAGCCCATCGCCGGCGTGACTTCCCTCCCCTCCGCATTCAGCACGCGCAGGCCGAGGGCCTCCGAATATTTGTAGCCGAGCTTGAAGATGTGCCCGATTTCGATGGTCTTCCGCACATCCAAGGGTGCCTCGCAGTGAGCGCAGAGGTCGCCCGCGGATGCCTGGCGGAGATCGTGGACCTCCGCCGCGAAATCCTCGCCCGGTGTGACGTGGCGCAGATGGTAGTCGTCGCGGTTGGCGCCGGAGATCATATTGCGGCGACCCTCCAGGGCGCGATCCGCCAGAATCGGCATGTTGTAGACGCCCACCGGTCCGAGCGATCCGGCATCCGCACCGAACCATCCGCGGATTTCGGCCGGCATCGCGGGACGGAATTCCGGGTCGCCGACTACGGCGGCGAATTTCGTTTCGCTCAACTGGTGATCCCCGCGGAGCATCACCAGCACAGGCTTCGAGTCCGCCACTAGCACCAGGCTTTTCATCTGCGACGTCTCGGGGAGGCCGGTAAATTCGGACACGTCGGCGATGGTCTTGCGGCCGGGAGTGTGAAACGGCTCCGGCTCGAGATCGCCTTCCGGATCGGAGGCCAGCGGCGGCGTGAACAGCGCGGCGGCCTTCTCCAGGTTGGCGGCGTAACCGCACGCGCGGCAGATCGCCACCAGATCCTCGCCCGCGTCCGATTCCACTACGAACTCGTGCGACTGGCTGCCGCCCATTGTCCCCGTGTGCGCTTCCACCACGCGCCAGGCCAGGCCGCAGCGGTCGAAAATGCGGCGATAGGCGCGGCTGTGTTTTTCGTATGAGGCATCCAGCCCGGCGGAATCGAGGTCGAAGCTGTAGGAATCCTTCATGAGGAACTGGCGGACGCGCAGCAGGCCCGATTTCGGCCGCGGCTCGTCGCGGAACTTGGTCTGGATCTGATACCAGATCTGCGGGAGCTGCTTATAGCTGCGCAGCTCTCCGCGGGCCAACGCCGTGACCGCCTCCTCGTGCGTCATCGCCAGGCACAGTTCGCGGCCGTTGCGGTCGCGCAGGCGGAACAGGTTGTCTCCCATGCTGTCCCACCGCCCCGATTCCTGCCATAATTCGGCGGGATGCAAGGCGGGCAGGAAGATTTCCTGCGCGCCGATTGCATCCATCTCTTCGCGCACGATGCGCTCAATCCGCGCCATGGCGCGCCGCGCCAAGAAAAGATAACTGTATACCCCTGTGGAAAGCTGGCGGATATACCCGGCGCGCAGCAGCAGCCGGTGGCTCGCCACCTCGGCTTCCGCGGGCATCGCGCGCAAAGTCGGGATGAATAGCTGGCTCCACAACATACGCTGATTCTACTGTTTTGCGATCGGGAATGGGGGCGGACGGCGCTCCACAGAACTTACCACGTCAAATCGCCGGAAATCCCGTGATGACAGTATGGACGCCGGCCCGCTTCACGCTTAGGATCGAATTGAATTCGGGCGCTGCTGTCTGAGCGGCGAACGCGTGCCGCCGCTTGCAGTAATGCTCCACTGGGGCGGACTGCACTCTCTCCGCCCCGGTGTTCTTGGCGCCAGGCCGGCCGGGTTTTCTACCGGAATTGCCTGGGCTGGTATACGGTCTCTACAGGCCGTGGGCCGAAGCGCCGCAATCAAGCCCCGCCAGAGCTGCCTCGCCGCAGCGTTGTCCGGCCCGCGGCAAGGCAGGCGGACTGAAACGCAACTCACTCGCCGGCGCGGCGGGCGCCGGATCCGAGTGCGGGCGCCGGTTTGATTTCGCTGGAGTGCGCGCCGGACCAGTGGCGTTCCGCGCGCCACGCAGCTCGATCGTGCGCCGCCTGGTCCAGCCGGCGAATCGATTCGACCGCGCGGGAATACTCGATCGGCTTCCACAACACGCCACAAGCCCCCAAACCGTAAGCGTCCGCCAGAAAGGGCCAGTCCACCTCGTCAGCAGCCACCAGCGCCGCCGCCACGGGATGAGTGGCCGCTACCATTGCCAAAGCGTCGCGCCAGTTCCCATCCAGAAACAGAACATCCGTGACGAAAACCGTGGCGCCGGTTACGGTGAGGTAGAAATCCGCTTCTTCCAGCGTTTCCGCCCGGTGCGCCCGGATGCCGGAAAACTGCAGGATCGTGGCCAGCATTGAAAACTCGGCCGTAAAGCAGGTGAGAAATACGCACTCGATCCGCTCAGCCATCGCCCAACTGACAATAGCGCCTTCACGGCGCCCCGTCAATCCTTCTTAAGGAAACACCACAAGCGCCCGGTTGTTTCGCGGGTCTCCCCGATCTTTCCCCGCAAACTACCGTGGCCGGGGGATGTCTGGGCCGGCACCAGTCCGTCTACCATTTTTGGTATAGACTGGCGGCGAAAGGCGCGTCCTCAGCCGGCCCGCGCACGCGAACATGACTCAAACCGGAATTTCAGCCAAAGATATCGAAGCCTTGCGGCGCTTCGACACCTGCACGCTTTCCAACGCCATCGAGCGGTTCAACATCCGCCCGCGCAACGAAGGTTTCATGCTGGACGGACCCGCCTGCATGTTCCGCGGTTTGCCTCCTACCGCAGGATACGCGGCCACCGCCAAAATGCGCGCTGCGTCACAGCCGGTCAGCGGGCACTGCTACTATGACGACATCGAGTGGTGGCGCTATCTGGCGAGCGTGCCGCCGCCGCGAATGGTGGTGGTGCTCGATGCGGACGATCCGCCCGGCGTAGGAGCGCTATTCGGCGAACTGCACGCGCACATCTGCCGCGCCATGGAGTGCGTCGCGTACGTCACCAACGGCGCCGTGCGCGACCTGCCCGAAATCGAACGGCTCGGCTTTCAACTGTTTGCCCACAAGCTTTCCCCTTCCCACGCGTACGCGCACATCGTGGAATTCGGAGAGCCGGTGGAAATCGGCGGGCTAACCATTCAATCGGGGGACTTGCTCCATGCCGACCTGCATGGCGTGCAAACGGTGCCCCTCGAAATCGCCGCACAACTGCCGGCGGTCGCCGCGGAGGTGCTGGCGGAGGAGCGGGCGCTGATCAAGATGTGCCTGGACGGCAAATTTTCCATCGAGCGGCTGGCCGCGACCATCCGCCAATTTACGGAGGCGCAGAAATGCTGACCAACAAAATGCATCGCCGCGGCAGTCTGCCGGCGGCAGGTCTGGCCGTTGCCATCGCCGCCGCGCTGGCTGCCGCCGCAGGCTGCTCGCGCATGTCCGTTCGCGCCAGCGGCGCCGAGCCCGCTTCCGATCATTCCGTTCCCACGGTCGGGGTCGCACCCGTTAGCGTCGGGCCGATCGGGCGCCAGCTCACCGTCTCCTCCGAACTGGTGCCGTTCCAGGAGATCGACGTTTACGCCAAGGAATCCGGATTCGTCCGCGACTTGCGCGTGGATTACGGCTCCCGAGTCAAGCAGGGCGATCTGATGGCCGTCCTCGAGATACCCGAGTTGGAAACGCAACTCACGCGCGACGGCGCCGCCATCAAGCAGGCAGCCGACCAGATCAGGCTCGCCGAAAAGGAGGTCGAACGCGTGAAGGCGCAGCGCACCGCGACTCACCTGATGTATACGCGCCTCAAGAGCGTCTCCGATACGCGTCCCGGACTGGTGGCCCAGCAGGAAATCGATGATGCGCAGGCCAAAGATCTGGCGGTCGACGCCCAGGTAGAGGCGGCCGAATCCGCACAACTGGCGCGGCAGAACGCGCTCGACGAGGCCAAGGCCAAGGAGCAAACCGACCAGGTACTCTTCCAGTACTCCCGCATCACCGCGCCCTTCAGCGGCGTGGTGACGCAGCGGTACGCGAATTACGGAACCCTGATGCAAGCCGGCACCAGTTCCAGCACACAGGCCATGCCGCTCGTGCGGCTCTCCGAAGACGACCGGTTCCGCCTGGTCATTCCCGTTGCCGAATCCTATGTCAAGTACATCAAAGTCGGCGATCCGGTAGACGTGCGCGTGCCGTCGCTGGGCAAGAGCTTCACCGGCAAGGTGGCGCGTTTCTCGGTCGACGTGACCCAGGACACCCGCACCATGCATACGGAAGTCGACGTTGAAAACCCCAAGCACGTCCTGATCCCCGGCCTCTATGCCGACGCCGTCCTCACTCTGGAACATAAGAACAAAGCGCTGGTGGTTCCAGTACAGGCGGTGACGCAGACCGGCAATAACGAAGGCACGGTCTTTATTGTCGATATGAATAACCGCCTGCAGAGCCGCCCGGTCGCGCTAGGCTTGCAAACCTCGAACCACGACGAGATCCTCAGTGGGTTGAACGAGGGCGACCGCGTCGTGGTCAGCGACCGCAGCGGATTGAAGGCCGGCACGCTGGTCAAACCGCAAACCGTGGAGTCCGTCGAGTATGAGGACCAGACGGCCAGCCAGTAGCCCATCCGCCCCGCCGTTGGGGTGATCGCCCTATGCCTCGATTCTCGATCCGCAACCCGTATTTCATTGTCGTGATCTGCCTGGCGCTGCTGGTGATCGGAGTCAACAGCATCGCGCGCATGCCGGTCGATCTCTTCCCTGTCATCAATATTCCGCAGGTCGTGGTCGCCACGTTCTATTCGGGCATGCCTCCGCAGGACATCGAGACCGATATTACCGATCCCCTGGAGCGCTTCTTCACCCTCGCCAGCGGCATCGACCACATGGAGTCCCGCTCCCTGCTGGGCGTCAGCATCATTAAAGTGTATTTTCAGGCCGGTACCAACGCCGATGCCGACGTCACGGAATTGTCGAATCTGGCCCTCGCCGATCTGAAGCGGCTTCCCCCGGGAACACTTCCGCCAGTGGTTCTAAAGTTCGACGCCTCCAGCCTGCCCGTTTGCCTGGTCGCATTGAAAGGCGCCGACCTGACGCAAACCCAACTGCACGACATCGGGCAATTTACCATCCGCAACCAGATTGCGGTGGTCAAGGGCGCCGAGATCCCTCCCCCGTTCGGCGGCAAGTACCGGCAGGTGATGGTCTACGTGGATCCGTATAAGCTCCTGGCCCGCCGCCTGAGCGTGATGGATGTGGTAGGTGCTATCAACCAGGCGAACCTGATCCTGCCGGCCGGCGATGTCAAGGTGGGGCCGTATGATTACTATGTCTACTCCAACAGTCTGGTTCACAACGTCGACGAGTTGAACCAGGTGCCCATCAAGACCGTAGGCACGCGCTGGGTTTCGGTGGGCGATATCGGGCATGCCGAAGACGCCAATCAGATCCAGTACAACATTGTGCGCGTGGATGGCCAACGGTCCGTGTATCTGCCCATTATGAAGCAGGGCGGCGACACCAACACGATCGAGGTCGTGAACGGCATCCGCAACATGATCGCCCACCTCTTCGATATCCCGAAACAACTGGTCACAAACCTGGTCTTCGACCAGTCGGTTTTCGTCAAGGAAGCCATGACCACGCTGGTGCACGAGGGCCTTATCGGCCTGGCCCTCACCAGTATCATGATCCTGATTTTCCTGGGCAGCCTGCGCGCCACCTCGGCGGTCTTTCTTTCCATCCCTCTCTCCGCGCTCGCCACTTTCGTGGTGTTGAACCTGATGGGCAGCACCGTCAACACCATGATTCTCGGCGGCCTGGCTCTGGCTTTTTCCCGCATCATCGACAACTCTGTCATCTCGCTCGAGAACATATACCGCCATCTGGAAATGGGAGCCTCCCCGGTGGCAGCGGCCGAGGCCGGGGGCGCGGAAGTGAGCCTTGCCGTGCTCGCCGCCACCCTGACCACGGTGGTCGTGTTCTTCCCGGTCACGTTTCTGTACGGCGTGAGTAAGTTCCTTTTTTCGGCCCTGGCCCTGGCGGTGGTGATCTCGCTGTTTGCCTCGTACTTCGTGGCCATGACGGTGATTCCGCTGTTTTGCTCGCGCTTTCTGCGCCTGGCGCACGAGTCCCATACCGGGGAGGGCGGCGGGCCGACTTCGCTCTGGACCCGCTTCATCGCAGCCTTCAACCGCTCCTTCAACCGTTTACTGAATCTGTATGAATCGTCGGTACGGCAGGCTCTGCGCCGCCCCGGCCTGACGGTGGCGGGCCTGATGGGACTCTTTTTGGCCAGCCTGGCTATTTATCCTTTCCTCGGCCTCGCGTTTTTCCCTCAGACCGATGCCGGCCAGTTCACCGTCAACCTTAAAGTGCCGACGGGCACGCGCATCGAGATGACCGAACAGTCCGTCGCCAGGGTAGAAGATCTGATCCGCCGTGTGGTGCCGCCCGAAGACTTCAAGATGATCGTCTCCAATATCGGCGTGGTGCCCGATTTTTCGGCCCTCTATACCACCAACGCCGGGCCGTACACGGCCACGATTCAAGTCGCCCTGAAGGAGGGGCACCGCGTCAGCAGCTTCGAATGTATCCGCCGTGTCCGCGAGGCCATCGCCTCCCGCTACCCGGAACTGCGCACGTTCTTCCAGAGCGGCTCTATGGTGGACGCCATCCTGAATGCCGGCATGCCCGCGCCCATCGACGTTCAGGTTTCCAGCTCCAACCTCGACCGTAATTACGCCCAGGCCGAGCTTCTGGCCGCGCAGATCCGCCGGCTAAAGGGCGTTGGCGAGGTATATATTCCGCAGGATCTCGACTACCCCGGCATCCGCCTGAACATCGACCGTGTACACGCCGCGGAGTTGGGACTGAGCCAGCGTGACATAGTCGACAACGTAATTACCGCCCTGAACTCCAATTACATGATTGCCCCGAATTACTGGGTGGATTATAAGACCGGCAACGATTATTACCTGACCGTCCAGTATTACGAGAACGGTCCGGGATCCATCCATAACGTGACCGATCTGAGACAGATTCCCATCCGCCCGATCAGCGCCGCCGCCGCCAAGACCGGCTGTCCGCCTGCCGGTGGCGCGGCCGGCTTCCACACCCCGCAGCCGGACGCCGGGACGGCGGCTTGCGCCCAGCCGGGATCCCCGCGGCGCGCCCTCCCCGCTACCGCCGCCCGTGCTCCCGGCCGGGCGCCCGCGACGGTGCTCGATAACGTGGCGAGCATGCAGAAGCTGAGTACACCCACCGAAATCGATCACTACCAGATCCAACGGGTCACCGACATCTACGTGGCTCCCTCCGGCGAAGATCTTGGCAAGGTAGCGGATTCCATCCAAGACATGATCTCCGGCATGAAACTGCCGGCTGGCACCCGCATCAACCTGCTCGGCATGGTGCAAGGCATGCGCGCCTCCTTCCTCAGTTTCGGCCGCGGTCTGTCGCTCTCCGTTCTTCTGCTGTACCTCATTCTCGTCGCACAGTTCCGCTCCTTGAAGGATCCGTTTCTCATTATGCTCACCATCCCCATGGGCTTCATCGGCGTCCTCCTGGTTCTACCCCTCACCCACACCACGCTCAACGTCATGTCTTTGATGGGTGTGCTGATGCTGGTCGGCATCGCGGCCTCCAACAGCATTTTGATCGTGGAGTTCGCGCATCGCCTGGAAGACCAGGGGCTTTCCGTGGAGGATGCCGTAATTACATCGTGCCGGGTCCGCCTCCGGCCGATCCTGATGACCTCCTTCGCCACGATTATCGGCATGGTCCCGATGGCCTTGAAACTCGGTACCGGCAGCGAGCAATATGCGCCGCTCGCGCGCGTCATCATCGGCGGGCTCACCGTTTCCGTGCTCCTGACCGTATATATCGTGCCGGCCGCGTATCTGTTGGTCTACCGCGGGCGCAGGTCTGCCCCGCAAAGCGAACTCGGGTAATTGAATATGCCGCGCTTCTCCATTCGCAATCCTTACTTCATCGTCGTCATCTGCCTGACCCTGCTGGTCATCGGCGTCAACAGCATCGCGCGCATGCCGGTCGACCTCTTCCCGGTCATCAATCTCCCCGAAGTCGTGGTCGCCACCTTTTATTCCGGCATGCCGCCGGAAGACATCGAGACCGATATCACCGATCCCCTCGAGCGCTTCTTCACCCTGGCCAGCGGTATCGACCACATGGAGTCACGTTCGCTGCAAGGCGTCAGCCTGATCAAGATCTACTTTCAGCCCGGCACCAGCGCCGACGCCGACGTCACCGAACTTTCGAATCTGGCGCTGGCCGACCTGAAGCGCCTCCCGCCCGGCACGCTGCCGCCGGTCGTGCTGAAGTTCGACGCCTCCAGCCTGCCCGTGTGCCTGGTCACCGTCAAGGGCCAGGGCTTGACCGAGACGCAACTCCACGATCTCGCCCAGTTCGGCATCCGCAACCAGATCGCGGTGGTGAAGGGAGCGGAGATCCCGCCCCCCTTCGGCGGCAAGTACCGGCAGGTGATGGTGTATGTGGACCCGTATAAGCTCTTCGCCCGCGAGTTGAGTCCCATGGATGTCGTCAACTCGGTGAATCAATCCAACCTGATTTTGCCCGCCGGCGACGTCAAAATGGGGCCCTACGACTATTATGTGTACTCCAACAGCCTGGTCGATAAAGTCAGCGAGCTGAACGATGTCCCGATCAAGACGGTGGGCGCCGACTCGGGCCCGTCCGCCGGTTCCACGCCTAAGTGGGTCACCGTCGGCGACGTAGGCAAGGCGGAGGACGCCAACCAGATCCAGTACAACATCGTCCGCGTGGATGGCCAGAAATCGGCCTACATTCCTATCATGAAGCAGGGCGGCGACACCAACACCATCGATGTCGTCAACGGGATCCGCAATCTGCTCCCGAAGTTGGTCGATCTTCCCAAGCAATTGATCGAGACGGTGGTGTTCGATCAATCGGTGTACGTCAAAGAGGCGCTCGATACCGTGCTGCACGAAGGACTGATCGGACTGGTGCTCACCAGCATCATGATCTTGATCTTTCTGGGCAGCCTGCGCGCCACGTCCGCCGTCCTGTTGTCCATCCCACTTTCCGCCCTCGCCACGTTCGTCGTTCTGTCTCTAATGGGCAGCACCATCAACACAATGATTCTGGGCGGCCTGGCGCTGGCCTTTTCGCGCGTTATCGATAACTCCGTCATCTCCCTGGAGAATATTTATCGTCACCTGGAGATGGGCGCGTCGCCCGCGGTGGCTGCCGAGGTGGGCGGCGCCGAGGTCAACCTCGCCGTCCTCGCCGCCACCTTGGTGGATGTGGTCGATTTCTTTCCGGTGACTTTCCTGTATAGCGTGAGCAAGTTCCTTTTCTCCGCCTTGGCCCTGGCCTTCTGCCTCTCGCTGCTGGCCTCTTTCGTTGTGGCGATGACCGTCATTCCCCTGTTCTGCTCGAAGTTTCTGAAGAGCGTTCCGGCGCATGACGGAGGGCATGGCCACGGCGCCGACGAGGAGGCCGAGGCCGGCGGGCTTTGGAACCGCTTCACCCGTGCATTCAACCGTGGGTTCAACCGGCTCCTCGACCAGTACGAGCGCGCCGTTCGCTGGGCGTGCAAACGCCCCGGCTTGACGGTCGCCGCGCTCGGCGCCGTATTCGTCGCTAGCTTCGCCATATATCCCGTGCTTGGTCTGGCCTTTTTCCCCCGCACCGATGCCGGCCAGTTCACCATCAACGCCAAGGTCCCCACCGGCACCCGCATCGAGATGACCGATCAATACGTGGCCAGGATCGAGGACCTGATCCGCCACACGGTGCCGCCGGAAGATCTGAAGATGATCGTCTCCAATATCGGCGTGGTACCGGATTTCTCATCCCTCTATACCACCAACGCCGGCCCGTATACGGCCACCATTCAGGTCGCGCTGAATGAACCCCACGGCCAGAGCAGCTTTGAATACATGGATAGGGTCCGCGAGGCCATAGCCGGCCGCTACCCGGAAGTGCGCACCTTCTTCTCCAGCGGCTCCATGGTGGACGCCATCCTCAACATGGGCATGCCTGCCCCGATTGACGTGCAGGTGAGCAGCCGCACCCTGCCCCAGTGTTATGGCATCGCCCAGAACCTTGCCTCCAGGTTCCGCGCCATTGCCGGAGTCGGCGAGGTATATATCCCGCAGGACCTGAATTACCCGGGCATCCAGCTCAACGTGGATCGCGTGCATGCGGGCGAACTGGGCCTGACTCAAAAGGACGTGATCGACAACGTGATTACGGCGCTGAACTCGAATTATATGATCGCACCGAATTACTGGGTCGATTACAAAACCGGGAACGACTATTACCTCACCGTTCAGTATTTCGAGCACGGCAACTCCGCCATTCATAACATGCTGGACCTCAGCCAGATTCCCTTGCGCGCCCCCAACCTTACCCAACCCACCACGCTCGACACGGTGGTCAAGCTGGTGCACGTGCAGACGCCCACCGAGGTGGACCATTACCAGATCCAGCGGGTCACCGACGTATACGTCACTCCCTCCGGTGAGGACCTCGGTAAAGTTACCGATGCCATCCAACAAACGATTGCCAGCGCCAAACTGCCGGAGAACGTCCGTGTCAACCTGCGCGGCATGGTGGAAGGCATGCGTCAATCCTTCATTAGTTTCGGTGAGGGCTTCATCATTTCCTTTATCCTGCTCTTCCTCATCCTGGTTGCGCAGTTCCGTTCATTCGTCGACCCGTTTCTCATCATGCTTGCCATTCCAATGGGCTTCATCGGCGTTCTCATCATCTTGCCGCTTACCCACAGCACTCTAAATGTGATGTCGCTCATGGGAGTGCTGATGCTGATCGGCATTGCCGATTCCAACAGCATCCTGATCGTGGATTTCGCCCACCGGCTGGAGGACCAGGGGCTTTCGGTTGCGGACGCTGTCATCACCGCCTGCCGCGTGCGTCTGCGGCCGATCCTGATGACCTCGCTCGCCACCATCATCGGCATGATTCCGATGGCCATGAAGCTCGGCACCGGCGCCGAGCAGTATGCTCCCATGGCACGCGCCATCATCGGCGGGCTCACCTCGTCGGTGCTCTTCACGATCTTCATCGTGCCCGCGGCGTACTTGCTCGTTTATGGCCGCCGGCGGCACCCGGTTCCTGTAACACCCGCGTCACCCGTAGTCCCGCAGCACTGATTTATTGGAGATCTTATGCGCTGGAATGATTTCAGCCCCAGCAGACCAGAAAACGGTCTGACGGGGGCCGTGGTTTTCCCGATTCTTCTTCTGGCGGCCGCCGTTTGCGTGGCCCAAACGCCGCCGGTTCGATTGACGCTGCAGCAGGCCGAGGCCATGGCCATGCAGAATCATCCCGAAGTTCTGGCCGCGCAGGACACGGTCGCGGCCATGGGCCAACAGGTCGTGCAGGCTCGCGCGCCGTACTATCCCGTGGTGGCGGGAGACGCCACCGGTTCCGGCGCCAACATCGGTGCGCGCATCGGCGCAGGTAATTTAACCACCTCGCGCCTCTTCAATCGCTTCGGCACCGGCCTCAACATTCAGCAGCTCGTCACGGATTCGGGTCGCACTCCCAATCTCGTTGCCGCGGCCCGGCTGCATCAGACCGCGAGCCAACAGACGTACCAAGCCACGCGATTCGATGTCCTCCTCGCCGTCAATCGCGCTTATTTCGATGTCCTACGCGCGCAGGCCACGATCAAAGTGGCGCAGGAGACGGTGGCCGCCCGCCAGACTATCGTCGACCAGGTGACCGCGCTAGCCAATAACAAGCTGCGCTCCATGCTGGACGTTTCGTTCGTGGACGTGAACCTCTCCGAGGCCAAGCTCCTGCTGCTTCAAGCCCAGGACGAACAACAGGAGGCATTCGCCGAGTTGACGCGCGCCATGGGCTCGCAGCAGAACGCGGTATACACGCTGACCGACGAGCCACTGCCGCCGGGGCCGCCCGCCGGCCCCGAGGCGCTTGTAACCGAGGCCATCGCCGCGCGCCCCGAGCTTGCCAGCCTGCGCTCCGAGCGCGAAGCGGCTTACCGTTTCGAGCGGGCCGAGCGCGACCTCTCTTATCCCACCGTCAGCTTCATCGGCCTCGGCGGCTACATCCCCTACATCGACCAGATCACTCTGCCCCGCGTGATTCCCAGCGAATATGCGGGCGCAGCTGTAGACGTCCACGTCCCCATCTTCAACGGCCATCTTTTTTCGGCGCGGCGCGAAGAGGCACATTACCGAGCGCTTGAATCCGACCAGCGCTTGCGCAACGAGGAAGAATCGATTGTCCGCGACGTGCGCACCGCCTGGGCCGCCGCCAGCACGGCCTTCCAGCGCCTCGACGTTACGGCCGAGCTGCTGCGTCAGGCGACACTCGCGCTCAGCCTGGCACAGGGCCGCTATGATCTCGGCCTGGCGTCGATCGTCGAGCTGACGCAGGCGCAGTTGAGCCTGACCCAGGCGGAAATCGAAAACCTGAACGCCAAGTATGACTACCAAAGCCAGAACGCGGCGCTACAATACACCGTGGGTAGCCTGCGTTAGCGCGCACCTTTCAGGAAAGATTCGCCACGATCACGCAGATGAACATAGCCGGACGGACTGTATTTACGTGTATCCATCCGCGGCCTGAACCGGGATGAAGCTATGCCACGCAACCCCATCCTGTTTTCCGAAACGCAGGCGCTCCGCAACTGGCATGCGCGGATCCTGCTGGCCTTTCCACCGGCCGCGGTGATCTTTATCGCGCTTCGCCAGATGGTCTGGCATAAGCCGTGGGGGAATCCGCCGATGAGCAATGGCGGCGTCGTATTCCTCGCAGTCCTTCTCACGGCCGTCTATTTCCGGCTTACAACGGTCAAGCTCGTGACCGTGTTGCGGCAAAGCGAAATCGAGGTGGGGCTTCGCGGATTGTGGAAGCGCCGCCGGATTCCGCTGGAGCAGGTGCGCTCAGCCGATCCTGTCACCTACGATGCGGCGCAGGATTTCGGCGGATACGGCATCCGCACCGGCCGTCGCGGCGCCGCCTACATCGCGCGCGGCAATCGCGCCGTCGAGCTCACGACAACCGCCAACCGCAAGATTTTCATCGGAACTCCGGATCCGGAAAACCTGGCGCGGAAGATCCGCGAAGCGCGCCGCCAGCTTCCGGCGGCGTGACGGCGGCACGGCCGTACGCCAATCATCCCAAGCCTGGCTGCCCTGCCAGCTCCAGGTCCGCACTCACCATCAGCCGCACCAGCTCTTCGAACGACGTCCGGTGGCACCAGCCCAGGCGTGCGCGCGCCTTGGCCGCGTCTCCTACCAGCAGATCCACTTCGGCCGGCCGGTGCAACTGCGGATCGGTCACGACGTAATCGCGGTAGTCCAGCTTCACCATCCCGAACGCCATCTCGACAAACTCGCGCACCGAATGCGTTTCGCCGCTGGCGACCACGTAGTCGTCCGGCTCGGGCTGCTGCAGCATTCTCCACATCGCGTCCACGTAATCCGGCGCGTAGCCCCAGTCGCGGCGTGCCTCCAGGTTACCGAGCCGCAATTCCCGCTGCCGGCCCGCCACGATGGCCGCCAGCCCGGCGGTAATCTTGCGGGTCACAAATTCGTAGCCGCGCCGCGGTGACTCGTGATTGAAGAGGATGCCGGTTGAGGCGTGCATTCCATACGCCTCGCGGTAATTGCGCGTCAGGTCGAAGCCCGCCACCTTGCTGATGCCGTATGGCGAGCGCGGGTGGAACCGCGTCTCCTCGGTCTGCGGAATCTGCTCCGCTTTGCCGAACATCTCGCTGGACCCGGCGAAGTAGAAACGGCACCCCGGCGCCGCGTCGCGTACCGCCGCCAGCATGTAATGCGTACCGTTGATGTTCGTGTTCAGCGTGGAGAAGGCATCGTCGAACGAGTACGTGACATAGCTCTGCGCCGCCAGGTGGTAGCACTCGTCCGGCTGCACCCGCTGCACGATGTGAAACACGCTAGGGTCGCTTTCGAGCGAGCCCGCATGCAGCGTCAGCCGGTCCTGCACGTGAGCGATGCGCCGCAGGCGGTGCATCGGATCCTCCAGTGCCACGCGCCGCACCAGCCCGTGAACCTCATATCCCTTCTCCAACAGCAATTCCGCCAGGTACGAACCGTCCTGTCCCGTAATACCCGTTATCAGCGCCTTGCGGCCCAATCGCATCCTCCCGTCTTTGACGCGGTTTCCCGCTTCGAAAACTCTCAGGTTAGCGTTTTTCGGGCCGCGAATGGGAAATGGGTGCGGTCAGCACCCCGGCAGCTCCCGTCACACCCTGACGTGTCCCGCAGCGGCCACGCAGAGAAGCAGAAGCACCACTACCCGGATTATGGTTCGCATGGCTTCCGTCCGTAATCTCATAGAGCACGGCTGCTGCCACACGGCGCCGGGTGTATCCGTTGGGATGCGTACACGCCGCGAGCGTCATCTGTACGCAAAACGATTCGTGGCGCGAACTCTCGGCGGCCAGTCTCCGCCGCCGGTTTATCCCGTACATGGCCAACTGTCTGGCTGGGCCTAAAATCTCGGCAGAAGATTTTTTTACACGAGGTATCCTCATGAAGCGCATCGCCATCGTCACCTCCAGCGCCGTTGCTGCGGCGGGCGTCTTCGCCGCATGGGCACTGAGGGCCGCGGATTCGCCGCGCACTTTGGGCGGTTCCCAGCCCGTCTATTCACCCTATCCGGCGGCCCTGCTCCCGGCCGACCTGCCTTCCGAACTGCGCCGCGTGGCAGGCGAAGTCGACATCGTGGAGCAGCGCGCCATCGCGCAGTGGCATGGGCTGGAGATCCGCCCCGGCACACTCTTGCAGCAGGTACAGACGCTGGGCAAATTGGAACTGTACGATCGCAACCTCTCGGTCAATCGTAACCTGGCATGCGCGTCCTGCCACATGCCTTATACCGGCTTCACCGGACCGATCTCCTCGGTCAATGCCACCATCGCCAACTATCCCGGCTCAGTTCCCTACCGCATCGACGCACGGCGGCCGCAGCCCTATACCTACGCACCCTATTCTCCCGTGCTCCACTATGACGCCGCCCTCGACCAGTTTTTCGGCGGGAACTACTGGGACCTTCGCGCCACCGGGGCGCTGCCGCAGAATCCGTCAGTGACCCAGGCTGAATTTCCGCCCGTCGATCCCGATGAGCTCGGCTTTCCCGATACTGCGTGTGTCGTATACCGGCTATCTCAAGCCGCCTACCGGCCGTTGTTTGAAACCGTTTGGGGATCCGATGCCTTCCAGATCCGCTGGCCGGCAAATATCGAAGACCTCTGCGCCGCGCCCGGCTCGGGCTCGCCAAGCGCGGCTCTGGCCGAGCCCGACCGCCAGCCCCTTCCCCTCACCCCGCCGGACCGGCAGCACGCCAATACCGTGTACAGCAATTTCGCGCGCGCCATTGCCGCGCAGGAGTATTCGCTGGAAGAAAGCGCGTTCAGTTCGAAATTCGATGATGCCGTGGCCCACCCCGATCGGAAGATCCTGACCGACGATGAATTCGCCGGCTGGGGGCTGTTCAACGGCAAAGCGCGTTGCAACCTTTGTCACGCGGACGGTACGGCGGGCGGCGCCGGAGCGGTACCCCTGCGCAATCTGCCGGTCGCGCAGCCGCTCTTTACGGACTGGTCTTCCGAAAATCTTGGTCTTCCACGAAACCCGTCGAACCCGTTCTACTACGAAAACAAACCCGACCCCTACGGCCACGTGCCGAACGGCGACGGCGCATCGTTCCGCGACCTCGGCCTGTCGGCGTTCCTGGAAAGTCAGGATGGAAAGGTCAATCCCGACAAACGCTGGGCTTCCGCAGCAGCCGGCCATGTGGGTGAATTTCAGACTTCTACCGTGCGCAACGCCGATATGCGCCCGTGCGCCGGATTCGTCAAGGCGTATTTCCACAACGGCTACATCAAGAGCTTGAAAGAGCTGGTCCACTTCTACAACACCCGCGACGTTTACCGCAAAGACGTGGACCCCGGCCGCTGCCCCGCCGGCACGGTGGAGAAGGTCACCTGCTGGCCGCGCGCGGAGGTTCCGCAGAACCAGAGCCACAAGCTCGGTAACCTCGGCTTGACCGATCGCGAAGAGGACCAGTTGGTGGCCTTCCTGCGGACGCTCACGGACGGCTATACGCAGCCCTATCCGGACAAGGACGTTTACTCCGGCGCCTGCGGCTCGCCCGCGCAGCCTAAGCGCGCCTCGCTGCGCTGATCCGTCTGCCGCGTGGGCTCGAACAGGCCGCCACGGCACCGGCGGGATCTCAGCCCGCCCAGGCCGTCTCGAAACGCTCGCGCGTGACGAAAGACTTCTGTGTACCGGCGGCCAGCGTGGAAAGGGCCGCGTAAACGTTGGCCTTCGCGATCGCCTCCGCTTCGCCGGCGCCGCCGGCCAGGAAAGTAGCAAACGCGCCGATGAAGGCATCCCCCGCGCCCGTGGTATCGACCGCTTGCACCGCGTATGGCGCCACGTGCCGCTCCCCCCACAGCGCCCCGTTCGCACCCAGCGTGATGATCACTCCGCGCAGTCCGCGTTCGCGCAGGCTGCGCGCGCATTCGCGCGCATCGTCCAGGCCGCGCACCGGCATGCCGGCCAGGGCTTCTGCTTCGGTTTCGTTCGGAATCACGTAATCGGCGTTGGCCAGCTCCACCAGGTCCAGCGGCTGCGCGGGCGCCGGATTCAGGATGGAGCGGATACCGTGGCGGCGGGCGAAGCGCAGGGTATAGTAGACGGTCTCCACCGGCACCTCGAGCTGCAGGACGATGCAATCGGCCGTGCGCAGCAGAGCGGCCGCGGCATCGATATCGGCGGGCGCGAGGCGGTCGTTGGCGCCCTTCACCACCAGGATCCGGTTCTGGCCCGAGCTGTCGACGAAAATCGGCGCCACCCCGCTCGATACGCCCGGCGTGAGGCTCACATGACCGGCATCGATGCCGCGCACGGTGAAATTCTGGATAGTCGCCGGACCAAACAGGTCGTCTCCCACCCGCGCCACCATGGAGACCCGCGCGCCGCATAGCCGCGCCGCCACCGCCTGGTTGGCGCCCTTCCCCCCGAACCCTAGGTGGAATTCGCGCCCGAAGATCGTCTCTCCGGGGCGCGGAAAGACGTCGGTAAACGTGGTCAGGTCGATGTTCGCGCTGCCCACCACTACGATATGAGGCTCCGCCATAGTTTGCTCGTCGAACCGGCCAGTGTAACGGAATCCGCCGTCCGAATCCAGCGGCGGTCACAGGGCGCGGAACTGTTCCTGCACGGCCGTGCCGGCTTCTTCCACGGCCTCCCGCACCCGCCGCCAGATCTCGGCGGATTCGCGATGGATCGCCAGCGCTTCCAGAGCCGCGGCGGCCTCCACCGCCCGGCCGTTGCGCACCAGGCCCAGCAGGAATTCGAAGGCGCGCAGCTGCCGCGAGACGCTCAGGGCGCGTGCCAGCGCCTCCTTCAAATCCGGATCGCGCGCGGCGTTCCACGCTCGTTCCATCACTTCCACTGCTTCAGGCAAACGCGAGGCGCCCAATGCCAGCGCGGCCTCCGCCTGCACTTCCGGCGCGGCGGTCACGAAAAATCCGGCCACAAACGGGATGGCGCCCGCGCGCTCCAATTGCAACAGCGCCTCGAAAACCTGCCCCGTAACCGGCGGTTCCCTGTCGCCCATGCGGGCCTTCAGCCGCAGCAGCAGCGGCGCTTCCTCGCCCCCCATCTCCGCAATCGCCCGCACCGCTTCCAGGCGGACCGTCTGCAACGGGTCGGTGAGGCCGTCCACCAGGACGCGCAGCACATCTTCGCGCCGGGCGTCGGTTCCGGCGGCGAGCGCCAGGACGCAAGCGCCACGCAGCGCGCCGGCGGTGTCTTCGCGCCCATTCCACACAGGTTCCATCTGCACCCAGCCAGCGCCGCGCAGATACGCAGCCGAGTCGCGGCAACCGAGCGCCACCAGCGCCTGTGCAATCGCGGTCTTGCCCCAGCATTGGGGGTCGCGTTCCAGCGGTTTTTCGAACAGCCGGTGGAAGGCCGCCAGAAGCTCGGGTAGGGTTTCGGCAAGGCGAAGTTCGGCAGCGATTTTCGCCGCTTTCGCCACCACCAGTCCGACACGGTCCCCCAGAGCCGCGCGCACCGCCTCTTCCGAAGCCGCACGCGGTCCCTGTTCTGCCAGACGCCCAAGGCGCTCAATGTCCTCTTCCACCCGCCGCTTCGCCATGTCGGGGTACACTCCAGCATAACGCCGCATCTTTTTTTCCCACCGCAGCATCCAGTTCGGCATGAAACGTACGGCAAATGCGCAATGGCGCGGCGATCTCAAAACCGGCACCGGAACCATGTCGACGGCCACCGGAGTGCTCTCCAACGCCCCCTATTCCTTCCGCACGCGTTTTGAAGACGCGCAGGGCACCAACCCCGAGGAACTGCTGGCGGCGGCCCACGCCGGCTGCTTCTCCATGGCCCTTTCGGCACAACTGGCGCAGGCCGGCCTCACTGCCGACAGCATCGAGACCCGGTGTGAAATTTCACTGGAAAAGCAGCCCGACGGGTTCGCCATCACGGCCAGCCACCTGGATGTGAGAGCACGCGTCCCCGGGGCCAGCCAGGAGGCATTCGACAAAGCCGTGCAGGCGGCCAAAACGGGCTGCCCTGTTTCCAAGCTGTATAAGACGAATATCACCCTCAGTTCACAACTCGTGACGGGGGCTTGAGCCCTCGGTCATGACTGTCCGCTGAACGTCACGATCGGGCGAGGTCGTACCGAGCCTGTGGGGAATGAGCGACGCTCCAACCGTCGCCCTGGCCAGCCGATAGGTGACAGTCCAAAACCGCACCGAGGTCCGCCGCGTGCACCTGAACCCGCAATATGGCGCTGCGCAGTGCGCTACGGGTCTGGGTATTTGCAGTGCTTTTTATTGCGGACTCATTTGCGCTTCGAGCTGCCGATCTGGCGCCGCCCTCTGCGTATGAGGGCCGGCCCATCGCGGGTTTTCGATTCGAACCCGCCCAGCAGCCGGTTCTCCGCGCAGATCTCGCGCGCATTGTTCCTTTTCAGCCCGGCACTCATCTGAGCCTGGCGCTTGTTCAGGAGACCATCCGCCGCCTCTACGCCACCGGCGAGTACTCCAACATCGAAATCGAGACCGAGCCGGCTCCGAACGGCGTGACGGTTGTGATTCGAACGGTGGAGCAGTGGTTCGCCGGCGCCGTCGAGGCCCGCGGCCAGATCAAGTCGCCGCCGAACCGCGGACAGTTGGCCAACGCAACGCGCTTGGACCTGGGCGCTCCCATCGACGATGCCGATCTGAACAAGGCAACCGCGGCCGTCCGCGATCTGCTACGGCGCAACGGCCTCTACCACGCCACGGTAGACCCCGAAATCGTGCGCGACCGCGAGCACCAGGAGATCTCGATCACGTACCAGATTCATTCGGGCGAGCGCGCACGCCTCATGCTGCCGGAGATCGTGGGGGCTCACGTACTGCCTTCGTCGGAACTCGCCCAAGCGGCGCGGTATAAGGGAATCCTCTTTCTTCCCTGGAAGCCCGCCACCCAGGACAACATTCAGCGCGGCCTCACGAACATTCGCAAGCTCTTCGACAAAAACGGCAGACTTACAGCCTCGGTGACACTCGACCGCACCGAATACCTCGCCCCGCAGAACCGTGTGCGCCCCGTGATCGCGGCCAATGCCGGCCCCAAAATCGAATTCCAGACCGAAGGGGCCAAAATCTCGCGCAGCAAGCTTCAAACCTATGTGCCCGTCTTCTACGAGGAGACCATCAACCCCGACGTCCTGGCCACCGGGGCCCGAAACCTGCGCGATTACTTCCAGGACAAAGGCTATTTCGAAGCCACCGTCGATTTCCGCACTTCGAATCCCAGCCCCGGACTGCGCCGCGTCATCTACATCGTCCATCTCGGCCCCCTGCACAAGCTGGTCAAAGTGGAGATTCGGGGCAACCACTATTTCACTACGCGCGATATCACCGACCGCCTTTACATCCGCGCCGCCAGTTTTCTGATTCTGCGCCACGGCCGCTACAGCGAAGGCCTGGCGCGCCGGGACGCCGATGCCATTGTCGCCCTTTACCGCGCCAACGGCTTCCGCGATTGCAAAGTTACCATCACGCCCATCGACAATTATATGGGCAAGACGGGCGACCTGGCCGCGATCGTGCAGATCACCGAAGGGCCGCAGTTCCTGGTCTCCTCGCTCGACGTCGAGGGCGTATCCGGTTCCGATCGCTCCACCATCATCGCGCTGCTCGCTTCGCAGCCGGGCCAGCCCTTCAGCGCCGAAAATGTCGCCATTGACCGCAACTATCTTCTCCAGCTCTATCAGTCGAAAGGCTACCCGGACGTCACCTTTCAATCCAACGCCGCGCCCGGACCGGCTCCCGACCGCATGGCGCTCATTTACCGCATCACGCCCGGCGCGCCACGTTACGTACGCGAAGTGCTGATCTACGGCCTCCACACCACCAAGCCCCGGCTCATCCGGCCCATCATGCAGCTTCGTCCCGGCGATCCGCTCTCCTGGACGGAAATGGGCAGAATCCAGCGGCGTCTGTACAACCTCGGCGTTTTCGACACCGTGGACATGGCCATCCAGAATCCGGCTGGAGATGTGGAGAACAAGTACGTCATCTATCACCTTCTGGAAGGCCATCTGTATTACATGGCCATCGGCCTCGGCGCGCAAATCTCGCGCGTCGGCGGCGGCAGCGCCAGCCTGGACAATCCCCAAGGCACAACCAATTTTTCTCCGCGCGGCGTTTTTCAGTTAAGGCGCTTAAACCTCTGGGGCCTGGGCCAAAGCGCCGGCGTGAAAGTCCGGGTCTCGAACCTCGAGCAAGCCGTCTCGCTCGATTACCTGGTCCCGCGCCTCCAGAATGTGGACGGCCGGAACCTCAGCTTCAACGCCCTCTACGACCGCGTCAACGACGTGGTTACCTTTACCGGAACACGCTATGAAGGCTCGGCGCAGATTTCCCAGAGGTATTCCAAGGCCACCACGTTCCAGTACCGCTACGTCTGGCGCGATGTGCAGGTGCAAGCCGGCACGCTGAAGATCAATCCTCTCTTGATTCCGATCGAGTCGCAACCCGCCAAGATCGCAATGCTTGGGGTCAACATGGTGCAGGACCGGCGCGACGATCCGGCCAACGCGCACCGCGGCTACTACAACTCCTTCGACCTCGCGCTGATCGACCATGCGCTCGGCGGCAACAAGAATTTCACCCGCCTGATCGCCCGCAACTCCTGGTACAAAACCGTGTGGCACACCTCCGTCGTCGCCAGCAACACCTCCTTCGGCTGGATTCAGCCTTTCGGCGTTCCGCCGGGCATAACCGGCCCCGAATACGTCCCCCTCCCCGAGCGCTTCTACGGCGGCGGTATCACTACCATGCGCGGCTTCCCGGATTTCCAGGCCGGACCGCGCGACCTCCTCACCGGATTCCCCATCGGCGGCAACGCCCTGCTCTTCCACCAGACCGAATTGCGCTTCCCCTTCCTCGGCGAGAACATCAGCGCCTCCGTTTTCCACGACATGGGCAACGTGTACAGCGATATCGGCAGCATTTCGTTCCGCGTCCACCAGCGCAATATTCAGGATTTCAACTACATGGTCCACGCCGTCGGGATCGGCATAAGCTACCGCACCCCGTTCGGCCCGCTCCTGGTCAATCTCGCCTATAGCATCAATCCCCCGACCTTCTACGGTCTGCAGGGAACTTACAACCAGCTTTTGTTTGGCGGTGCGACACCGACCATCCAGAGCATCAGCCATTTCCAGTTCTTCATTTCTTTCGGACAGGCATTCTGATATGCGGCTTTTCCGTCCATCCCTTGTTCTGGCGCTCGCGCCCCTCATCGCCGCCGCCGCGGTCATTGATCGCATCGCGGTGGTGGTGGGCAAGAACGTGATTACCGAAACGGAGTTGCTGCGCGAAGTCCGCCTTACGGAGTTCCTGAACAACCAGCCCCTCGATCTCGGCCCGGCTGCCCGCCGCGCCGAGGCCGACCGCATGATCGATCAGCAGCTGATCGCGGATGAAATGAAGCTGAGCGATTTCATCATGCCATCCGCGGCGGACGCCGCCCCGCTCGTCGCCCAGGTAGAGCACCGATTCCACGGCGCCGCACCCATGCGCGCCGCACTCGAAAAGTACGGTCTCACCGAAGCGGATCTACGTCAATATCTCCTTTGGCAGGTCTCCGTTCTCCGCTTCACTGAAATGCGCTTCCCACCCGCCATCCCCACCGAACCCGAATCCTCCGCCAACCGCGCGCAGGAAGATCAATCCGCGGCCAGCGACCGTCAGTTGGACGACTGGCTCAAGCAGACCCGCGCCAACACCCGCATCGAACTCAAGCCAGAGGCTTTCCGGTGAGGAGCAGCCTCAAGATCGCGCTCATCGCCGGCGGCTCCGTGGTGGCCCTCATTTTTGCCCTGGTGGTGGCGGGCATCCTGATTCTCCGCTCCACGTGGTTTGCCCGGCAGGTGCGGCAAAAGGTTGTGGCATCAGTCGAGAGTTCGACGGGCGGGCGCGTAGAGGCTCCGAAATTCCGCTTCGAGTGGAACCACCTTTACGCCGAAATCGATAATTTCACTCTGCACGGCCTGGAGCCCGCCGGAGTTCCGCCGCTGCTCACTGCACGCCGCGTCGAGATTCATTTCCGGCTGCTTTCCCCTTTTTCGGGCGGCATTAACATCGCCTCCCTGGTGGTGGATACGCCGCGTCTCAACGTGATCGTGTTCCCGAACGGTACCACCAACATTCCACATCCCACTCCTTCGTCCAGCGCCGCCCAGTCCCTGCGGGATGTCGTGGATCTCGCCATCGGCCGCTTCCAGGTGATTCACGGATTTGTGACCTTCGCGGACCGGCCCTCCGCATTCGAAGCCCGCGGCCAGAACCTTGTCGCGCGTCTCGCCTATAACCCGCGCCATCCCGGATACACCGGTGAGCTGGATATTTCTCCGCTTGTCTTCCAGTCCGGTTCCCGCCCTCCGGTCGATCTGAACCTGAAACTTCCAATCGTCATCGATCGCGCCCGCATTGCCGTGTCGAACGGCCGTCTGGCCAATGCCCAATCCACTGTCGCTTTTTCGGCCGAAGTGAGCCACCTCGATGCGCCCACCGGCTGGGCGCGGGTTCGCGCGGACGTCGCACTGGCCGACCTCGACCGCGCTGCCGGCCTGAAGCTTCGGATTCCGCGCGGCGCCGCCCCGCCGCGCCTGCGCGCCGACATCAATGCCGGCCTTGGCCCCCATCGCCTCGATATCCGGGCGGCGCGCATCACGCTCGGGGAGAGCCACGTCGATGCGGAGGGCACGCTGCTCAGCTCCGGCCGCCTCACCTTCAATGGGCAACTCGCTCTGGGCCAGATCGCGCGTATGCTCAACTGGCCGGCGCGGCCGCAAGGCACGGCCAACGTCAAAGGCAGCGTGGAATTCCGCAAGCAGGGATGGCTGCTGAACGGCAACGTCACGGCCGCCAATCTTACATGGACCGAAGGCGCCACTCAACTTCGCGGCCTGAATCTCTCCTCCGCCGTCACCGCCGACCGGCAGAAGATCGATCTGCATAACTTCAGCCTGACCGGCGCGCCCTTCGGTCCCGGCGGCGGATTCAGCGGCTCGGCGCAAGTGGAGAACCTCCGCACCTTCCAGGTTGCGGGCAATCTCCGCTTCATCAGCGTCGCTCTGGTCAGCCGCCTGTTTCTGGCGCGGCCCCTTGCCTTCGCCGGGCTGGCCTCCGGGCCGGTGGAATTGCACGGCGACTTCCGTAATTCCAGGGATCTCACCGCGCGCGCTTCTGTGGCGATTGTGCCGGGCGGCCCGGGCATCCCGCTCAGCGGCCGGCTTAACCTCACATATAATGGCCGCGCCGATACGGTCGTGCTCGGCCCCTCGCGATTCCAGTTGCCGCACACTCACATCGAGCTGGCGGGATCGCTGAACCGCCGCATCGACGTCCGGCTCGTCTCGCGCAACCTCGAAGATCTCCGCCCGCTCGGTCCCATTCCCCTCGAGCTGGTGAACGGCGTTGCGGTTCTCAGTGCGGCCGTCACCGGCAGGCTGAGTGCGCCGCAGATTCAGGGGCACGCCGCCCTCACCAATTTCGCGTTTGCGGGCCGCCGGTTCAGCAGCTTCGCCGGCGATTTCACTGCTTCACCTGCCGCCGTCTCCGTGGCCAACGCGAGCCTTGCGCGCGGCCCCCTGCACGCTGAGTTCGCCGGCACGCTCGGCCTGCGCAATTGGAAGCCCCAGCCCTGGGAGCCCTTGCGCCTGGACGCCACCCTTCGCAACGCCGATTTCGCCGATGTGCTGGCTCTGGTGCAGCCATCCATTTCCGCTTCGGGCTCGCTCACCGCCGATGTACACGTGGCCGGCACGCTCGGCAGCCCCACCGGCAGTGCGGCAATCACGGTCGCCAACGGCTCCATCGAAGGCGAACATTTCGATACTCTCACCGCCCGAGCCGCCATGACGCCGCAATCGATCGAGATCCCCATGTTCTCGCTCGCTGCCGGCGCGTCCCGCATCGCAGGCGCGGTCGACTACCGGCATCCGGTCAATCAGCTTGACCAGGGAACTCTGCACGCCCAAATCGCGGCCAACCAGGTGCAGCTCGCCAATTTCCGGCCGCTCACCTCCGCAAGTCCGGGCCTCGCTGGACTGGTCAATTTGAACGCCGATTTCACAGCCGGCCTCGGCCCAACTCCATCAGGCGTGCGCCTGCAGATCGCCGCTCTCAACGGCAGCTTCTCCGGCCGCCATTTGCAGATGGACGGCCGCAGCCTGGGCGACTTCACCGCCAACGTCAATACGGCCTCAGGCGCAATCCACTACTCCGCCTCCTCCAATTTCGGCGGTTCGACGATTCACGTCACCGGCCAGTCGCTGGTCGCCGGTGATCACGCCACCACGGCTTCTCTCCAGATTTCCAATCTGCCGATTGAGCCGGCGCTCGAATTGGCGCGCGAGGATCTTCCCCTTCGCGGCCTTCTCTCCGCCTCCGCCCGGGTCTCCGGCACCCTCGCAGATCCGAACATTGCCGGCACCGTTACCGTCGCTAAGGGCTCGGCGTGGCAGCAGCCGTTCGACCGTCTCGAATCTACGTTCGATTACTCCAACACTCTCATTGACCTCACCTCTCTCCGCGTCACCGCCGGCCCGGCCGATCTCACCGCTTCCGGCTCCTTCTCCCACCCCGCCGGCAACTACCGCCAGGGCCAGGTCCGTTTCAAGGTGGATACCAACCCGATCCAGCTCGCGCAGATCCGCCCGCTCGAAAACGCCGAGCCCGGCCTGGCCGGCACGGTGCAATTGACCGCGCAAGGCGCCGCTGCTCTCCGCTCCGGCGCGGCACCGCTCTTCTCCACCCTGGAAGCCGACCTGGCCGCCCGAGGCGTGAGCATCTCCGGCCAGCCGCTCGGCGAACTCACCGCCTCCGCGCACACGCGCGGCCAGGAGACCGTATTCAGCCTCACCTCCAACTTCGCGCACGCCGATATTCACGGCTCAGGCCGCCTGCAGCTTACCGGCGACTATCCGCTCAGTGCGCAACTCGGCTTTACCGGTCTCACCTATGCCGCCCTGCGGCCGCTTTTTGGCGGCCCATCTGAACCGTTCTCGGCCGTAGCCGACGGCTCGGCCAGCATCGGCGGTTCATTGGTGCGGCCTTCGGACCTGCGCGGCTTCATCCAGATCTCCCGTTTCGAACTCCATTCCGCGCCGCCCTCCGCCGGCCGAGAGACGCGCGTGCGGCTCGATCTCCGCAACTCCGGGCCGATGGTCGCCTCGCTCGACCGAGGCCTGCTCACCATACAAAACGCCCACCTTTCCGGCCCCTTCACCCAGCTCACTTTTTCCGGCGCCATCCCGCTGACCGGCGCAACCGGTTTCAACATCCGCGCCGACGGCAATCTGAACCTCACGCTCCTCGAGGCCTTTAATCCGGATCTCTATTCCTCCGGATCGGTCACCCTGGCCGCCGTAGTCACGGGCTCCCTCCGCCATCCAGCCGTGAACGGCCGGCTCGGCCTCACCAATGTTTCGCTCAGCATAGCCAGTTTTCCCAACGGCATTTCGCGCGCCAGCGGCACGATCGTCTTCAACGGCAACGACGCCATCATCCAGAACTTCACCGGCCAAAGCGGTGGAGGCAAAGTGACGGTCGCGGGAATCATCAGCTACGGCGGACCACAGAGCCAGATCCGCCTGACGCTCACGGCCGATCATGTTTGGGTCGAATACCCGCAAACCGTCACCACCGAAGCCAACGCCCGCCTTGCCCTGGCGGGCACCGTGGCGCGCAGCCTCCTTTCCGGCGACGTCACCATCCTGAACGTGGCTCTGCATCCGCAAACCGACATCGGTTCCCTGCTCACCCAGGCGGCCTCGCGCCCTGCCGTGATGCCATCTTCCAGCGAATTTCTCACCGGCATGGACTTCGACGTTCGCATCCGTACCGCACCCGACGTCCAGTTCCGGACCAGCCTCGTGCAGAACCTGCAGGCAGAAGCCAATCTCACCCTGCGCGGCAGTCCTTTGTATCCGGGGATGCTCGGGCGGATTGTCATCACGCAAGGCCAGGTGTTGTTCTTTGGCGCGAAATACTCGCTCGACCAGGGGACAATCTCGTTTTTCGATCCCAACCGGATCAACCCGAATCTCAATATCGAGCTCGAAACCATGGTGCAGGGAATCGAGGTAACGATCAGCGTCACCGGCCCCATGGACCGGCTGAATCTTTCCTACCGTTCCGATCCCCCCATGCAGTTTTCCGATCTGGTTGCTTTGCTGACCTCCGGCCGCACGCCCGTGAGCGACCCGGTGTTGGCAGCCCACACTCCCCCTATGGCCGAACAGAGCTTCCAGCAGGCCGGCGCTTCCGCACTCTTCGGCGCGGCCGTGGCCCAGCCGGTGACCGGACGGCTGCAGCGCCTCTTCGGCGTCACCACCCTTCAGGTCAACCCGCTCATCATCGGCCCCACCACCAACACGACGCAGGCGTCCATCACGCTGCAGCAGCAGATCGCGCCCAACATCACCCTGACCTACGTGCAGGACGTTGTCCAGAATAACCCGCTCGCGGTCCAGGTGCAGTGGGATATAAACCCCAACTGGTCCATCGTGGCGCAGCGCGACATCTACGGCTTCTTCGATCTCGACGTCTACTGGAAACGGCGGTTCCACTAAGCCGCATCCTGGCAAGCAACAGCCACAAGCGTGGTCTGTTTCGAAAAGCCCAAACCAGCCGGAGTGTGAGGTGTCGCACTGGAGCGGCCTTTGCAGTCTTCGTATGTGAAGGAGACCATTGATGTCCAAAGGGGCAAGTCTTGCATTCAGGACCGGCAGTAACGGTGCGATGGGGACAGGCCTCTGCTGCTTGGCGGCAGGTCGTTGAGCGGTCTCCGGTCCTTTGCTTTATCTTGCATGCAATTAATATCTATTCTGGTCTTGGGCGGGGCGCTGGCAGCAGCGCCCGCGCTCATTTTTGGCGGAAAGGCGCCGCCGGATTATCCGCACGACCTCACCGCGCCCTTCCCCCGTAACATGGGGCCGAACGGCTCCCAGTTTCAGCGCTACAACAACGGCAGCCTGAGTTCCTCCGCGATGGGATCGAACGCCGGCAGCTTCGACTCCATGTGCGGGCTCGATTCGCGCCTCGATCTGAGTCTGAATTTCACCGGCGCGCGCCCGGCCGGAAAAGAATGCGACTGCGATTTCCGCGCGCAGGCCGCCGAAATCAACGGGTATCCAAGCCAACTCAACGCGCAGTCCACGCCGTCGCAAACCACCACCAGGCGCGCGGAGAGCCGGCCTTCTCAACTTGGGCGGGCGCAAGGCTCGGCTAATCGTACGGAAAATCGCGGCCGCTGTCGCGTTTCCGCCCGGCGCCATACCCGTGCCCGGCACCGCGTGCAATCGGCCGGCCTCCATCACGGGACCCAGGAAACCACGGGCGCCGCCAACCGCTCCGCCCCTCCGGCGCCGGCGCATCCCACTCCGGTCGAGTGGATCATGCTTGGCGCGCTCTGCGGCATCGGCGTTGGAGGCGCGGGCCTGGCGCTCCGGCGCCTGCGCGGTCCTCACCGATAAGGCGTATCCTGGGATCTACAGGAGGTCCCCATGCAGATCCCGCTGAGTTTCCTGGCCGGCTTTGCCCTTGCCGGCGTGGTTGCATCCTCCGCCCGCACCGTGACCGTCGCGCAGTCCGGCCCGGCCGATGTCGTCGGCTCCGATAGTGCCACCCTCCAGAGGGCGGCTTCCATGCTCCATCCCGGCGACACGCTGGAAATCGGCCCGGGCACCTACGACATGCGCAACAGCCTCTTCGTGCCCTCCGGCGTCACTGTGCGCGGCACGCGCGGCAAAACCATCCTCATGAAAAGCGCGGGAGTGGAAAGCGCGCTCGTTGACGATGGCGACTACGGCGAGAACATCCTCCGCGTGGCCGATCCGCAGAAGTTCACCCCCGGCATGGGAATTTCCGTTATCGATGACAAGCTGAACGCCGGTTGGGACATCAGCATCGCCAGTATCCTCGGCATTCACGGCAACGTCCTCTCCATCACGCCGCGCACCGTGCGTGATTATGACGTTGCCCAGCACCACGCGCGCGTCCGAAACACGTTCCCCATTCTCTGCGCCATCGATGCCGACAAGGTGACCTTCGAAGATCTCATCGTGGACGGCAACCGCGCCGCGAATGCCTACATCGACGGCTGCCGCGGCGGCGCCATCTACATGTACAACGTCCATGACATCATCGTGCGCAACTGCATCGCGCGCAATTACAACGGCGATGGGATCTCGTTTCAGATTTCGGACAACGTGCAGGTGATCGATTCCGAATCCTACGGCCACGCCGGATACGGGGTCCACCCCGGCACCGGCAGCGAGCGCCCGCTCGTTCAGCGTTGCCGCATGCACGATAACGGGCAGATCGGCCTGTTCCTGTGCTGGCGCGTCAAGCACGGCACCTTCGCCGACAACGTCATTGAAAACAACGGCCAGTACGGCATTTCGATCGGCCACAAAGATACCGACAACCTGTTTGTGAACAACACCGTCGCTCGCAACGGCCAGAGCGGCGTGTTCTTCCGCCGCGAGACCTTTGCCAACAGCGGCCACCGCAATACGTTCCGCCACAACCAGGTGCTCGACAACGGCAATGCCAAATCGGGCTACGGATTTTACATTTCGCCCGCGGCCGGCGAATTAGTGGTGGAAAACAACCGCATCGCGGAGACCCGCGGCGCCGCCGGCACGCAACGGTTCGGGATTTACAAGGCGGCGGGCACGGGATCGCTGGTCAATCGGGACAACGATATGGCCGGCAACCTGGAAGCCCCCTACCGCGAGGAGGCCACCGACAGCGCCCGCGGATCGCGGTAGCGCTCCTCGCCTTTGGAGCGCGTGCAATCGCCGCGTCAGATCTCTACGGCGCGCGCGAGCCGCACCGCGGAATTGCCGCGCAACTGCGCCAGCACCGATTCCGGCGCCGCACCGTCGATCGATACTACCGCGATCGCTTCGAGCGGCTCCCCCGGAGTTGCCGGCGCTTCCCGCCGTCCGAGCGAGAAATTGGCAATATTGATGCCGCTCGACCCCAGAACCGTGCCCACGTGGCCGATCACGCCCGGCACGTCCTGGTTCTTCATGAAGATGAAGGATCCGGCCAGCGGGGCCTCGCAATAGATGCCGTCCACCTGCGTGAGGCGCGGCTTGTCCAGCAGCACCGCTCCTTCCACGGCGGTAGTGCCCGCATCCGTTTCGAGTTCGATGCGCACCGAATCGGTGTGCACCGAGCGCCGCTCGTGCGCTTCCACCACGGTCCACCCGCGCTGCTCGGCCACCTGCAGCGCATTCACCAGGTTCGCCCTGCCCTCGGTGGAACGCCGCAGCACGCCGGCCAGGCCGGCGTTGCGCAGCAAGCTTGTGTTGCCGTTCGCGATCTTTCCGGAATAGAGCAGGCGCACTGTCCGCGGATTGCCGGTGGCGACGTGGGCGGCGAAATTGCCGAGCCGCTCGGCCAGCGTGGCGTACGGCCCAAGCAACCGGTACTGTTCCGGCGAGAGCGCCGGCATGTTCACGGCATTGATCGCCACGCCGCTCTGCAGGTACTCCACCACCTGCTCGGCGATGCGCACTCCGACGATCTCCTGCGCTTCCTCGGTCGATCCGCCGATGTGCGGCGTCGCCAGCACCGCTTCGGACTCGAACAGCGCGTAGCCCGCCTTGACCGGCTCCGCGGCAAACACATCGAGCGCCGCATCCGCCACCTTGCCGGATGCCAGCGCCTGGGCCAGCGCGGGCTCATCGATCAGCTCGCCCCGCGCGCAGTTGACAATGCGTACACCGTCCTTCATCTGCGAGAAGGCGTCGCTCGACAGCATGCCCGTGGTTTCGGGCGTGGCAGCCACGTGAAGCGTGATGTAGTCGCTGTTGCGATACAGCTCGCACAATTCCACCAGCTCGACACCCAGGTCCTGGGCGATCTTCGACGTGACGTAAGGGTCGTGCGCGATCACGCGCATTTCGAATGCGCGCGCGCGCCGCACCACCTCGCGTCCGATGCTGCCCAGCCCGATGATCCCCAGGGTTTTGCCGCGCAGCTCGTTGCCAAGAAACTTCTTCTTCTCCCACTTTCCGGCCCGCGTGGAGGTGTTGGCCTGCGGAATGTGGCGGGCCATCGCCAGCATCAGCGCCAGGGTGTGCTCGGCTACCGAAATGGCGTTCCCGCCGGGCGTATTCATCACCAGCACGCCGGCTTCGGTGGCGGCGTCGAGATCTACGTTATCGACGCCCACGCCGGCCCGCCCGATCACGCGCAGCTTGCCTGCCTGGGCCAGAACGGCCTTGGTCACCTGAACCGCGCTGCGCACCAGCAAAGCGTCCGCGGAGGCAAGATGCTGCGCATATTCCTTGGGATTGGATACGATGACGTTCCAGCCCGGCTGAGAACGGAACAACTCGATCCCGGCCGGAGCAAGTGGCTCAGCAATGAGAATATTCATAGAAATTGGTAGTCAGAAGCCGGGAGCCGGAATGCCCGGGCGGCTTCCGACTCCTGACTTCTTCGTTCTTTAATTCAGAAGCTCAAGGGTTAACGCGTCGCGACAGCGTCGGGCTTCACCGCCACCGATTCATAAATTTCCTGGACGGCGGCAACGCCCGAACCGTATCGCACCGAGTGGCCGTTGGCATTCAAAATAATTTCCAGGCCGGCGACGACGGCGAACAGATCGGCGAAATCGAAGTACCCGAGATGCGCGATGCGGAAGATCTGGCCCTTCATCGATCCCTGGCCGTTGGCGATGATGGCGCCAAACCGGTTGCGGAATTCCTTCACAATCACGCCGGAATCCATGCCGCGCGGCGCCTTGATCGCCGTCACCGAGGAGCCGGGCGAGGACGGAGCGAACAGTTCCAGCCCCAGCGCCGCCGCCGCGGAGCGCGTGGCGCGCGCCAGCAATTGCGCGTTCTCGATCAGTTGCGCCATGCCAATCTGCTTCACGTACTTCAGAGCTTCGGCCAGCGCCAGAATCAGTGACGTGGAAGGCGTCCAGCTCGATTCACCGGCATCGCCGCTCTTCTTCTCTTTTTTGAAATTGAAATAATAGTGCGGCAGCGTGGCCGTTTCGGTGAACTTCCAGGCTTTCGGGCTGATGGCAAGAAACGCCAAGCCCGGCGGAATCATAAACGCCTTTTGCGAACCGCCGATCACCACGTCCAGTCCCCAGCCGTCGATATCGAGCGGCATGGTTCCCAGCCCGGTGATGGCATCCACCACGAGAATGGCATCCGTCTTCCGCACCGCCTCCGCCATCGCGGCAACGTCGTGCGCGGCGCCGGTTGAAGTTTCCGATGCCTGCACAAACACGCCTTTCGTGGCGGGCTGAGCTGCCAGCGCATTTTGAACGGCTTCCGCGCTGACCACTTCTCCATAAGGAGCTGTCAGCACGGTTGCATCCAGGCCGTAAGCCTTGGCAATCTCCGCCCATCGTTCGCCGAATTTTCCGGCGGAGCAGACGATCACCTTGTCGCCGCGCGAGAACAGGTTCGAAACTGTGCCGTCCATGGCGCCGGTGCCGGAAGCAGCGAACATCAGGACATCATGGGCGGTCCCCATCACCTCTTTCAGATCGGCCAGGCATGACCGGTAGGCTTTCCGAAAATCCTCCGTACGGTGGTGGATATCGGAAGCCATCATGGCGTGCAGAGCCGGCGGATAGAGAGGCGTCGGGCCGGGGGTGAGCAATCGTTGTTTTCGAATATACATCGTGGGGGTAGTTTTCTAGGATACCAAAGAATGAGCCATCCGCCGCGGCCAACTGCGCGTGTTCGCTCACTCGACGGCCCGGCGAGAGCTGATTGGAGAATGGCAGCGTTCCGCCGGCGCCGAGGCCGCCTGCTCGGCTCTGCCGACCGCGTCCCGCGTCTCGCGCAGCGTGATGGCAAGTGCATCGTTGGACAGATGGTTCATGACCGGGTTCACCAGCCAGCGCAGGGAATCGGGCACGTCCCGGGTGAGGGCAACCGCTTCCAGTTCGAGATACACGCCGCCATCCCGCTGCTCATACCGGGCGATGCTGTGCATGCGCCACAGGAATCCTCTCCCCTGGTCGGGCGGCAGCAGGCGCTCGCCGGTCTCGCCATAGTTCTGAATCTCCTGCATACGCGTATTGGTCACAGTGTCGTACCCGCGATTGCCGTCCACTGCGATATCGCTGGCCTCGTATTCTCCCCGCACCGCCGCGGTCACGAATAGAACACGGTGCTGCCAGATCATGGAAAACTGCGGCCCTACTTCCGAGCATGCCAACAATTTCGAATCGGCCACCACGGGTTTGAAGACATCCTTGTACCGGGCATAATCGTGGATCACGCCGCCCACGCCCACGAGCGTAGCGCCAGGCAGAAAGGCCGCTCCGATCCAGTGATGGATCAGGCCGTCGGGCACCTGCAGAATGCCGCCGCCGGCCACAGGCGCCACCAGGATCTGCCCGTGGCGGAGGCGCGCCGCCCGCTCTGGCGCCTCGTCGGCCCACAGAAAAGACCGCTTCCCGTGCAGGCGAGTCTGCATGCCGGCATCGGTCTTCCGCACGTAGTCGTTCCAGGCGGCCAGCGTGGCGGGGTGCAGGTCGACCGCGCGCAGCACGGACGGGCTTGCGGCAGCCATCCAACCGAACGCGACCATCCTCACCGCGCGGCTCGCCTGGCTACCCATACCCTGCCCGATTGACAGCACTCCTCAGGCCAGAGTGCCATCAATCAAAGGACTTAGGTTCGACGGCCATACTCACGCAGTCCGCGGTGTCGCATGGGGCTGCCATGCGAGAGAGTCCTCTCACATTCCACCGCAAAGCTGTTATATTTTGCCTGATGACACCCAGCGGCGCGGGTCTGGTAGCGCACAGCGGAGGACCCACGGCGGTGATCAACGCCAGCCTCCTGGGAGTAGTGGAAGAAGCCCGCAAACGCTCGGCTTTCAGCGCGCTCTACGGCGCGCGTTTCGGCATCCAGGGCATTCTGCGGGGTGAGTTCTTCGACTTGTTCGCGCAGCCCGAAGCCACCTTGCGCGCCGTATCGGAGGCGCCGGCGTCGGCACTGGGCACTTCGCGCCTGGAAGTGGGAGAAGCCGAACTGGAACACGCGCTCGCTGTCATGCGCACTCGTAATATCCGGTATTTTTTTTATACCGGCGGCAACGGCTCGATGGGCACCGCCAGCCAGATGGAGCGCATGGCGCGCACGATCGGGTACGAACTGGCTGTGATCGGCATTCCAAAAACCATCGACAACGACCTCACCGTGACCGATCACACCCCCGGCTATCCCACCACCGCGCGATTCTTTGCCGCCGCCGTGCGCGACATCGGCGCCGATAACCGCGCCCTGCCCGGGCAGGTGGAATTCGTCGAGGTGCTGGGCCGGAACACCGGATGGGTGGTGGCCGCCACGCTGCTCGCCCGAGCCGAGCCGGAAGATGCCCCGCACCTGATCTACCTGCCGGAACAGCCCCTGCCGCTCGAACAGTTGCTGGAGGATGTCGATCGCGTCTTTCGGCGCCTGGGGCGATGCGTGGTGGCCGTCTGCGAAGGACAGTTGGATGAACAGGGCGAACCGTTCGGTGCCGATGTCCGCGCCGGCTCGCGCGGTAGCCTCGCTTCCAATCTCGGCCACCGGCTCAGCATCCTGGTTCAGGAGCGGCTAAAAATTCGCGCCCGCGCCGAAAAGCCGGGGCTGCTGGGCCGCTCCAGCCGCGCTGAGATGCCGCTCATCGATTGGGTGGAAGCCAAGGAATGTGGTGCGGCGGCCGTGCGTGCCGCCCGTGCCGGAGTATCCGGACAGATGGTCACGCTGGTGCGCCGGCAGGCGGCCGTCTACGAATCGACCACCGGCCTCACGCCGCTGGAGCAGGTCGCATTCGTCGAGCGTGCGTTTCCCGCGGAGTGGAGGAGCCCGTCCGGCAACGACATTTCGCCCGCCTTCCTCGACTACATCGTCCCCCTCACCGGCGCCCTGCCCGCACACGCCCGGCTGCACTACGGGATTAAGTGACGATCCGTTATAATCCCCGTTATGCCCACTTCAGGCTCGGCCCCATCTGCCGCCAACGAAAAGGCGCACCTGCGCCGCACGCTCGGGCTGTGGGACCTGGTCTTCTACGGCATCATCCTCATCCAGCCCACCGCTCCGATGCCGCTGTTCGGCGTCGTTAGCCAGGAAGCGCGCGGGCACGTCGTTACTACCGTCCTGATCGCCATGGTGGCGATGCTCTTCACTGCCATCAGCTATGGGCGCATGGCGCGCGCCTACCCCAGCGCCGGCTCGGCCTACACCTATGTCGGCCGCGAAATCCACTCCGGCCTCGGCTTCGTCACCGGCTGGAGCATGGCCATGGATTACATGCTCAACCCCATCATCTGCACCATCTGGTGCTCCAAGGCCGCCCTGAACATCGCGCCCGAGATTCCTTACGCCGCCTGGGCAGTTTTCTTCGCCTTGCTCTTCACCGGCCTCAACCTCCGCAACATTCGCGCCACCGCCAAGCTCAACCAGACGCTGGTGCTCGTCATGTGCGTGGTCATCGCGTATTTCTTTATCGAAGCCGTCCGCTATCTGCTGCATGTCCCGCACATCGCTTTCCTCCGCCCCTTCTATGACCCGGATACGTTCTCCTGGAAAGCGGTCTCCACCGGCACCTCCATCGCCGTCCTGACCTATATCGGCTTCGACGGCATTTCGACCCTCTCCGAAGAGGTCCACGATCCGCGCCGCAACGTCCTGCTGGCCACGGTTTTCGTCTGCCTGATCACCGGTGTTCTGGCCACCCTCGAAGTCTATGCCGGGCAGTTGGTCTGGCCCGACTACAAGTCCTATCCCGATGTCGATACGGCCTTCGTCGCCGTAGCCGGACGCGCCGGCGGCGCGGTGCTGTTTCAGGTGGTGAACCTCACCCTGCTCGTGGCGACCATCGGCTCCGGCATGGGCTCGCAGCTCGGTGCCGCGCGCCTGCTTTACGGCATGGGCCGCGACAACACAATTCCAAAAGGTTTCTTCGGCGTGGTCGAGCCGCGCCACGGCATTCCGCGCAACAACGTGCTGTTCACCGGTTTCCTGGCGCTGACGGGCGCGTTTCTCATGAGCTACCAGTTAGGCGCGGAGTTGCTCAATTTTGGAGCCTTCATCGCCTTCATGGGCGTGAATGCCGCCGCCTTTACCCGTTACTACCTGCGTGAGCCCGAAAAGAAGCTGACCAACCTGCTGCCACCCGTGCTGGGCTTCCTCATTTGCGGCTACATCTGGCTCAGCCTGCGTACACCGGCCAAAATTGCGGGCGGCATCTGGCTCTGCATCGGCATCGCCTATTCGGCGTATAAGACAGGCGGGTTCCGGCGCAAAATCGAGTTCTCGGAACTGCCGCCGGAGTGATTTCTATGCAAGCAAAACCGGATTGTCCTCAAGCTGAAGTTTCGAACGGCGCCATTCGCGCGCGTCTCTACCTTCCCGATCCGCAAAGCGGCTACTACCGCGGCACCCGTTTCGACTGGTCCGGCGTCATCGCCAGTCTCGAATACGAGGGCCACAACTATTACGGCCCGTGGTTCGACCGCGTCGATCCCTCCATTCACGATTTCATCTACGCCGAAAACGGCGAGATCGTCGCCGGTGCTCCCAGCTCCAGCTGCGGACCGGCCGAGGAATTTTCGACTGCCGGCAAAGCCCTCGGCTTCGATGCCGCCAAACCCGGCGAAACCTTCGTCAAGATTGGCGTCGGTGCCCTGCGTAAGCCCGATGGCGCCCCGTACGACGAGTACCGCGTCTACGAAATCGCCGATCACGGACGATGGACCGTCCATACCGCGCCGGCCTCAGTGGAGTTCGTGCAGGATCTGACCGAGGCCTCCGGCTTCGGCTACCGCTACCGCAAAACCGTCCGCCTGGCAGGCGGCAAACCGGAGATGGCCCTCGAGCACAGCCTGACCAACACCGGCACGAAGAAAATCGAAAGCAGTGTTTACAACCATAATTTCCTGGTGCTGGACGGACATGCGCCCAGCCCCGATTTCCGCCTCGTGTTCCCCTTCGAGCTGCGCTCAGGGGGCGGCCCGAAGCCGGAGCTGGCCGAAATCCACGGCCGCGAGCTGACCTACCGGAAGAAGCTGGAAGGCCGGGAATCGGTCGCCATTTCGCTCGAAGGATTTGGCGCCACCGCGGCCGATTACGATATCCGCATTCAGAACGCGGCTCTCGGCGCCGGCGTGCGCATCACGGCCGACCGGCCCCTGGAAAAGCTGCCGCTCTGGTCGATTCGCTCGGTGCTTTCCATCGAGCCCTTCATCCATTTCGCCATCGACCCGGGTGAAGAGTTCACCTGGACACAGACCTATACCTACTACAC
>DATJMP010000035.1:0-3423 GCA_035508655.1 Bryobacteraceae bacterium
GATGACGGCGACATACTTAGGCATCAAGGGAACCGACGCACGACAGCTCTTCCTGCCCAACACATATCCCACCGGCGCTGCAAACCCGTGCCCGCTGTGCCCAACGGGCTTCACCTACGAAACTTCAGGCGGCAATTCGACGCGGCAGGCGGGCACACTGCAGATCCGGCGGAGGCTGCGGGCAGGGCTCGGCGCCAGCCTGAACTACACATATTCGAAATCCATCGACGACGCAGCCACAGGCGGGCGACTGGCGGGAGCAGCCGGAGGCGCCGCCGTGACCGGGCCGCTGCCAACGGTGACCGCGCAGAACTGGCTGGACCTGGGCGCCGAGCGTGGGCTTTCCAGCTTCGACCAGCGGCACCTGCTGACGCTGCAGGCGCAGTACAGCACGGGCCAGGGGATTGGCGGCGGTGCATTGCTGAGCGGATGGAAGGGCGCGGTGCTGAAGGAGTGGACCTTCGTGACTTCGATCAGCGCCGGCTCGGGCTTGCCGCTGACGCCGATCTACTTCGCCGCGGTGGCGGGGACGGGCAGCACCGGCACCATCCGGCCGGATTACACGGGAGCTCCGCTCTACAACGCTCCGGCGGGCCGCTTTCTCAACCCGGCGGCATTCAGCGCGCCCTTGGCGGGGGAATGGGGCAATGCCGGCCGCGACACGGTTGCCGGGCCGGCGCAATTCTCGCTGAACGGCTCGCTGGGCCGCACGTTCCAACTCGGCGACAGGCGCAGCCTCGACCTGCGTTTTGATGCGACGAACGCGCTCAACCACGTCACTTACCCGAGCTGGAACACCACCGTAACCAGCTCGCAATTCGGCTTGCCGGCCTCGGCCAATGCCATGCGCTCGGTGCAGACGACGCTGCGGGTGAGGTTCTGAGAATGGAAAAGCAGAGACTTGGCACACGGATGAACACGGATGAACACGGATCCAAAAGACAAAAATCCGCGTTTAGCCCTGCTTATCCGGGCGCCATTCTTTTGGTGCTCATTTATGCCGCGTTCGCGCAGCAGCCGGCTCCGGCGCCTGCGCCGACGGTAACGTTCAAGGCGGCTACGCAACTGGTGGTGGAAACGGTTTCGGTGAAGGACAAGAGCGGCAATTCGATTCCCGGGCTGACGGCGAAGGACTTCGTCGTGACGGAAAACGGCACGCCGCAAACCGTCTCGTTTTGCGAATACCAGAAGATGGACGACACGCAAGCGCCGCCGGCCTCGACGCCGGAAATCAAGTTAAGCACACCGGCATCTCCAGCACCGGTGACGCAGGTCGAGATTGCGCCGGAGGCGCCGGGCGATTTGCGCTATCGCGACCGGCGCCTGCTGGCATTGTATTTCGACATGTCCGCCATGCCGGTGCCGGACCAGTTGCGGGCGCTGGCGGCGGCGCAGAAGTTCGTCGAAAAACAGATGACCAAGTCCGACGTGATGGCCATTCTGAAATACGACGGCGCGGCCGTGCGGGTGCTGCAGGATTTCACCGCCGACCGCGAGCAACTGCTCGGCGTGATCGCCCAGATGGTGGCGGGCGAAGGGCAGGGACTGGACGAAAACTCCGACGACGACACCTCGGCCGATACCGGCGCCGCCTTCGGCCAGGACGATTCCGAATTCAATCTCTTCAATACCGACCGGCAATTGGCCGCGCTCCAGACCACCGTCAAGATGCTGGGCACGCTCAACGAGAAGAAGGCTCTGGTCTACTTCGCCAGCGGCGTGACGCTGAACGGCGTGGATAACCAGGCGCAGATGCGCGCCACGGAGAATTCCGCCATCCGCGCCAACGTGGCGCTGTTTCCCATTGATTCGCGCGGGCTGGTGGCGATGCCGCCCCTGGGCGACGCTACCCACGGCTCACCGGGCGGCGCGGGCATGTACACGGGCGGAGGCGCGGTGGCGATGATGGGCGGCTTCCAGCGCTCACAGGACAACATGTACGCGCTGGCGGCGGACACGGGCGGCAAGGCGCTGCTGGATAACAACGAACTCTCCATGGGCATCGTACAGGCGGAGAAGGCGATCTCCGATTATTATGTGATCGGCTATTACACGACCAATGCCACTTTGGATGGTAAGTTCCGCCGGATTAACATCAGCCTGAAGGAGATCACGGCCAAGCTGGATTACCGCCAGGGTTACTTTGCCGGTAAGACGTTCGATAAGTTCACCACTTCGGACAAGGAGCGGCAACTGGAAGACGCCCTCATGCTGGGCGATCCGATCACCGACCTGACGATCCAGATCGAGGTGAATTACTTCCAGCTGAACCGCGCCGAATACTACGTGCCGGTGGTGATGAAGATTCCGGGCAGCGAACTGGCACTGGCACGGCGCGGCGGTGCGGAGCGCACGGTGATCGATTTCATCGGCGAAATTAAGGACGAGTATGGCGCGACGGTGGCGAACCTGCGCGACAAGGTGGACATCAAGCTGAGCGGGGAGACCGCGGCGCAACTCGCCAAAAAGCCGATCGAATATGACACGGGTTATACGCTTCTGCCCGGGACTTACAACGTGAAAGTGCTGGCGCGCGACGACGAGACCGGCCGCATCGGCACGTACATGAGTAAGTTCGTGATCCCGAACTTAAACAAAGAAGACAAGCGCATTCCGATCAGCTCGGTGGTGCTGAGCAGCCAGCGGGTAGACCTTCGCGACGCGCTGTACACGGCGGGCAAGGACAAGGAGCAGATCTCCAACCCGCTGGTGCAGGAAGGGCAGAAGCTGATTCCGAGCGTCACGCGGGTGTTCAGCCGGAACCGGGAGATGTACGTCTACCTTCAGGCCTACGAGCCGGCGGCGGCGAACGTGGAACCGCTGGTGGCGTTCGTCACTTTCTACCGCGGCCAGAACAAGGCATTCGAAACGGCTCCGCTGCCGGTGACCGCAGGACTGAACAACCGGCTCAAGACCGTACCGCTGCGGTTCAGTCTGGAACTGGCGAAACTGCCGCCCGGCCGCTACCGATGCCAGGTGACGGTGCTGGATCCGGCGGCGCAGAAGGCGGCGTTCTGGCAGGCGCCGGTCATGCTGGTACCGTAAATCGACTCAAGCTCGCGGCCGCAGCCGAATTTCGGAATCCGGCCTGGCGCGGCGGGGGCGATGTGTTCGTACAGGACCTCGTCCGCGACCGGCTCCAACTCAATTTTGGGCAGAAATCGCGGACCGGGACGGCCGCATTCGCAAAGGGAGGTGGCAACAGTGCCCATCCGAAACCCGCGGCCATATCCGCCGGCCAGGTGAAATCCTTCCTGCACCTCGCACTCATAGCCAATCACACGGCCTCGCGCATCGAGCAGCATGGCGTAGACGGGCACCTGGAAAAGCCCCCACAGTTCATCGCGCTCCCCGGTGGTGAGGAAAGGCCCGGAGAGACGGTGCAATGGGAAAACGGCTCGCGCCACCCGCACGCCGACGCAG
>DATJMP010000036.1:0-16285 GCA_035508655.1 Bryobacteraceae bacterium
GGCGTTGGTTCTGGACGGCGGCAGTACCGGGCCAAATCATCAGCACTGCCAAAGGGAGCACTGTCGAACATTGACGCATGGGAAATTGGTGCCCTATACCAAGCCCAGGTGCAATTTTCCGCCCTTGAGGTGTGGGCGGCGCCGGCACAATCCGTAGGTTTTTCGCCGTTTCGGACAACGGTCTTCGAACCGCCAACACAGTTGCCGATGTGACCACGCGTTCAATTCGGAAGAAACGGTTCAATGAATTGGTTACCAGACCTTGCGGCTTTCCAGGTTGGCCTCAATCTCGGCGCGGCTGCGCCAGACGGGCCGCAACTTCTTCTGGGAAGCCAGCGGAAGCTGGTCGTCTACATGCTTCGATCCGGGCTTCGACCAGTTGCCGTATCCGAGCAGCGCCTCGGCGTGCAGGGGCTGCGAGAACTCGATCACGGCATAGTAGGTGTCACCGCTGAAGATCTCCATCTTGCCGTCCACGAACGGGCGCACGTTAGCCGTCCGGATGGCGCCCATCATCGAAGGAGCGCCATTGCCTGGAAGATCGCTTGCACCGCGGCGCAGCCGCACAACGTCGCCCCACTTTACGTGCAGCGTCCCGTATTGGGCCATCAGATCGCCTGCGACCTTATCCAGCAGTGCCGCCGCCTTGGCCGGATCCGCAAACCCGCGCGGAGTCTCCAGAGGCCGGTGCTCGTCGCCTGCCACGGCATACCCGCCGATCGTTTTGAACTCCGCGCCAGCGCCTAAGAGGAAACGGTAGAACAGCAGCGTGCCATCGCTGTTGTTATCGGCGGCGCGGTCCCATTCGCCGAGGATCACGGCCGCCTGCCGGGCGCGGTCGCTGCCCGCGGTTCGGGCCGCGGCAACCAGGTCGTCGACGAAGTGATCCGCTGTTTCCACATGCGTACTCAGCTTTCCGGCCTTGACGTCATCGAAGGAGAGCTTCCGGTTCACGGCGAGGGTACGTGTGCCGCGCTGAGCCCGCGTGGTGATGCCGGTGAGCGGGGCGATATACGGTGGGAACTTCGCCGGATCGAGGAGCATCGGGTAAACCGAAGTCCACGGTGTGTCATTGCTGTTCTGCACCCATCCGCCAGGAGGGTCGATGACTTTGGGCAGTTGGTCGTACGTCACGATCCGGTCATAGGACCAGATGAGCTTCGATTGATCGCCAGGCACCAGCCCGCTCCAGAACCGGTAATCGCCCATGGGACGAACCGGGACAGCGGCATTGTAGAGATACATAATGTGGCCCGCGCGGTCGGCATAGGCCGTGTTGAAGAGCGGCAGTTGCTGCATCCGCATGGCCGCCTGAAACTCTTCAAGGTTCCGCGCCAGGCCCATCCGCCAGAACTGCTCGAACAGACGCGGGCGGTCGATTGCGGCAACCCGCATGGCGATAACCACGCCATCCCGGTCGAAGACCACCGGACCGTGGGCCGATCTCCGAATTACCAGGGTTTCATCCCGCAGCGATCCATCCTTCTGTTTGACGCGAATCGTTTCCTTCGAGACTGCAAACTGCTTCACCACGCCATCCAGAACGTAGCCGTCGTCTTTCAGGGTCAGGCGATAGAGGTCCGCGCCGTTGGGGGCGTTGGTCGTCTGAGTCCAGCCGAGGTAGTCGGTGAAACATTGGCGCAAGACGGGGAATCCGACCCATACGGCGCCTGAAGATGTCACGCCGGGAGCGGTGAGCTGGACTTCGAAATAGGTATGGCGGTCCGCCCATTCCAGGTGGGAGTTACTCATGAGCATGGCGTGGCCGTTGGCGGAGTGCGACGGCGCGATGGCCCATTCGTTAGAGCCGTGAACCTCGGAAGCCGCGCGTTTTACGCGCGTTTCGATACGCTCGGGACTGACCAGCCAATCATAATGAATGACGCGCAGGCAGTGCGCCATAAGGTCTTCGACGGTGAGCGGAAGGACAGCCCGGGCGGATGGGCTGAGGGCGTCACGGTGTTCGCCGGCCCAGGCGTTCAGCCCCGTGACAAACGCGGTGAGCAAAGGCCCGAATTCGGGAGACTGCTGCGAGGCCCACTGCTTTGCGCGCGCGGGGATGCCGTTGGTGCGGACCCAGCGGTCGGATTCGAGATACTGCTCGCCGTAATACTCGGCGGCACGACCGCGAGCCTGGGCGTAAAGGCGGACCAGCAATTCGGAGTGCGCTTCCATTTGGGCGTAGCCGTATGCGTAGAACAGGCTGGCATGATCGGGCGCGAACATGTGTGGAACGCCGTAGCGGTCCCAGAGAATTTCAGTGCCTTTTGCGGGGACGGGGGCGGAGGCGAGAACCGGCGAGCAGAGAGCAAGCAGCAGCGCGGTAGCTGCGGTGAATCGATGCAGCGCTTTCATGATCAAGGTATTGTACGCTGTTTGGCCTCAGAAGGGGGCCAAAAATTGACCACCCCAAATCCCGCTGGCTGCGCGGGCGCTTCGCGCCGGCCGTGGCGGCTTGGAGCACCACGAGCGGTTCGTCTGTGCCTGGCTACCACTCCAGCTCAAATTCCCGCAGGCACTTCCAGCAGCGGTATTTTCCGTTCACCGGGCGCGAGATCGCGTGGTGGAACCAGCGGCAGTATCGGCGGCCGATGCCTGCAAGGGTATGGTCGATCGCGGCAACCCGGAGGGTACGGCGGTGGAGGTTAGCGATGCACGATTCCGATGTACTCATAGGCACTCACAAAAATGGGGATGCGGGCGAAGCAGCGCCCGCACCCCAGCTCACGACGCGGCCTTTGGTTTGCGAAATTGCAAACCCATCGAGTGCATTGTCGCGGTGAAGGCGTCGGGGTGAAAGTCCTGGCCGTACCTCGATAGGTACGGTTAACCGTTTCCTCCCTCAACGCGTTCCCGGCAGACATTTACTCAGGGTGCCGAAATATCGCGGTGCACAGGCCCGGAGAGGTAGGCCCCCCCGAACCATAAGTACTTCCTCTCTCATAACAAATCCCAGCTTGTGGTAGCGCCTCACACGATGCAGAATCAGGATGGCGGCCCTGGTAGTGCAGCACGCTGCCAGCTGCGAATTCTCCGAGATCGGAGGGAGTGCGTGTCCCATTTTTTTGCTCTATATTCGATGATCTTCACGATCGCTTTTGTGGGGCTTTTCGATTGCATGCACCTGGACAAGAAGAATGCCCGTTTCCTCAGAAATGGCCTGCTCAGTTTGGAAGAGATTGATCAGCTCCGCAAAATAGCTGTTGCCTGTCAGGAAGAATGAGCCTCGCGGGAAGCCGACAGTCCTTCGCGAGCGATAGTTGGGTTCGCTCTGCGATGGAGACGCCGGGGTACAGGAGGCCAGGTGCCGGTTTACATGGCCTCGACCAGCTCGTCGATAAGGGGCGGCAGGTTGACCTTAGGATCGGGGCCGCCGCCTTCGATGGAGTAATGGCCCTTGAAACCGAGCTCGGCGGAGAGGCGGATGGAGTGGGCGAAGTCGAAACGGGCGTTCTTCTTGACGTGGCACTGGTGGTGCGCCAGGGGAAGGAGCAGGCGCATGCCGCGGGCGCGCGTCTCTTCATCCGGGAAATTCCCTAAATCCGGGTTGGCGTGGATGCCGGCGGTCTGGATGAGCTTCACAAGCTGTTCCGGCGTTGCCCGGCCGCGATTTTCCAAGGTGACGGCGACGTTCCTGGTTTTGCCGTAAGCCTCCATGGCCTTCAGCGCCTCGACGCACGTATCGAAGTTGTCAACGAGAGGAGTGGAGGTCTGGTTTGCCATCACGGTCGGGGAGCCGATGCTGGCGGCGATGTCGATCCATTTTTTCGTCAACTCGACGCCCTTGGCGCGGAGCGCGGGATCGGCGGATCCCGGTCCGACGAGCCCGGAGTATTTATGGTCCGCATCGTCGAGTTCCAGGCAGATGTTGGAGATCCTGCACTTCGCCTTCTTCAGCCGGTCGTTGAAGCGTGCAACGTAGGAAGGCTCCGTGGAGAGGAAATGGGGCGTCTGCAGCTCGAAGTAGTGGAGACCGAACTGGTCGGCCAGCATTGCGGGGACGTCCATAATGTCAAGCGTATAGGTCTGCCCGGGAGGATCCCACGAGGTGCCGGTCTGGCGCGAAAATGCGCCGGACATCACGCCGATGCGCGCCAGTTTGGCGGCCCTGTCTTGCTGGGCCCTGCCCCGGCGTGCCAGAATCACGGCGGTCGCAGCGCCCGCCAAAAACTCGCGTCTCTTCATCAATCCGCCTCCGCTGAGGAATTTCTGAGCTAGCTGAGAGTATATATCGGCGACGCTGCCTGCAATTTGATGGTGGGCCTTGACCGCCGATCCGATCGAATCGACGGCGCCGGAGCCCGGCGCCGTCAATGGGTGTTCGTGTAGTCGCTCCACTGGAGCGAGTCGCGGCGCTCCGGCAGTCCGTGGCTGCGCGCATAGCCGTTGCGCGCCGCCTCGACTTTGTCATACCACTCGCCGAAGGGCAGCAGCAGCTCGCGGTAGATGAGATAGCTCATGTCGACGGTCCGGTCCGGGACATGGTCCTTGATATCGTCAAGCTCGTGGAGGAAGCGCCGGCCATTGGCTTCGGCTACTCGCGGGTACCAGGTTTTGTACCACGTAGCGGCAGCTTCTGCCAGGGCGGTGTTGCGCTGTATGCGGATCTCCCGGCTCACATCGAGCGCCCGGTCCACCGCCGCAACCGCCTCCCGCGCCTGACCCGACTGCCCGCGGCTGGCGGCGGAAACGAGGGCCTCATCGAGCCTGGCCAGCGCCTTCAGCATCTGGAGATTCTGCCGGTACAATCCGGCGGTGGAGCGAAAGACCTCCAGACTATATGCGTTGAACTCCGCCCGCTTCCGGTTCTGGTCCAGCAATGAGAGGAGTTCGTCGCAATCGGCCATCGACCGATCGGCCAGTTGCAGGCGTCGGGCATTCTCAGCAGCCCAAGTTGAGTGGTAGCTCAGATCACTGCCCACTGGGACAGGTGGCAGCGCGATGAACTGGTCGTGCGCCGGTTGCGGCGTCTCAAACACGCCGCGTGAACTGCCCAGGATCGGCTTGCGCGCCGTGGAGGGTCCCGTATCCCAACTGTCAGCCCAGAATTCCGCCTGCTGGCTCATCAACTCGTAGACGCGGTCCATCTTGACCACGCCGCGGCCATAGAACAGCGGAAAGAAAGCGGCGGTCGACTCGTCGGGATCGGCCGACGGATTCCAGGCCGCGGACGGAATGGTGGCGTAACCCAGCCAGAACGTCTCGGTGTGGAGGCCGGCGTCGGCCCAGCCCGCGGTAATCGCGCCCATCAGGTCGCCGTCCCGGCGCGCGGTGTCGGTGGCGATCTTGTGCATGGCCTCTTCGACACGCGCCCGGCCGCCGCGCGCGGTGCGAAGCGTGCGATCAGCCGGCAGCAGGTAGTACTGTGGGAACATCCGCTCTTCTCCCTCGGTGGAGACATAAACCATCTCGCGGATACCGCGGGCCTTGAAGGCCGTGTCGTAAGCGCTGCGGTACGTCTCACCGTTGATCAGGTAAGAAGGGAAGGCGGGAATGTCGTCCGGCTTGGCGGGAGATTCACCCCAGAAGACTACCTTGCGGCCGTGTTCGTGCAGATAATCGCCCGCCCTGGTGGTAAATTTGCCGAGCATCTTCCCGACGCTGCCCAGATCCTTCGCCTGCACCGCTTCCCGGCATTGCGAGTTATTCGCCAAACCGACATAGTAAGGCTCGTCCGTGGACAGATAGAAGGAATGCACGCCGCGGTTGGCATCGAGTAAGTCCTGGAACATGCCGTCCAGCAACTTATAAGAGTCCGGATTGGTCACGCATAATTCGTAATTATTGTTCGGGTATTCGCGCAGCCCGGCATACTCGGGATGCTTGAGGATGAAGGCGATGTGCGCCGGCCCGTCCAGGTACGGCACCAGCTCGATGTGATAGCGGAGGCCGTAATCCGTCAGCTCCTGCAGCTCGGCCGGGCTTAGCGCATATGGCTCGACCAGCGCCGGCGCGCTCTTGAACTGGAAGTGGCCCTCCAGCTTAATGACAAATTCGTTGACCTTGTAAAAGGCCGCCTGGCGCAATGCCTTGCGCAGGTAGTCCATGTGGTCGAGGTGATGGGCGTCATCCCAGTAGATGGCGCGAAATTGCAGATCGGGCCAGTCAAGGATCCTACCCTCCGGCAAGCGGATAGCGCTAGTATCCCGCCGGAGCAGTTGGACCAGCGTCTCAGTGCCATAGAAGAGGCCTTGCGGGGCATTCGCCCGAATTCGAACGGACCCTGGCGCCAAATCCATCTCGTAGGCCTGCCTGGCGATTTCGCCCCGGTCTTTGTCCAGCGCCTCACCAGGCGTGACAGAGCCTGGCCGCAGTTCCAGGCGCACCACACCGGCGCTGCCGCGAGGGCTAAAGCTCAGGTGAAACCGCGCAAGCAGGTCCTCGCGCAGGCTTTGGGCCGCGATATCGTCCGCGGCAATGCCCGGACCGAGCTCGAGGCGCCAACCGCTTCCGAAGGTGAAGTCTCCGGTTGCAAGCGAAACCTTTCGAGGCTCAGGGACGACGGTGTAGCCGCGGGCGAGCAGCGGCGAATGATGCAGCGTCTGCTGGCCCGCGAGCGGCAGCGCGGCGGCAAAGGCAAATAGAGCAGCCTGAATTCGGCTACACATCATCTTTGGGGGTCTCTTTCCAGCCTTTCGTCGATTGTAGGTCGCGCCGCGGCGCCATGCAATCCCAGGTTAACGTGCCGGCGCCATCGTCGATTGATAAAGCACCGCCCGTAGCTGCCGGCGAGCCCGGAAGACGCGGTGCTTGGCGGTTGATACAGAGACGCGCAGTATCGCCGCGATGCTGCTATATGGCAGGCCGGCGGTCACGCGAAGGATTAGGGCCTGGCGGCAGTGCGGATCGAGCTTAGCCATCGCACCGGCTACCCTCGATTGCAACTCTCTCAGCGCCGCCTGTTCAAATGGTGACGGGCTCCTGTCCGCAATGGCTCCCCTCTGATACGGCTCAGCATCGCGAGCGCCGCCAACTCTGACTTCCCGGCCGCAATGCCGCCGATGCCAGCGGCGGGCATCATGTGCTTCGTTGAGTGCGATCCTGTAAATCCAGGTTTCGAGAGTGCTCTCTCCGCGGAAGCCGGCCATGCGAAGAAGGACCTTGAGAAACACTTCTTGGACTAAGTCCTCGGCTGCAGCAGGGTCATGCCCGAAGCGCCGGGCGAGAGGACATACCACTGCTTTTACGCGCAAAAACAGTTCGTCGTAGTTGCACTCAAGCCAGGCTGCGCTTCCGCCGGGCGCTTGCCGTTCCCGGGCGCTACGAAGTGCAGCAGAACAGCTAAAATCGCCGGCAGATCTCGTGTCCACTGGAGCCATCTTTCAGCCTGGAAGTTGAAGTCTCGCTCTGACTATTTACGGCGTCGCAAATGCAGCAAATTTGTTTCCAATTTGGGCGCGCCCGCGAAGTGCGGCTCGATTCTCAGCTTCGTGATGGGCTAATGCAGACGCTGATGCCGCGCGTGTTCAAAAATCACGACGATGCTTCGGTCGTAACGCCGTGACAAAGAGAATTCCGATCGAAACCGACGTCTGCAGCCGGATCATATGGGGGCCCTGCGTCGTGCATTGTCGGAACAGCTGTACCCAAATGACAACTATGCCCCGGTGAGGGCTTATAACTCCGTGAGCTTCACGGAATCACAATTCCGCGTTCGTCCAACAGCTCACCGGTTTGGGTCAGCAGATTGAGAATGCTCTTCCGAAGCCCGACCTGGCAATTGACAACGTTCAGCTCCGCCGAGGCGAGTGTCTGCTGCGCCAGGATCACGTTCTGGTTGGTTTCTGTACCGAGCTGGTATTTCTGGTTCTCCGCGTCCAAATTGAGCTTGGCAAAATCGCGCTCCACCAGCGAGAGCTTCAGCTGTTCTTTGGCGCCTTCGACGGCAGTGGCATCCGTGAGGACTTGGACGCGAATATTCTGTTGCTGGTTGCGCTCGGCCAAGGCGTCCAGCTTCTTCTGCGCTACCGCCGTCCCAAGCGCGGCAGAAGCCGCGCGGGACCGGATGGGCAGCGTGAGAGTCAGACCAGCCTGGTACGTGGGATAACCAAAGCCGAACATTTGCGACAGCGCGTCACCGATCCCGCCCGGAATCGGCGGCGCCGCCGTACCGTCTTCGAGAATGCTGGAGCTGCCCGGGTAGAAGACTCCGCCGCGGCCCTGCGAGGTGTAACCGACGCTGAAGATCAGGTTGGGAAGGAGAGCATTGTGCGCCGACTGGATGCCCAGATCGTCGTACGCCATCTTCTCCACCGCGCTTTTCCTCGCCGGGTTCAGCGCAAGCGCTTTCCGGACTTCCTCCTCGCGGTCGAAGGTCATGGACTCGGCGGGGCCGGGATCGGCCGGCTCAGTCAGAGTCAGAGGAAGCTGGCGGAGTTGCGGATCGAGGTCCGCGCCGATCTGGTGGCGCAGGGCATCCTCGGCCTGCATGAGCGCGTAGCGCGCCTGTGAGACCGTGACCTCGGCAGCCGCCAGATTAGCTTTTGGGTTATAGATGTCGAGCGGTGACAGCGCTCCCAAATCGAGTTGTTGCTGCATGAATTTCAGGTAGGCAGCGGTGGTGTCCCGCGCCTGCTCGTCAACGCGCAGCGTCTCGCGGGCGGAAACCACGTTCCAGTAGGCCGTTTCCGCGTTGTTCACCAGGCCCAGGATCTGGCTGCGCATGGCATAGTCCGACCCCTTGTAGCTACTCTGCGCCATGATCAGCGGCAGCCGGTTGATATAACGGCTGCGGTTCCGGATGAGAGGTTGAGAGACACTGAATTGCAGACCGGCCGTAATGGAAGGGTCGTAGCTGAGAAAGGAATTCGTTTCGGACGTTTTGGCGCCGGAGAACGATACCGAGTAGCTGGTTCCAGTATCCAATGTCTGCGAATATTGCAGGCTATATGGCTGAGTGAGCTCCTTTGTCACTACGGCGGCGCTGATGGCGTCGAGCGCGCTCGAGGGCAGACCGGTACTGCGTGTGGTGGTGAACGAGGCCCGCGCTGTGGGGTCCCAGGCGCCGAAGGCCGCCATGATCCCATACCGAGGGATCTCCAGGCTCACCAGTTGCACCTGGATATCGGTGTTGTTCGCCATCACCAGCTCCAGGAACTGCCGCAGCGAGAGCTCGATCTTGCCGCTCGCCACGAAATCTCGTATTTTGACCGGCGCCCGCAGTTCCACGCGGGTCTGAGTGCGGGCGAAGGTCTCGCGGAAATAGCCGGCTCTGGGAAACGATGATTGTTGTGCAAGGACAGACGGGGCCACAAGAATTACCGCAAGAACAGTTCGAACCAGCATTCCTTTCTCCTGTGATTTATTCGTACCGCAGAGCGTCTATAGGATTGATTCGCGACGCCTTCATCGCCGGATAAATTCCGAAAACAACACCCACCAGGACCGAGACGCCAAAGGCGATTACAACCGATGCCGAGGTGACGATGGTCTTCCATTCCGCCGTCCGCGCGATCAACCAGGCGAGGAAGAAGCCGAAGCCGATGCCCAGCAGTCCGCCACCGACCGAGATAAGAACCGATTCCGTAAGGAATTGGCGCACAATGTCGAAGCGGCGAGCGCCTATGGAGCGGCGGATTCCGATCTCTCGAGTCCGCTCCAGCACCGTCGCCAGCACGATGTTCATAATGCCGATGCCGCCCACCAGCAGCGAAATGGCTGCAATCGCCACCATCACATACGTGAAGATCGTCTGCGTGCGCTGCTGCTGTGCCAACAGAGCCGCCGGGATCGTAACGGTAAAATCCTGGACGTTGTGGTGAGTATTGGCGAGGACCGCCGTAACGATTTTGGCGATTTCGATGCTGTCCGCCTCCGGTTTCAGACGCAGCTCGATACCATCCAGGTCGTCTTTCATTGAGGCGCTTTGATCCCAGAAGCGGTACTGCATCGTGTTCAGCGGGATGTAGATGATGTTATTGATATCCTGCATGGCGCCGCCGGAGGACTGTGCGCCGGCCATGAGCTGCTCGTGCAGCACGCCCACGACCTGGAGCCAGGTGTCGTTCACCTTGATGAACTTACCGGTGGCAGGGGCGTAGCCCAGCAAGTTAACCTTTGCGCCTTCGCCGAGAACACACACCGTGGCGCTGGCGGCGTCGTCCGAGCCGTCAAAGAAGCGGCCTTCAGCCAGACGCAGACTGTGGATGCTCTCATACGAGGGACGGACGCCATAGAGCTCCGGCAGGTCTCGCGCCGGCTTCGGAAGCACCCGCGCCGGATGCAGCGTGCGGCGTGCCGAAAGCGTTTCGATGGCTTCGATATTGGCTTGCAGGATGCGCACGTCGCGATCGGACAGGCCGGGCGAGGAGCGGCGCCGCTGTTGGAATTCTTCCTGACTCATCGCCGGACGGGAGTCGATCAGAATATTGCGCACGCCGAGTTGTTCGATGAACCGCAGCGACTCCTCTTTGGCGCCGGAACCGATGGCCAGCATGCCGATCACCGAGCCGACGCCGAAGACGATGCCGAGGGCAGTCAGCAGCGTCCGCGTCTTCTGAGCGCGCAGGTTCGAGAGTGCCTGCGAGATATCCGAAAGCCTTAGGATCATTTCCCCAGCGCCTTCATCGCGCCATTGCCGGCTCCGCGGCCACTGCCGGCCGCCGATTGGTCCGGATTCGATAACGCCACCACGTCGTCCTCTCCCACGCCCGTAACCACAACCTGGCTTTCGCTGCGGCGGACCAATGCGACATCGTGCGGAACGAAGCCACTGTGGTTCTTCAGGTAGACAAAGGTGCGGCCGTCGCTTTCGAACAGCGCCTCGAAGGGAAGCCAGAGGACATTGTTCAGCGTTTCGGCGGTAATGACCAGGTTGGAGGTCATGCCCGGACGAAGCTCCGGGCTGCCGCGGTCGAGCGCGATGCGGCATTCGAAGTGGCGGTCCCACGGCGCACCGGTCGTGCCTCCGATGCCCTTCACCTTCCCCTCGAATTCCTTTCCAGCCAGAGCCACCACACGCACCGTCACTTTCTGCCCGGGGCTCAGGTGGCCGCGGTCGAGCTCGCCCACAGTGGCACTGATCTCCCAGCTGTGAAGATCGGGGATTTGCGCCACCGCCATGCCGCTGCGGGCGGCGTCGCCCACCTGGAAGGCGGGAAGCTGCATGCCCCAGTACATCATGTTGATGTTTGTGTTCTGCTGAATATTGACGTAGCCGGACGTCTTGGCGCGGAGCGTCATGCTGTCGATGTTCTTCTGGGCCAGCTCGGCCATGACCTTGGCTTTATTGCGCGCGGCCTGCTGGATGGCAATGGCAGCGGCGGCATTCGCGCTCTTGTTCTTCAGGTCCTGTTGCGCCTGCTTAAGCCGCGCCTGAGCGGCCTCCAACGCCAGGTCGTTCTCGCGCCGCACGATGGTGGGCAGGATAGGATTCTTGCGTACATCCAGCTCTGCCTGCTTGACGTCGCTTTCGGCCGAGAGGACCGCGTAACGCGTCTCTTCGGCGGTGGCCTCGGCATCGGCCTGGGCCTGGATCACCTGCTGTTCGGCTTCGGCGAGGTCGGCCTCGGCTTCACGGAGATTGTATTCCTGCTGGGTGGTGTCGAACTGGACCACCACGTCTCCGGCCTTTACCACTTCTCCGGGCTCACGTAGAAACGTGATCGGCAGGTCGCCGCCGCCCACCGTGGGGGCGGTGAGCATCTCCGAATTGCCCCCTTGCAGCTCGCCGCGCGCGCTTACGGACACCACGACCCTGCCGCGCTTCACGCGGGCGGTCGGCACCTCGCCGCCTGTGGATACGGCGCCCGCTACTTTCACCAGCCGCAGCGCTCCCCAACCGGCCGCGCCGGCCAGCGCCAATGCCACCACGGTCATCATCAGCCGCAATCGCCACCGACGGATCTTCAAGCGATCACCTCGTCTCCTTGCTTTCGGTCCTGGTCACATCCGCCAGGGCTACCATTGCGCCATCCCGCAACCCGGTGACGGCCACCTCGTCCGGATTGCGCGCCTGGATCGCGACCTCCACCGTCGCGAAGCTCCCGCCGCGCGCCACATACACCGCCGGCTTGCCATTGCGCGTGAAGATCGCCTTGGAGGGGATGCTGACGGCGTTCGGCAGACGACGGACGATGATGTCCATGCCACCGTTCATGCCCGGCGTAAGCCGGGGATCGGGACGCAGGAGCCGCGCGTAAGCGTGGAAGGCACGCGTCGGCGGCCACTCGTTGGTGGTCAGCTCGGCCAGCGGAGAGATACGGTCGAGCCGGGCAGCCAGATCCAGCTCCGGGAGCGAATCGATGTGCACGCGAACGTCGTTGCCTATGGCGATGCGCCCGCGGTCCGTTTCCTCCACCTTCACATCCATCTCCAGCGTGTTGGCGTCGGGGATTTCGGCCAGATTCATGCCGGCGAACACGTTGTCTCCCACTTTGAACGGCCGCACGTTGTTCCAGCCCTGCGTGTAGTTCGACGCGTAGTTGGGCACGCCGGCGATGGGAGCGCGGATTTCCATCTGGGCAATACGGCGTTTGGTGATATCCACGTCGGCCTGCGCCTGGTCGCGCAGACGGGTGGCGCTGGCGATCTTCGACTTGTCCGAAGCGGCGTGCAGGCCCACGGTCGCCTCCTCCACCTTGAGCGCCTGTTCGGCTACCGACAAGTCGATCTTCTTTTCATCGCCATCGATCTTGCTCAGGATGTCCGCCTTGGATGCCTCCATCCGGGCGGTCTCCACCTTATATTTGGCTTGGGCCAGATCACTGGCATCCTGCTCGGCGTTGATCCGAGCCTGCGCCACGGCCTGGTCCAGCGATGCCTGGTTCTGGCGTAGTTGGGCTTCCTTCTGGGCGAGCGTCTGCTGGGCGCTGGAGGAATCGAAGCGGATAATCGGGTCGCCGGCCTTCACCATGACACCGGCAGGGGCCATCCAGGAAATGCGCAGATTGGGGACGATCGGCGTATTGATTTCGGCGGATCGGCCGGCCATGAGATTGCCGCGGCAGCGGATCATCACCAGGAATTCGCCCTTGCGTGCAGGCGCGAGGGGCAGTTCGGACGCTGGTCCCGCCTGGCGCATCCGGTAAATCCCTGCCCCTGTCGCGGCCAGGGATGCCGCCAGAAGACAGGTGACGGCCCAGAAACGAATGCGGCGGGCCCGGGCGCTCACTTCGCACCTCCGGCCGGGATGACCACCGCCGCCGAGAGATCGGGCATCACCCGTGGATCGGAACGGTCGAGTTTGACCAGCGCGGTGAAGGTCTTCACCGGACTGCCCAAAGCCGACGACGCCACGGGGCTGACGAACTCGACATGCGCAGGAAGGGATATGTCGGGATAGGCGTCCAGATAGACGGTGGCGCTTGCGCCCGGAGCCAGCGCGATGCCGTCCGGCTCCCCGACCGTACACCGTACCGTCATGGCCGTGGGATCGAAGATGCTGGCCAGCACCTGCCGCGGAAACAACTGATCTCCCTCCTGCGGCTTGCCTTGCTGGTTGGCACGGAAAACATTCTGAATCGCCACCATACCGGAGATGGTGCTGTGAATTTCCAGCTTGGCGATGTTAGTTTGGGTTCGTTCCAGCGTTACCTTCTGCCGGTCGCGCTGGAGTTCGAGGATCCGTAGGGCGGCAGCGTCGGAGCGGTCATGGGCGGCGCCGGATTTTGTCAGGCTTTCGACGTGGATGCGGGCGATCTCCAGCTTAGCCTCATCCTTCTCCCGGTCGATGGCCGGCAGCGTCGGTCCTTTCTTCAACTCCAGTTCCGCCTTACCGAGATCGGCCTGGGCCTGCGTCAGATCGGCGGCCCGCTTGGCGGCGTCGGCGAGGTTCTGGGCCCGCTTCTGTTCCACCTGATGGCTGAGGTCATCGAATTTCGCCTGGGCATCGCGGGCGGCATCGATCTGCTGCGTGGCGTCGAAGGTGGCGATGAGGTCGCCTTCCTTCACCGTTGAGCCGCTGGGGATGAGGTGGGTAAGCGTCTGGGCGCCGCCCTGACCGTAGATCTGCGGCACCAGGATCTTTAAGGAATGAACCGGTTCCACGATGCCGGTCAAGCGGATCTCGCGGGCGGGCGGCTGAGGAGCGACGTGGTCCGCATCCCTTTCCCGCACGGCTGCACGGGCCAAAGCGCCCCAAGGCGGAGGCAGCGTCCAGAGCCACGACGTGAGAAGAAGCAGAGACCCAACAGCAGCTACCCGGCTCATCCAGCACCTCTGAAATGTAGTCTCGAAGCTTAGACGCCGGAAATAGCGGAACAGTTGATCCAAAAGTTTCAGGCCGCACCATTTTTGGCCGTACCTCCGGCCAGTGCCGCCGCGTCCATTGGACGGACAGCAAAGAGCAACGATCGGAGGTGGGTCATCAGTACGAGAGAACAGGCAAGCCCCACCGTCAGACCGACGCCGCTGGGGACGATCAGATCCCTGAGAACCAGAACCGCCAGGTGCGAGGGTACGCACCCAGAGCCGCGCGGATGCCAATCTCACTGGTGCGCCGGGCGACCAAGCAATTCAACAGACCGAAGAGGCCGATGCCGGCCAGCAGGAATCTGAGAGACGCAAATGCCCACCCACGCCGGCCAGGAGCCGTTCGCGCTCCGACGATTCAATAGATTTCGCCATAGCCGACAAAAAGACGTAATCGCCATTGGTCTGAGCTTCCTGACCAAGCACCTGAGTCATCTGCCCCTTCAAACCAGCCTTTTTCCTTGCCGGACGGCGGGAGAAGAAAGGGCCGGTTGTCAGCGAACTCGTCCCGTGATACCTTCAGATTCGGATGAAAACCTCTTGAAAACGAGGGCGCGACCGTGAACCGCAACGTATGTTGTTTCTGTTTACTCGTGATAACCGGATTGGCCGGCTGCTCCAGTCAACCGGCAGCCAACGAATCCAAAAAGACCGCAACTCCGCTCGATCAAATCCACGGAAAGGCCCAGATTGTTCTGTCGGAGTCGGCTGCCACGGACACCGCTTTGAACGCCGGCGGACCTTCTGTGTATCTGTGGGAAGGGCTGCACCGCTATCGCCTGTTCTTCAAGACCGCCACTCCCGTGGACGGCGGAAAAGAGTATATTGCCGAAGGTGTCTATGCCCAGAAGGCGATTGACGACATTGGCGATCCCGACCAGGGCAAAAACGGCTATCCGCTGCAATCCAGTTGCGAGGAGGTCGTCAGGAGGGCATGGCCCGGCCTGGCTTTTGACGTGACCGACGGGCATGTCATGACCTTGCGCGCCCGGGTGCAACGGTATCCGGCCAGGCCCGTCTTCCTGGTCACGCGGTTAACGCCAGTCGAATCCAAAGAGAGCGATACGTCCAAGAAAGATGACGGCGCCGAGAAGAAGAAGAATATACCGGTCGTTTCGGTCCCGGCGGAGAAACAACGCGCGCTTCTGATCGTTGGCCCGGCCGTTCAAACCGCGCCCCTCTGGTCGCCCGCGGGCGGAACCATGAACTGCAAAGTGCTCATCGGGGCGGATGGGAAAATCTCCGAGCTGGAAACCGGGATTCAACTCTGCGAGGCGGTGCCGTGGTCCGAATTCCGTTATCAGCCACGGCTCCAGGGCGGCCATCCCGTCCAGGTGAATACCGAGGTTGAGGTGCGGTTTGAACCGCGAAAGTGAACGCGCAACGCTAGTCCCGGCATGGATACATTCTCGAAATAGTTACCAGAGCCTCGGCAGCGCAACCAGCTCGGGCGCAGGCAATGTTTGAGAATCGTCCGGGCGCACCGGGCACGGAACCATAACCGAAGCCGTAGCCGGTACAGCCGGCGCGGCGTTCAAGACAGCCGCGATCTTTGCCTCCAGAGTTTTCTCATCCCCAGCCTTGTAGCCATCCTCATGGAACAAAACCCGGCCGTTTTCATCCAGCAGGTAAGTGGAGGGCGTGGCATTGATCGCATAATCCCTTTGCAGCTCTTCCTGCGACCCGCCAATCAGCACGGGCACGGTGAGGTTCTTGGCCATTTCCCAGCCCGCGATCAGGCCGTTCTCATCCGGCAGAATATTGATCCACACGGCGGAAAGGCCGCGGTCTTTGTATTTGTCATAGATCTTCTGGATCTCGGGAAGCTCCACGTTGCAATAAGGGCAGCGCGGGAAGAAGAAGTTCACCAGGGTAAGCTTGTTCGAGAAATCGTTCAGCGTCTTTTTCTTCCCATCCGGCGTTCTGAGTGCGAATGGCTTGAAACTCGCCGTCGCCCGCGCACCACCGGCTTCCGTCAAGGCGGTTTTCGGCCCCGCGGCAAAGGCCGGCGGGTTCCGCTCCAAGGCTTCGGTATTGTTCTTTCTGCCCGGTATCCTCAGCGTGTAACCGGCCATCCATACGTAGTTCGCAAAGG
>DATJMP010000037.1:0-7870 GCA_035508655.1 Bryobacteraceae bacterium
TTTACCTCGGCTTGCTGCGGCTTCTCTTTAGCGGTATCCGGAATGATGATGCCTCCCCGCTTCTGTTCGCTTTCTTCCAGACGGGTAACCAGCACGCGATCGTGTAGAGGACGCAAACTCATGATTCGAGGGTAGCACAAGCCCTGGGGTCAGGGATCTGGGATCTGGGAGCGCGCGGCGTGCCACTTTAGAGCCAGAGCGGTCCGATCCTCGCGGGATCCAAGCTTGCTGGAGCCAAGCAACCCCGAATCTCCGGTGGCACTCCGATTCCCTGATCCCTGGGCCCCGGCTCCCTGATCCCCGTTTATAATGGGACTTCTCAATCCGAAAGGACCCACACACAAGGAGAATTCATGGCAGCGAAGCGTATCGGTATCCTTACGGGCGGCGGCGATGTCCCCGGCCTCAATTCCGTCATCAAGACGGTGGTGTATCGCGGCAGCGAAATAGGATGCGAGGTGATCGGCATCCGCCGGGGGTGGGAGGGGCTGACGCATGTCAACCTGCAGGATCCCGCCAGCCGCGCCCGCTACGTGCTTCCCCTCAACCGTGAAAATACCCGGACCATCGACCGCACGGGCGGCACGTACCTGCACAGCTCGCGCACCAACCCGTCCAAGATGAAGAAGCTGCCCCCGGTGCTGGAAGGGCAGTTCACGGCCAATGAAAAGAACGTCTACGACGTTACGCCCGCTGTTCTGAAGAACATCGAGGCGCTCGGCCTCGATTACCTGGTGGCCATCGGCGGCGACGACACCCTCAGCTACGCGGCGGAGCTGGACCGCCGTGGCATGAAGGTGATCGCCGTCCCCAAGACGATGGACAACGACGTCCGCAACACGGAATACTGCATCGGCTTTTCGACAGCGATCACGCGGGCCATGGATGCCATTGAGCGCCAGCGCACCACGGTAGGCTCGCACGAGCGCATCGGCCTGTTCCGCGTGTTCGGCCGCGACGCCGGGTATACCGCGCTGTACACCGCCTACGTGACCTCCATCCGCTGCTGCATTCCGGAGTTCAAGGTGAGCCTGCCCAAGCTGATCGAGCTGCTCATGACCGACAAGCACAACAACCCCAGCAACTATTCGCTGGCCATTCTGTCGGAAGGTGCGCAGTGGGAGGGCTACACCGTGAAGGAATACGGCGAGCCGGATGCGTTCGGCCACCGCAAAAAGATGAGCGTGGCGGAGGACCTGAGCAACGAGATCAAGATCGCCACGGGCGAGGAGACCATCGTCAGCGATCTGACGTACGAGCTTCGCTCCGGCAGTCCGGATTTCGTGGACCGCATGGTGGCCGCCACTTTCGCCGGCATGGCGATGGACGCCATCGAAGAGGGTAAGCACGGGCTCATGACCGCCATCGCCGGCGGGTGCTACCAGCTGCAGACGATCCCCGATCCCAAGCTGGGCCCGCGCAAGGTGGACATCGCGACCATGTACAACACCGAACGCTACCGCCCCTACTACGACCATAAGCTCGGCCTGCCGATCTTCCTGACGAAGGCTTGCTAGGTTGAACTGGCGCCGCCTCTTTTCCGGCAAACCTGCGGGCGCGACGCTCACGCCTGAACTTCGCGCCCGCATTCAAGCTTCCTTCGACGAAGCTTCGCGCGACGAGGAACACTTCCCGTCTACCATCGACCCGCGCATCTACCACGTCAAGCTGATCCGCGAATATTTGGGCGACCTACGGGGCCGGCGCGTGCTCGATATCGGCTGCGGCAAGGGACGTTTTGCCCGCGTGTTCCGGGAGCAGGAACCGGATGCCGGCATTTTCGCCTTGGATATTTCGCCCGAAATGCTGCGTTTCGTTCCGGCGGGGATTCCTGCCGTGGCCGGATCGATGACGGATTTGCCGTTCGCCACGGGCTCGTTCGACGGCGCCTACGCTACCGAATCGCTGGAGCACGCGGTCGAAATCGGCCCGGCCGTTGCCGAGATCTGCCGCGTGGTCCGGCCGGGTGGCCGAATCGCCATTATCGACAAGAACGCCGAACAGTGGGGCCGCCTCGAAACGCCCGAATGGGAGAAATGGTTTACCCGCCGCGAACTGGAACGCCTGCTGCGGCGCGACTGCCGGAACGTATCCAGCCGGTTCATTTCCTATTGGGAAGATGTGAAACCCGACGGCCTGTTCATCGCCTGGCTGGCGGAAAAATAGCCTTCAGCCATCCGCTGTCAGCCTTCAGCTAGCTGCCACGGATTTCGGGTCGCCCTTCTGTCTCATGGGAGTCCGGCACCGCGCAACCGTCGCCCCCATTGGGGCCCGGGCACGCCCGGCCCGCCACGCCATCCTACCGTGCCCGCGCCAGCAGCAGCGTCAGATCGTCGGCCTGCACGCCCTGGCTGAAATCCTGGACACGGTGGAGGACCGCGGAGATCATGACGTCCACCGGGCTTCGGCTGCACGCGCGCAGCTCCTCGATCAGCCGCCGCTCGCCGAAATCCTCTTCGCCCCGAGGCGCCTCCGTGATGCCGTCGCTGAAGATCGCAAGCAGGTCGCCGCTTTCCAGGCGTGCGCGGCCGGCCGACCCGTCCCATCGATCGAAGGCGCCAATGACTGTGGCGGTAGCCTCCAGCCGTCCGACGCTGCCGTCTGCGCGCAGCCATATCGGCGGATTATGGCCGCAATTGACGTATAGAAGCTCGTGTGCGGCATCGTCGTAGATACCGAAGAACAGGGTGGCGAAGTGCTGCGCCGCGGTGGAGCGGTATAACATCTGGTTGGCTTGTCGCAGGATGGCGACGGGATCTCGCGGCATCATCGCGGCAGCGGTGCGCAGGCAGGCCTGCAAGTGCGCCACCAGCAGGGCCGCGTGAACTCCCTTGCCGGAAACATCCGCCAGCACAAGGCCGGCAGAGTCCCCGCCCAGGTCGAGGAAGTCATAGTAATCGCCGCCAACGGCGCGCGCCTGTATGCAGCGTGCACCGCATTCCAGAGTCTTCAGGCGCGGCGCACCCTGCGGCAGCAGGCGTGCCTGCACGTCCCGGGCAATCTCCATTTCCCGCGCGGCGCGGCGCTCGCCGTCGATTCGCGCGGCGATCTCTTCGGCGAGGCGGATATTTTCAAGCGCGGTGGCGGCCTGGCTGGCTATGGATGCCAGCAGACGCCGGTCTTCGCCGGAATACGGTTCCTCGGAGAGCCGTGGACCGAGCAACAGCAGCCCCAATTGTTTGCCTTCCCGGTTCAGGATGGGCACGACACATTCGGGCTGCTCGCCGGCTTCAGCACTGCCCGGTTGCAGCTGCACACGGAGGAAGCGCGGCTTGAGAGCGGCGGCAAGATGAAACTCGAGCAGGCGCTCAAGCTCCGCACGGCCGGTGACGGTTCCGGTTTTCTCCGCCAGGTCTTCCAGAAGCCGGCGGGCATCGTAAGCGCTCCGGAAGAAGGCGCGGTCAATGCGGCCGCTCACCCGCTTGTGCACCTCCGTTCCGCTCCACAGGAGGGTCGTTCCGAACACGGCGCCGAGTGTAATGCCGGCCGTCTGGTTCATCTCGTAGAGGCGAGGGAACGAAACGGCAAAGGAGAGCACCACGGCGATGCTGACGCCTGCGAGCAGAACCGTGAATCCGCGCTGCACCAGCAGGTAGCGCGCGCTGCGCCGCAACAGCACCGGAATCTCCAGCGCCCGGTGCACCACCACCGCGTAGGCGAACGACAGGGGCAGAAGGATCAGCAGCGCTGGAAGCGAATTGTCCACCCATGCGGGAAGCCGCGCGCCGGAAGAGCTCTCGATGGACAGCCGCACGATATTCGGTCCCAGGCTGATCACGGTCCCCCAGAAGAGAATCCGGGTTTTGCGTCGTGCTTCGGCATTGTGAGTGTGGAACCCGGCTATCATGAGGCCCATACCGATCGCCAGGCACGCGGCGATAAACAGGACGCCCGCGCTCGATCCGTCCAACCAGGGATTGGACGGAATGGGGAAATGGATGCCGCCAGTGCGAATGCTGCCCAGCGCGCCCACCAGGCCGAGACCCAGCAGTATCCACTTCAGCCAGGGCCAGCGGCGATCGAAGGACGGCGCCGTGAAACGGGCTTGGAACCAGCAAAAGAGCGGCCCCACGATCCCGGTCATCAGCGACTGATAGGCCATGACGACGGGCCACCAGGCAGGTCTCGGGGAGGGATCGAGCAGGCCGCGCGACACCACTACGCCGCCAAACGCCAGCGCCAGCAGCCAGGCATTCGGGTCCTCCTGCCGCAGGAACAGAACCGCCAGCCCCACGACGATGAACGGCAACGGAAACCAGGTTTGCAAGGTACGCGTTAGCGTGTTGGTCCCGGGCCGCCGGCGGAAAGTGGCAGTGAGGTAAATGGGATGATCCGCACCCGGTCTGCGGATAGTCAGATGCACCTGTTCGCCGGGCTTGTGGAGCATCCAGGCCTTGGGTTGCGATTCCGCGCTGTTCAGGGGCTCGCCGTCGATTGCCGCGATGCGGTCACCGGCGCGCAGGCCCGCCTCTTCGGCGGGGCTGCCCTTATAGACCCCGCGGATCAGGTCCACGCGCTCATCCGGCACGTAGTGGTCGTCGAAGCCGAGTTCGACGTCCGGCAGCCGTCCGGGGAACGCGTAATAGAGGTAGATGCCGGCGTGACAGACCAGCGATGCGGCAAACGCAACCGCCGCCGCCGCTCGCAGCGGACGTTGGAAGCGCATTCCGACTCGATCATAACAGATGCGCCAGTCCGAAAGCTGACTGCCTGAGCCCGGCAGTTACAATGGAGTTTCACTTATGTCATTTCAGGAAGTGGTCGAGGCCGAAGGCCATCTGATCGACTCCCATATCATGGAGAATATCTTCGACCAGGTGGTGGAGCACCACGGCCGGTTCGAAGTCGAGCAGTTTCGCATCGGGCGTACCAACGCAGAGCCGTCATACCTGCGGTTGAAGGTAGAGACCTCGGATGCCGAGACCCTGCGGCAGTTGCTCAATACGCTGCTGGAATTGGGCTGCGCGCCAGTCGAGACCGGCGACGCCGTGCTGCGGCGGGTCGAGTGCGACCGCTGCGCGCCGGATGATTTTTATTCCACCACCAACCATCGCACCCACGTGCGTACCGGCGGGCGATGGATCGAGGTGGAGAACCAGCGCATGGACGGCCTCATCGCGGTTCGGGACGGCCGGGCCATCTGCCGCCGTATGCGCGACCTGCGGCGCGGAGATGAGATCGTCGTCGGGCTGAGCGGCATCCGCGTAATTCCCGAATCCAAGGAGCGTAACCGGCTGGAATTCGCCTTTATGGCCAACGGCATCTCGTCGGAGCGGCAGGTGGAAACCGCCGTCCGCCAGACGGCCGCGCTGGCGCGCAACGCCATCGAGCAGCACCAGAAGGTGATTGTGGTGGCCGGCCCGGTGGTGGTGCACACCGGCGGCGTCTGCGGCTTGGCCGCGCTGATCCGCGGCGGTTGGGTGCAGGCGCTGCTGAGCGGCAACGCGCTCGGCGTGCATGATATCGAAGCCGCGTTGTTCGGCACGTCGCTGGGTGTGCGCATGTCCGACGGCCGCCAGGCCGAGCACGGGCACCGCAACCACATGCGCGCCATCAATGCGATCTATCGCGCCGGATCGGTGCGGGCGGCGGTGGAATCGGGCCGGCTCTCGAGCGGCATCCTCTACGAATGCGTCAAGGCCGGCATCCCCTTCGTCCTGGCCGGCAGCCTGCGCGACGACGGCCCGCTTCCCGATACCATCACCGACATGAACTGCGCCCAGGACGCTTACGCCGCGCAGTTGCAAGGCGCCGGGCTGGTGATCTGCCTCGGTTCCATGCTGCACTCCATCGCCACCGGCAACATGCTGCCGGGCTGGGTGAAAGTGGTGTGCGTGGACATCAATCCGGCCGTGGCGACGAAGGTGAGCGACCGCGGCACCGGCCAGGCCATCGGCGTGGTGGCCGATGTCGGCCTCTTTCTGGATCTCCTCTCCAAGGCACTCGCATGAAGCGCCAATACACCGACGAACACGCCAGCTCCGGCGTTCACGCCGACCTGCCGGAAATCGAGACGTGGCCCAACCAGTATCCGGATTACGAAATCGAAATCGTCACCGATGAATTCACCTCGGTCTGCCCCAAGACGGGCCTTCCCGATTTCGGCAAGATCGTCCTGCGCTATGTTCCGGATCGCCGCTGTCTGGAGTTGAAGTCTTACAAGATGTACCTGCTGGCTTACCGCAATCTCGGCATTTTTCAGGAAAATGTGGTGAACCGCGTGCTGCGCGACGTGGTCAAGGCGGCCAATCCGAAAACCGCAACCGTGATCGGCGATTTTTCGCTGCGCGGCGGCCTGGGCACGGTGGTCACGGCCACCTGGAGCCGGCGGCGAAAGGGTGCGCGTGGAAAGCGCTGAGCTGATCGCGATCCTCCGCGAGGTGCGGGAGCGTGTGCGGGCCGGAAACGGTACGCCGCAATTCGACCTCATGCCGCTGGTGCACGCCCGCGACGCGGCGCTTGGCAAAGTGGCGGCCATCGGTACGGTGAATCCGCGGCCGGGCGGGCTGGTCAACCGGCTGGTGCAGGGGTGGAAGCGCCTGGTGGCGCGCGTGCTCGACTGGCACGTGCGCGAGCAGGTGGAATTCAACCGGCACACGGTGGCCTCGATCGACGCCACCATCGAAGTGCTGAACGATCTCGGCAGGCGCATCGAGGTGGCCGAGGAGTTGAAGGACATTCGCAACCGCTGGGCGGAATGGCATGCGGAATGGGAACGCAAGCTGCAGCAGAACGAAATCCGGTTCCTGCGCAACGTGGCCGAGCTGGAGGCCAGCTTCCAGCACCGCGTCAGCGTGCTCGATACCGGCTTTCGCGAGTTGATGCGCGGCCAGCACGCCGAATTCATGGCCGCCATGGCGCGGCACGCCTCCGAAATCCAGCAGAGGCTGTGGGCGGACCTGGAGCGCGTCCGCCTGGAATACGAGCGGCTGATTTATTCGGAGCTGAAGACCATCCGGCAGCGCAGTGGGATAGGCCTCCCGGCCTGTCCGGCGCCAGAGGCGCCAGTTGGGCAGGCCAGGAGGCCTACCCCACCGTTCGATTACGGCCGCTTCGCCGAGCGCTTCCGCGGCACCGAGGAATACGTCAAGGCCGCTCAGGCTGTCTATGATCCCCATTTCCGCGGGCGCCGCAACGTGCTGGATCTCGGTTGCGGCCGGGGTGAGTTTCTGGAGCGGATGCGGGCCCTGAGTGTGAGCGCGCGCGGCATTGACCTCAGCGAGGAATCGGTCGCCATGTGCCGCCACAAGGGACTCGCCGCCGAATCCGCCGACCTGTTCGAATATCTCTCCAATCTGCCGGAAGCTTCGCTCGACGGAATTTTCTGCTCGCAAGTGGTGGAGCACATCCCGCCGGAGCGGCTGCCGGAAATGATCCGCCTGGCGGTGAGCCGGCTGGAACGGAACGGCGTGATTGCCATCGAAACGCCCAACCCCGAATGCCTGGCTATCTTCGCCACGCATTTTTATCTCGATCCCACGCATGAGCGGCCGGTTCCGCACCCGCTGCTGGCGTTTTATCTGGAGGAGTTCGGGGTAGGGAACATCGAGGTGCGGAGGCTGTCTCCGGCGGTCGAGTCGATGCCTTCGGTCGCCTCCCTGCCGGAGGATTTCCGCGACGCCTTCTTCGGCGGTCTCGATTACGCCATCACCGGCAGGAAACTGTAGGGCAGGTTGTCAACCTGCGGCCGATTGGCAATCGGCCCCTCGCCCGCGGCATATCCGACCCTCACTTGCGCGAAGCGCCGGAGCGCCCCTACGTCCTTACACGAACAGTAAAACTGTCAGTTCCGCCTTCACCGGCGTGCCCATGCCGCCGGTGCCCTGGTTCTCCAGGTTCACCGTGATGGGCATCTCCTTCTTATTCCGCA
>DATJMP010000038.1:0-2710 GCA_035508655.1 Bryobacteraceae bacterium
TTTGCAGCGATAACATAGAGAGATGGGGATCGGGATGAACCCGATGCGCCGCAGGTGGGGACTGGGCGTGGCGGGCGCGCTGATTGTCGTCCTTCTGGCCGGCTCGGCAGCGTGGTGCCACTGGGTTTACGCGCAAATTGAGAGCTACGCCAATCAGGACCAGGCGGCGCCGTCTGACGCCATCTGTGTCTTTGGCGCCGCCGAGTACGACGGCCGGCCCTCGCCCGTCTTTCGCGCCCGTCTCGATCACGCGCTCGAGTTGTATCGGTTAGGCATGGCGCCGCTCATCATCACGCTGGGCGGCCCGGGAGGCGACCAGTACACCGAGGGCTCGGTGGGCGCCGAATACCTCGAGAGCCGGGGCGTTCCGGAGCAGGACATCATCGCCGAGACGGCCAGCCGCAACACCGAGGAATCGGCGCGCCGCGTAGCCGTCATCGCCCACGCCAACGGCCTGCGCCGGCTCATCATTGTGAGCGATGGCACGCACCTGTTTCGCATCCACGCCATCTGCGCCGCTGAAGGGCTCGACGTGCTCACTTCACCGCGTTCCCGCCCCGCCGTCGACGATCCCACGCTCGAAGCCGAACGGCTGGCGCACGAGATCATCAGCTACACGGCCTGGCGACTGCACCTGCACTAAACGAGCGAGTCAGCCGGTCAGCACAAGAGCCGCGTGCCCCATCCTTCGCGCAGTCTCATCGTGCGAAGGGTGGGAGGCTGCTACCGCCGAAGTAAGTATCTTGCGCTCTCGCCCTTTCCGCAAAAACGCGGAAAGGATGGCGCACCCCAGGCGGTCTCTGCCCTTAACTCCGGGATGGGCGCGGCCAGGACATTGTAGGATCATTCCAACAGGTGAGGACTATGGCAGGAGTGACGAGCTATCAATCCGACATTCGCCCACTGTTCACTGAGCGAGACATTCGGGCGATGAGTAAGGCGTTCAACTTAGCAAGCTACGACGACGTCAAGGCGCATGCAGCGGCCATCTACGACCGCATTCGCGGCATCGGCGGCGCTGTGATGCCGCCGCCACCGCCGCGAGGAGAGGGCCCCTGGCCCCAGGATCGCATTGAGCTGTTTGCCCGGTGGATGGCTGACGGTTACCAACCTTAATTAGTTTGTTGTCGATCTGCGCATTACCGCGGACGCGGCCCCGGGGCCGATTACTATGAGAAGTCGGCGCCGCGTCAGGAATAGGCCGCGCGATGGCAATACCGCGACAACCGACTTCCTGCTCAAAAATTCAGCCCTAAATCAGACCCAGCCCGGCATCTACCCGCAAGCGCCATCACCCCGAGCCGGGTGCCCCATCCTTCGCGCAGTTCCATCGTGCGAAGGGTGGGAGACTGCTACCGCCGAAATGAGGATCTTGCGTTCCCATCCTTTCCGCAAAAGCGCGGAAAGGATGGGGCACCCCGGGTTTATAGCTGGATTTGAAAAGGACTTGGATGGGCCACCCGCCGCTATCAGGATCGATCGGGATTTAGGCTCTCGTCTGCTGAAGTCGGTGGAATCCCCGGTCCCCGAGTGCGAGGGACCGGGGGCACCCTCATCTGTGGTTTAGAAACCTGGAAGGACCGGGGCCACTCGCCCACCCGCCATCAGTGGAGTTTCCTGAACGTGAAAACCGCCAGGTTCATCTGTCCTTCGGTCACGATGTGCACCGTGAGCACGTTCTTCCCCTTGCCAAGCCGAAGCTTGGCAAGATTCGGCGCCGTATTCCAGTGGTGCCACTGCCGCCAGGCCACCGGATCTGCGGAGTCGTAGGTGGAGGCGATGGCCAGGGGCCCTGTGGCCGCTTTGCCGTTCACGTCCACCGAGATCAAACCGCCACGGTTCGAAGTGTACAGCAGATCAGCCGAGTAGTTGCCCGCTGCTGCCACATCGACTGTCAGATTGAACCATTCGCCGGGCACGGCCCAGCCCACATACAGCAAGTTGGCAGGCGGCTGCACACGGTCATACGGGTTGTCGTCGATCTTGTCAGGCGCACGATCGAACTTGGTATAGGAAGTATCCACGCCCTCTTTCATCCGGAATTCGTTCAGGTAGCTGCCGTCTGCCGGATTCAGTTCGCCACTGCCGTGGTTCACGGCGTCAGAGTCGTGATAGGCGACGCCTTCACCGCCCAGATCGTAATACGCGCAGAGCACCTGGCCGGGAATCTTCTGCGCGCCGCCGTTGTAATGGCTGTCGCTGTAAGGCGTTCCCTTGTACTGATCGAGAAAACGTTGCTCCGACGCGGGAAGCGCACCGCTTGCCGCAAGAAGAATAGACAGAACCGTAATGGCCGATCTCACGTAAGACCCTCCGTTGCCACGATTCGAGAGTGCCCGTCCTTTATAATCCAGTCCCCCACGGTTGCAGCGTGTCTGCTTCTTTTCCTGACCAGGTCTGCACACCCGGTTCAGTGCAACCAGCCCATCACCCCGAGCGCAAAACCGGCTGCGGCCGCAGTCGACAGAAAATTCACCGCATCGTTATTCAGCCAGCCACTCAGCTCCACGGTTGCTCCCAGCAAGCTGTCGAAGACCAGGCCGAACACCCCGCCCGCGCAGCTCACGGCCAGCATTTTTGCGTCTCCGTGCAGCGCCCATGTGCCCGCCGCGGCCACGATTGCCGCCGCCGTCACGCCGGCCAGCGTTCCCGCCACGCTCACCGCTCCATCCACGCCGGGTTCCACCGCGCGCAGGGTGGTGAGCATGCG
>DATJMP010000039.1:0-8756 GCA_035508655.1 Bryobacteraceae bacterium
CGTACCGTTCCTTCAGTCCGCGCAAAATCGAGATCGTATCCTCCACCGACGGCTGGTCTACCAGCACCGGCTGGAACCGCCGCTCCAGCGCCGCGTCTTTTTCGATATGTTTCCGGTATTCGTCCAGCGTGGTCGCCCCGATGCAGTGCAGCTCTCCGCGCGCCAGCATCGGCTTTAACAGGTTCCCCGCGTCCATCGCGCCCTCCGCCTTGCCCGCGCCCACCACCGTATGCAGTTCGTCGATGAACAGAATGATCTCCCCCGCCGATTCCTGCACCTCTTTCAGCACCGCCTTCAGCCGTTCCTCGAACTCCCCGCGGTATTTCGCCCCCGCGATCAGTGCGCCCATATCCAGCGCCACGATCCGTTTGTTTTTCAGCCCTTCCGGCACATCGCCGCGCACGATCCGCAGCGCCAGCCCTTCCACGATCGCCGTTTTTCCCACGCCCGGCTCGCCGATCAGCACCGGGTTATTCTTCGTCCTCCGGCTCAGCACCTGAATCACCCGCCGGATTTCCTCGTCGCGTCCGATTACCGGGTCCAGCTTGTTCTGCGCCGCCAGCTTGGTGAGATCGCGCCCGTACCGCTCCAGCGCTTCGTACGTCGCTTCCGGATTCGGCGACGTCACCCGCTGGTTCCCCCGCACCTCGCGCAGCGCCTGCATCAGCCGCTCCCGCGTCAGCCCCGATTCCTTCAGAATCCGTCCCGCCGCACCTTTATCGTCCAGCGCCGCCAGCAGCACGTGTTCCACCGAAATGTAATCGTCCTTCAACTGCTTCGCTTCATCCTCCGCCTGCGTCAGCAGCCGGTTCAGCCGCGTGGTCACGTACACCTGGTCCGGACCGCCCGTCGCTCCCGACACTTTCGGCATCCGGTCCAGCTCCGCTCCGAGCCTCTGCGCCACCGATTCAACATTGAGGCCCGCCTTCGTCAGAATCGATGGCGCCAGTCCCCCCTCCTGCTCCAACAGCGCAGCCAGCAGGTGTTCCACATCGATCTGCTGGTGGCCATGGCGGATCGCCAGGCTCTGTGCGGACCTGATCGCCTCCTGCAATTTTTCGGTGAAACGATTAATGTCCATATCCACTATTTTGATGCGGAATCCCGCAGCCGGATGTGGTCTCGCGCATGCTCAAGCCCTGACTTTCCGAAACCGCGACACACCATCCGGCATCTATCCGGCTAGGGGTTGGAGGTTATCATGCAAGCCGTTCGCAGGCGGTGGTCCCGGCTGACGGGGCTGTGGTGTGCCGTGATGCACAATCAGGTCTCCTGGCCGATTCACGGTCACTACCGCTGCCCGCGCTGCCGCCGAACGTATTCCGTCCCTTGGTAGGATGGGCCTCCCGGCCTGTCCACCCGCCGTAGCGCAAGCTTTCAGCTTGCCATGCCGGCTTCCAAGCCGGCATCCCTGACTGGCATCCCTGCCCCACCCCTCATGGCCGCCGTATCCTACCCGGCCCGTTCCCCGCGGGTATAGAATCTACCTACAGGCACAGGCGCAAGGGATGCTACAAATCATTCGCAGTCCGCAAGTCTTCGACGTCGTCGTCATCGGCTCCGGCGCCGGCGGCGGCACCGCCGTCAAGGTCCTCACCGACCGCGGCTTCAACGTCGCCCTCCTCGAAGCCGGCCCCATGCTCCATCCCGAAAAGGATTTCAAGGAGCACGTCGCCCCCTACGATGTCGACCACCGCGGCGCCGGCGCCCACGCCGAGCTTTACATGGGCCGCGGCCGTCCCTTCGGCTACTTCCAGGCTCCCAACGGCTACTGGGAAATCCCCGGCGAGCCCTACACGGTCGCCGAGGGCAGCCAGTGGCAGTGGTTCCGCTCCCGCATCCTCGGCGGCCGCACCAACCACTACGGCCGCATCTCCCTCCGCTTCGCCGATTACGATTTCCAGCCCGAAGACGGCCTCAGCGATCCTTGGCCCGTCACCTACGCCGAAATGTCGCCATGGTACGACAAGGCTGAAGGCTTCATGGGCGTCACCGGCACCAAGGAAGGTCTCCGCACCGCCCCCGACGGCAATTTCCTACCGCCCATCCCGCCCCGCGTCCACGAAACCCTCATCCAGCGCGCCTGCGGGAAGCTCAACATCCCGTGTGTCCCTTCGCGCATGGCGATGCTTACCAAGCCCCTCAACGGCCGCGCCGCCTGCCACTACTGCGGCCAATGCGGGCGCGGTTGCCGCACCGCCTCCGCCTTCACTTCCAGCCAAGCCATGATCTTCCCGGCCATGGAAACCGGCAAGGTCACCGTCATCAACGGCGCCATGGCCCGCCAGCTCATCGCGAAGGACGGCAAAGTCTCCGCCGTCTCCTACATCGAAAAATCCACCCGCACCGAAAAGCAGATCCGCTGCCGCGCCGTCGTCGTCGCCGCCAGTTGCTGCGAATCCGCCCGCCTGCTCCTCAACTCCAAAATCGCCAATTCCTCCGGCCAGGTGGGCCGCAATCTCACCGATTCCACCGGCTATGCCATGACCGGCTACATTCCCGCCCTTTCCGGTCTCCCTCGCCATAACGCCGATGGCATCGGCGGCATGCACCTCTACATCCCCTGGTGGCTCTACGGCGACAAGGGCAAGGATTTCCCCCGCGGCTACCACATCGAGCTCGGCGGCGGCTTCGACATGCCCCAGCTCGGCACCTTCGCCGGCCAGTGCGCCCGCCACGAAGGCTACGGCAAGGCCCTCAAGCAGAAGATCCGCGAGGAGTACGGCGCCTTCGTCCATTTCTCCGGACGCGGCGAAATGATCCCAAATCGCAATTCCTGGTGCGAAATCGATCCGGAAAAGGTCGATGCCTACGGCATCCCCGTCCTCCGCTTCCATTTCAAGTGGAGCGACCACGAGATCCGCCAGGTAAAGCACATGGAAGACACCTTCGCCTCCATCATCGAGACCATGGGAGGCCAAGTCGTGGGCGCCAAGCCCGATCCCACCCGGGCCATCTCCACCGGCGGCACTATCATCCACGAGGCCGGCACCGCCAAAATGGGCAAGGACCCCGCTACCAGCGTCCTCAACTCCTATTGCCAATCCCACGACGTCAAAAACTTATTCGTTACCGACGCCGCCCCGTTCGTCAGCCAGCCCGATAAAAACGTCACCCTCAGCATCGTCGCGTTCTCCTGGCGCGCCTCCGAATACCTCGCCGAAGAAATGAGGAAAGGAAATGTCTGAACCGATCTCCCGCCGCGATTGGATGACCCGGCTGGCAGCCGGAGCCGCCCTCGTCACCGCTGCCGAGGCCCAGCACGCCCACGAATCCGTCGCCCGCGAAAAGCATCAGGCCGGCTCCTACCAGCCCAAGGCCCTCACCCCCCACGAGTACGCCACGCTCGAAAAGCTCTCGGACCTGATCATCCCCGCCGACGAGCATTCCCCCGGCGCCCTGGAAGCCGGTGCCGCCTCTTTCATCGACTTCCTCTGCTCCCTCAACACCGATCTCCGCGACATCTTTACCGGCGGCCTCCTCTGGCTCGACACCGCCGCCGAAGGCGGCGAAGCCGGCAAGACGTTCCTCGAATCCGGCCCCGCCGATCAGACCGCTCTGCTCGACAAAATCGCCTTCCGCAAAAATGCGGCCGTCTGGCCCGAGCTCGATCCCGGCATCCAGTTCTTCGCCTTCTGCCGCCGCCTCGTCGCCGACGCCTACTACACCACCCCCACCGGCTATAAAGAGGTTGGCTACATGGGCAACTCCGGCATGGCCCATTTCAGCGTCCCCAAGGAAGCCCTGGACTACGCCCTGAAACGCAGCAATCTCGTTTAGCAGGAACCCGAATCCGAGCCGCGACCGTAGGGAGCGGTCCTAACCTCGGATTGCCCCTCCTACTTCTTCTGCCCGATAAACTCCGCCGGATCTTCCAGAAACCTCTGCTCGCAATCCTTCGAGCAGAAGTAAAACATATCCCCGGCGTATCCGATCTTCCCCGCCGCCTTGTCCTCGTCGATCGTCAACCCGCACACCGGATCGACCGTCCGCACCGGTTCGTGGTCCAGCGAATAGTCCTGCAATCCCCAGCTTTCTTCCATGGCCCTACCCTCTACTTCAATCGTAGGACTACCGCCCGACGCCAAAAAGTCCGTTTGCACCCAAAACTCCTGTAGGGCAGGCTGGCAGCCTGCGGCGGGTTGTCAACCCGCCCCGCCCGCGGTCTCGCAAGACCGCCTGGCTCAAAGAGTTCCCCGCCTGACACGAAGTATTTCCAGAACAACGAAGAACAACCCGGATCACTGTCCCTTGATCCGCGTTCATCCGCGTTCATCTGCGGCTGACAATTCCCCACCCCTACACGAAAAACGCTCGCCACGCCGCCACCGCCAGCGCGTGCGTCACCACCCCGGCCCGGATTCCCCCCGCCTGGTTCCGCGCGCTCCCGCAGCAAAGCCCCAGCACCGTCGCGATCAGCGCCCACCGCCAGTTCGGAAACGGAAAGCTCGTAAACCACAGGTGGATCGCCCCGAACGCCGCCGACGCCGCCACCAGCGCCGCTCCCCGGCTCGCCAGCCACTTCTCCAGCCAGTCCTGCAGCACGCCGCGAAACAGGAATTCTTCCGAAAGCGCGATCACCCACAGAAATCCCAGAAACGTCCCCGCAATGCTCCACACCGGCGCCGGATGCCGCCGCACCTCCACCGCCCGCAGAATCCACGCCATCGGCGCCGCAGCCGCCGCGAAATAAAGGAAGTACCGCACCCCGATCGCCCATTCCCGCCCCGTCGGCAGGAATCCGTACCCCGTTTCCGTCGCTCCCCGCGCCTGCATCAGCACCACGATCCCCATCTGGATCAGGATGAAATGCCCCAGGAACGCCATCTCGTGCTGCAGCCCCGGGTACGCCGGCCGAAGCACCGCGTCGAAAAAATGCCCCAGCAGTACCGCCGCCGTCAGCGCGAGAAATCCCACATCGAATACCCACATCCGCGGCAGCACCGCGAACCACAGCCCCAGAGCCAGAGCCAGCGCCGCCATCCGCGCCAGACCCATCCACTCGAATTCGCACGCCCCCCCGCAGCACAGCAGGTACGGCAATACCGCCGACACCATGAGGTACCCCGGCAGCCTTTCCGGCCCGATCCGCTCGCGCAGCTTCGGAAATGCCGGTACAAGATAGAATGGAAATTCGGCCAGGAAGGCGGCAAGTAGCGGCCCGGCGGCCCAAAACGGAATGCCCTTCAAGCGCGCGTACAACAGCCCCGCGGCCCCCAACACCACCCAACCCGCCGCGCACACAGCCGCGAATCCGCCCCACGCGCCCCTCTCCATCGCAGCCGGCCGCGCCCATTCGCCCGTATCCTCACGCCCGGTTTCTGGAGGGCCGGGAACCTCGTCGAGACTCATTTCCGGTGCCTCCGGCCAGCCCGCTGTTGGCTGGTTGGGGCGGGGGAAGTTCCGCGGCGGTTCGGCCATTGCGCTCATTCTAGCATTCGGGTTTTTCCAGCCCTTCCTCTCCCTCCGCGCCGCCCCGCCCCAATCCGCACCGGCCGCTCAGCCCTCCCAGGACCCTCCACCCAATCTGCCCCGCCTCGTCGCCCATCGCGAAACCGAAACCGAGGCCGAGCGCAACCAGTACATGTACCGCCAGACCGTCACCCTGGAAGAGTTGGACAACCACGGCGCCGCCCGCGGCATGTATAAAGAGGTACGCGACATCATCTTCTCGCCCACCCGTGAGCGCACCGAAGAGCCCGTCGGCTCCCCCATCAATTCCCTCAAGGCCCTCCTCCTCACGCCCGAAGACTTCCGCGATATCCGCGACATCCAGCCCCTCGTCCTCACCGAGGACCGCCTTTGGAATTACGAAACCAAGATCCGCGGCGACGAAACCATGGATGGAGTCGATTGCTGGGTCCTCCAGGTCCGCCCCCGCCAGATCCTCGGCGACATGCGCTTCTTCGACGGCCTCGTCTGGGTCGACAAGAAGGAATTCAACATCATCCACATGGAAGGTCAGGCCGTCCCCCAGATCCGCACCACCAAAAGCGAGAATCTCTTCCCGCACTTCACCACCGTCCGTAAGCCCATCGACGGCAAACACTGGTTCCCCGTCTATACCCTCGCCGACGACACCCTCTATTTCCGCAACGGCCCCCAGCGCGAACGCCTCCGCATCGCGTACTCTAACTACCGCCGCTTCGGTGCGGAATCCACCTTCACGCCCCATTGACGTATCCATCCGTACCGGCGCCCTCCGCGTATCCTGCTTACAGTGAAATCGGGGAGGGATTTTATGGCCCAGAATAAGAAATGTGCTCATCCGGCCTGCAACTGCGGGGCCCGTAAGGACAACAAGTATTGCAGCCAGTATTGCCAGGATGCCGCCGGAACGCTCGAACTCACCTGCGGATGCGGCCACGCCGGATGCGCCGAGAAAGCCGCCACTGGCTCGCCCACGAACTTGTAGCCGGAATCCTGAGAGCCTCTTGTAGGAGCCGCCTACATGCGGCCCACCGTCCTTGTGGGGCAGGTTGGCAACCTGCGGACCGGATGCCTATCCGGTCCACCGGCCGAAGGCCGGCAATAGGGCAGTCACAACCGAAGAAATTCCGTTCCGGATGTCCGCCTGTCACCAACCGAAGACAGCGCCCCACTCACCCCGTCGCCGTCCCCGTCCGCATCCTTCCCCACACCCACCACGCCCCCGCTCCCGCCGCCAGCGTCAGCACTCCAAACCCCACGTACACCCATCCCGACGTCAAAAAGATATAGCTCCATCCCACGAACGCAATCACGCTCGGCAGCGGATACAGCCACATCCGGAACGGCCGCACAATCTCCTGCCGGTGCTTCCTCATGTACCGCAGCGCCAGGATCTGCGCCAGAAACTGCACCAGGATCCGCGACGTCAGCAGCGCCGCGATCACCGTATCCAGGTCCCACAGGCTCGCCACCATCGAGAGCCCGCCCAGCACCAGCAGCGACACGTGCGGAAATTTCCCCGTCGGATGCAGCTTCCCGAACACGCCGAAGAAGTGCCCGTTCACCGCCGCCGCGTACGGAATCCGGCTATACCCGAATAGCAGAGCGAACACCGACGCGAACGCCGTCCACAACACCAGCGCCGTCACCGCTACCGCCGCCTTCGCCCCGTACAGCCGCTCGATGAACGTAGACGCGATGAACTTCGATTGCATCGCCTCCCGCCACGGCACCACCGCCATGAAACTCACCGTCGTCAGTACGTAGATCACCGCCACTACCGCCACCGAGTACAGGATCGATCGCGGAATCGTCCGCTCCGGCCGCCGCACCTCCGCTCCCGCGTAGCAGATGTCGTAGTAGCCCAGAAAATCGTACATCGCGATCAGCATCGCCGATCCCAGCCCCGAAACGAATCCCGCCGAGAACCGGAACGCGCCCGGCGGAAAATCGAATGCCATCCGCGCGTTGAAATGCGTCATCCCGCCGAAGATGATCCACGCGAAAGTGGCCAGCATCCCGCCGCACAGCACCACCGCCATCTTCCCCACCGCCGTCACCCGCCGGTACAGCAGCGCCACCACCAGCACGCCCGCTCCCAGCGCCACCAGCCTGGTTGCCAGCGGCGTCATCCCGCGCCAGAAATACCCCGCGTACTGCGCGAACCCGATGTATCCCGACGCCACTTCCAGCGGTCCGCTGAAAATGAATTGCCAGATGAACAGAAACGGCAGGATTCCCCCCAGCCGCGTCTTGCGGAAAATCTCCGTCAGGTAATGATAGGTTCCGCCCGTCCCCGGCAGCGCCGCCGCCAGTTCGCTCCACACCAGCCCGTCGCACACCGCCAGAATCGCCCCCAGCAGCCATCCCAGCAAACACTGGGGCCCGCCCATGGCCGCGATAATCAGCGGGATGGTGATGAACGGCCCCGCTCCCACCATGTTGGACATGTTGAGCGCCGACGCCTGCAACACCCCAAACCCACGGATCAATCCGGAATCATCGTCTTGCGGCAAGAGCCCAGCATACTATACCGGCACCTGCATTCCTGCCCCGAATGGGCACGGGCGCACACGGGTTGAATCAGCAACCTCTCCGCTCTGCGCTCTCCAACCCACAGGACAAGGACGCCCGTTCCGCATTCCCAATCCCCATATCCGTCCCCCCGGCGTCTCCGCGTCTCGGCGGTGAATCAGCCCTTCTCCGCCTCCTCCGCGTCCTCCGCTCCCGCGCAATGTTAGACTTGTCTCCTCATGCTGGCGGTCAAACTGGCGATCGTCCTGGTCCTGCTCGTCGTCTGCACCTTCGCTCCCGGCTTCTTTTTCGTTCGCCGCCTCCGCTGGTCTCCCCTCGAAAAGCTCTGCGCTTCCGTCGCCCTTTCTCTCACGCTGCTCTATCTTGCCGTCTGGACCATCTACTGTTTCGGCCCCCGCGACCAGCACCTGCCCTTCCGCCTCCTCGCCGCTCTCTGCTTCCTTCTCGCCGCCGCCTCCGCCCGCGACCTCCTTCGCCTCCTCCGTTCCCTCCGTGTCCGCCGCGCCCTCGCCGGCTACGCCTTCCTCCTCGCCTTCACCCTCGCCATGCTCGCCATGATCCGCGTCTACTCCGGCGCGGGATGGGCCGCCGACTGGCTCGAACATTTCCAGCGTTCCCTGTTCTTTCTCAACCGCCTCCCGCCCGCCACCGTCATCTTTCCCGGCTACCCCCTCCCCGCCCGTCCCCCTCTCATGAACGTTCTCGCCGCCTTCTTCCTCGGCGTCACCCGCGACGATTTCCCCGTCTTCCAAATCGTCTTCGCTTTCCTCAACCTCCTCCTCTTTCTCCCT
>DATJMP010000040.1:0-9424 GCA_035508655.1 Bryobacteraceae bacterium
TGGGGCCGTTTTTCAGCTCGATGGCGAACATGGCGAAAAAGCTGGATGCGGCGGGCGCGGACGCGCTGGTGCTGTTCAACCGCTTCTACCAGCCGGATTACGATCTGGAAGCGCTGGAAGTGGTGCCGAACCTGATTCTGAGCAATTCGCACGAGCTGTTCCTGCGGCTGCACTGGATTGCGGTGATCTACGGGACGATCAAGGCGGACCTGGCGCTAACCGGCGGAGTGCACACGGCGACGGACGTGATCAAGTCTATGATGGCGGGAGCGAAGGTGGCGATGATGACCTCGGCGCTGCTGAAGCGGGGAATCAGCTACCTGGATACGCTCGCTACCGAACTGCTGGTGTGGATGGGCGAGCATGAATACGACTCCATCAAACAGATGCAGGGATCGATGAGCCGGAACTCGGTGCCGCAGCCGGGGGCGTTCGAGCGCGCCAATTACATGAAGGTGCTGGGATCGTACGCGATGCGGTAGGTCTTTTAGGGATCAGGGATCGGGGATTAGGGCGATCAGGCGCGGGGCGTAAACGGGGCTTCGCGCGGTCCTGGCGGGAACGCCGGGACCGGCGGACGCGCGCTACGCACGGCGCGTTTGGATGGCACAGGGATTTAGGACCAGGGGTCGGGGATCGGGGATTTCCGGGATGCGGAGATCGACGATCCCCGATTTTTATTTTTGGCGAAAAATCCTGGGTCGAAGACACCACCTGCGCAACAGGGGAAACCCTGATGTCCGTCGAGGATGGTACGGAGGTTTTTCTCCGGGCCTCACTTAAAGTAAAATCGGGTGTAATTCCCGAAGCCGGGCGATCACTACAGGACAGAGCGACGGATGGATCACGAAGCAGCAGTCCGGACGGCGGCAGTGGAACGCTATGTCCTGGGCGAAATGAAGGACGATGAGCGGGACGCCTTCGAGGAACATTATTTTTCCTGTCCGGCTTGCGCGGAAGCGGTGCGGACGGCGGAGGCGCTCAAAGGGGAGATGAAGGACGTGCTGCGCGAGGGCACGTTCGAGAAGCGGCGGGCGTGGTGGTTCCCGCTGCCGGTGATGATCCCGGCGGCCGCTGCATTGGCGCTGGCGCTGCTCGTGGTGTACCAGAACGCGGTGGTGCTGCCGGGTTTGAAGGCGCCGCGGACCGTGGGGCCGGCGGTAATTCTGGACGGGCTGACGCGAGGCGCGGGGCCGAAAATTGCAGCCGGCGGCCCGCTGCATTTCCAAATGGGGCTGGACGGGGTGACGGGTAGCCGGGTGCGGGTGGAGATCGACCGGCAAGGGGATGGAGAAGTCGCGGGTGGGGTGGTGGCGGCGCCGGCGGTGAATCAGCCGCTGGATATTTATTTTCCGGGGAAGTTCGGGGCCGGGCAGTACGTTGCCGTGGTCAGAGACGTACCAGGGGGAAGGGAGATCGCACGGAGTTCATTTGACGTAGTGGATCAGGAGGCTGGAACAAAATGAGCGGAAGCGGAGAGCGCTACATGTTTGCCGGTCATGCAATTGGCGCTGCAGCACGATTTCACCGGCTGGATGACGTTGAGAACCTGAACCACGTGATCCCGGTGCAGGGAGGAGCGGTTCTGTCTCCCACCGGCGGACGCTCGGAGGCGCGAGTGCGCTCCCGGTTCGAATACAGGGTGGACCTCCCGCGGCCGCGGTGCCTGCTGGCCGTGGACCGGGTGAACGCCTGGGTCGAAGGGCGAGACCCAAACGGGCGGGTGGAAACCGAAGTCGGCTCGGAAGTGAAAGGGATGGAGGTGCTGGAGAAGCTGCGGATTGAATCTCTCGACTTCCACATGCTGGCGGTGCGGCCCGACGTGAACAGCGAGGCCAAGATTACCACCCACGGCAACCGGATTACGGGGCTGCGGATGGGGAAGGTGGAAGCGAAGATCACGCTGGACGACGAGCCGCTGACCTACGCCGGGTCGCAGCGGCAACTCGCGGAGTTCTGGCGCGACCAGACGGAGGCATACCGGGAACGGAATCGGAACCGGTTTTATACCACGCCGGACGGGAAGGAACTGGCGGAGGATCACGGGTGGTACCGGTTTTCGCTGGTGAGCGGAGTGGAGTTCTCGGGACCGGAGGAGGATCGCGCGGCGATCTCGCTGGAGGGCGGCTACACGATTCGCTGGAAGGGCTTTGGCAGGATTATCCTAGGGGAAGTCTATGTCAAAACCCAGGAGCGAAAGGCACTGCTGGTGCGGTTGGCGATGGGTTCGGACGGCGGCGGCGACGGGTCGGGCGGCGGCGGCGGATCGAACGGGAACGCGACCGGCGGCTGAACCAGGTCCTCGACCGAATGATTGCGTTTCTTATCCGGCAAGACCGCTCCTTTCAGTCGCGGCTCCGATCGGAGCCGCACTAGCGGCGCTACTCGCGCTGCTATGCGCGGCGTGCGGCCATTTCAGCAGCGCAGAGAAAACCTACCGGGAGGCGCAGACGCGGTTGCGGCACGGCGACCTGGCCGGGGCGGCAGCGGAAGCGCTGCAGAACGCCGAGCGCCACCAGGGCGACCGGACCTCGCATTGGTACTGGGATTTCCGGCTGCTGGCGGCCGAGTCACTCACCTCGCAGGCGAAATATCCAGAAGCCGAAAATCTGCTGCGGGAACCAGTGCCGCAGAGGCTCGGCCAGCAGTATGCCCGGTGGCTGATTGACCGGGCGAACCTGAACGTCAGCCGGTATCGCGACGCAGCGGATTTGCTGCGGCAGGCGCGGGCGGCGGCACGCGATTCCGAGCTGACGACCCGGGTCAACCTGATTGACGGCATCCTGGCGCTGAACCAGCGGCATGCCGATCACGCACAGGAGCTGTTTCTGGCGGCGCTGGACCAGGCGACGCAGTCCAAAGATTTCTACCTGCAAGCCTCAGCCTTGAACGACCTTTGTATTTCCAGCCGGCGGCTGAACCGGAACGAGGATGCGATCGGGTTCGGCGAGCGCGCGGCGACGGCGGCGGCACAGGCGGGAGCGCGACGGATCGAAGGCGCAGCTCATGCGAATTTGGGCACCGCTTACGTCTTGCTGGGCGAATTCGATGCGGCCATCGCGCACGAGCAGAAGGCGGTGGAAACACAGCGAGCGATCGGCGCGAAATCGTTCCTTATGAACGACCTGGGTGAGCTGGGAGTGATCTACGATCGCGCCGACCAGAGCGCCAAGGCGATTCCGTATTACCAGCAGGCATTTCAGATGGCGCAGGAACTGGGGAGCAAGCGGGACGCCACACGCTTCGCCGAGAACCTGGCCACGGCTCTGACCAAGCTGAAACAATGGCAGCCGGCGACGGATTGGAACGAGCGGGCGCGGGTGCTGGCGGCGGAAACGGGAGAAAATCTCGCATATCTGAAGCGCAACCAGGCGCTGATCGCGGATGGACTGGACCACACGGAGGAGGCGGTGCGGCTTTACCACGAACTGCTCGCCGGCAAATCCACGCCGGACGAACTGCGCTGGGTGGCGTACACGCGGCTGGGCGATATCGACTGGCAGGGGAAACGGTTCGGCAAAGCGAACCGGGAGTACGAGCAGGCGCTGGCGATCATCGACGGCAGCCGGGCGAACCTGACGGACGCGCGGTTCAAGATCACGCTGGTCTCCTCCCTGATGGTGTTTTACCGGCACTATGTGGATGCGCTGGCGCTGGAGAATGACGATGCCGGAGCGCTGCGGGTGGTGGAGTCGAGCCGGGCGCGGGTTCTGGCCGAACGCATGCGGACGAATTTCGAGCCGCAGAAATTTCCGGACCTGGCCGGGCTGCGGCGGTGGGCGGGAGCGCAGCGGGCGACGGTGGTTTCGTTCTGGATGGCGCCGAAGCGGTCGTTCGCGTGGGTGATCCGGGTGGATGGAGTGAAGCGGGTGGAACTGCCGGGCGAGCCGGAGCTGGAAAGCCTGGTGACGGAATACCGGACGGCGGTGGAGCACACGGTGCGTGACCCAATGGCGGCGGATCCGAAGCTGTGGAAGGTGCTGATGGAGCCGGTGGCGGCGGCGATTCCGAAAGGATCGCGGGTGATTGTGATTCCGGACGGGCCGCTGCACCGGCTGAACCTGGAGACGCTGGTGCGGCCGGACCCGAAGCCGCATTACTGGATCGAGGACGCGGAGATCGAAGTGGCGCCTTCGATCACCATCGCGATGGGGAAGGCGGCCGGAACCGAGGGAGCGAAGGGTGTGCTGCTGATCGGCGATCCGGATTACCGGGGCACGGGATACGAACCGTTGAGCGGAGCGGGAGAGGAGCTGAAGGCCATCGAGGCGCGCTTCGCGGGCAGGCGGGAAGCGGTATATAGCGGCGCGAAGGCGACGCCGGCGGCGTATCGGATGGCGGAGCCGGAGCGCTTCGCGGTGATCCATTTCGCAGCGCACGCCGAGGCAGACCCGGAGAAGCCGCTCAATTCGGCGGTGGTGCTGGCGCGTGGAGGAGACGAATACAAACTGTATGCGCGGGACGTGATCGGGATTCCGATTCACGCGGGGCTGGTGACGCTTTCGGCGTGCCGGAGCGCGGGCGCACGGGAGTACGCGGGCGAAGGGCTAATCGGCTTCGCGTGGGCGTTCTTACAAGCAGGCGCGCGGGCCGTGGTGGCAGGGCTGTGGGACGTGAGCGACCGGGCGGCTGCTCCGCTGATGGCGCGATTTTACGCGGGCGTGGCAGCGGGGCAGGAGCCGGCAACGGCGCTGCGGGCCGCGAAGCTGGATATGCTGCATGGCGATCCACACTTCAGCCGGGCGTTTTACTGGGGCGCGTTTCAGGTGTATGTAGGCGGCGAGGGAAGATAGACGGCCAGCGGTTTCGCGACGAACGGCGCGTTATGAGGAGAGTTTCGGCTGGGAGTTAGGACCGCTCCCTATGGTCGCGGCTCGGATCGGGGCTTGGGCTGGTCAGGACGAATATTTCTGCTTCCAGGCGATGAGTTCGGCGCGGAGCTGGTCGCGGACCGAGACGAAGGCCTGGTTGTCGTACTGATTGGAGCGCTCGTTGGGGTCGGCGACGAGGTCGTAGAGTTCGCCGGGGCCGTGGGTGCGCTCGACTACCTTGTAGCGCTCGACGCGGGCCATGCCGGTGTCGCCAAGCTGGGCGTAGACGGAGGTGCGCCAAGGCCGCTTTTTGGGGAGCGGCTTGCCGGTGGCGAGGGCGACGTAGCTTCGGCCGCTATAGTTGCCGGAGGGCATCTCGACGCCGGCCAGATCGCAGATGGAGGGGACGAAATCGCAGCTTCCGACGAGCTCGGGGCGGACGCCTTCGGCCGGGACGCGGCCGAGCCAGCTCCAGACCATGGGCGTGCCAACGGCCTCGTCGTACATGTCGGGCGGGTCGGCTGCTTCGCCGGCATCCCAAAGACCATGGCGGCCGAGGAGTGCGCCGCAGGTGGAGGTAAATACCACGAGCGTGGTGTCGCCGAGCTTGCCGCCGTAGACGCGGGAGAGGACGGACTGGACCTCGTCATCCATGGCGGTGAGGGTGGCGCCGTATTTGCGCAGGCCACCGGTGAGGTCGGCGAGCATTTCCTTGCCGAGCCGGGCATTGGGGACGACGGGATCGCGGACAAAAGTGTCGAACTTTACGGCCGCGTACATGTCGCGATATTTCTGCGCGACTCCGTCGTAGGGCAAGCGAGGGCTGGCGAGGTTGACGGCAAGGAAGAAAGGCTTGCCGGCGGTTTGGGAATCCAGGAATCTGGCGGCGCCGGCGGCGTCTGACGCGCCGCAGGCATAGCCTGCCGGCTCGAGGAGCTTATCGAGCGCAGCAGCGGGCGGCTGCATGGGGGTGCGGCCGGTGAGGAGCGAGGCGCGGCCGGGGGCCGGGGCCGGCGCAGCCACGAAATGGTTGCGGAAGCGCGTGCCGGTGAGGGCCAGGCGGTCCAGGTTGGGGGTGTGGAAATCCTTGTTCCCATTCACGCCCAAGGCCCACGAAGGAACACTGTCGGCAACCAGCAGTACCAGGTTCGGCCTTTCGGCGGAAGATTTGGGAGGCTTTTTCGCGGCGAACGCAGGTAAGGCGAGGCTGCCGAAAAAGAAATGACGGCGGGAAAGCTGCATAAATAACTACCAGTATAAGGGGTACTCCCGAATCCCTGACTGCCGCAGGAACAAGCGGTATATTTAATTTGGGTGAACCTGCCGAACGCGCTGACGATTCTTCGGATTTTTTTTGTGCCGCTACTGGTGGCGGCGCTTGTGCTGCAGAACGTATTCGTACTGCAGGTGGGTGGTGTGGCGATCACCAACGAGTGGCTGGCACTCGGCATCTTCCTGGCCGCGGCCGGGACCGATCTTCTGGACGGCTACCTGGCGCGGCGATGGCAGCAGGTGACGACGATCGGCACGCTGCTGGACCCCATCGCGGACAAGCTGCTGATTTCTGCGGCGCTGATTTCGCTGGTGGAAATCCGGGTGCTGCCGGGTTGGATGGCGATTCTCATCATCGGCCGGGAGTTCGCTGTGTCCGGGCTGCGCAGCATCGCGGCGGCCGAAGGCTACACGATCAAGGCGAACGACCTGGGCAAGACCAAGATGCTGGCTGAAGTAGTGGCGGTTTCGGTGATCCTGGTGAGCATTCACCACCCCGAATTCCACCTGACCGGCATGCTGCTGATGTGGGCGGTGGTTTTCTTCGCGATGCTTTCGGCCGTGAGCTACTTCCGCAAGTTCTGGCGCAAAGTGGACGAGCGGGTGAAGCGGCGGCGGCGCCGCGAACTGCTGACCCTGGAGCGGAGGCGGCAGAAGGAACTGCTGCGTCAGCGGGGATCGCCGGGAGGCGTGCTGGCGGGCGATGGCGGAGTGGCGCCGGAAGGCGTGGCGCCGGGGGCGCCACCGGCGGGCGATGGCGGCTTGGGCGCGGCCAGGATATGGAAGCCGCCCGAGGTAAGCTGAACTTCGCGGATCTGGCCTTTGGGGCCAACCGGGCCGATCGGCTTGCCGTTTAAGCTGATGCTGATGCCGCCGGCATTGCCGAGTCGCAGGATCACCGTTCCGTCAGCATCGATGGTGCGCGTCTGATTGGCCTCCAGCGTTCCGGAGAACAGATATTTCCCATTGGAGCGGACCAGCACCCACACCGGTTCCTGGGCGCTCAACTCCACGTGGACGGAGCCGGGTGTAGGCGGCTGCTGCGGATTGGCTGGGTTGGCAGGGGTTTGCGGATTGGCCGGTGTAGCGGCGGCTGAGGCCGCTCCCGCGGGATTGGCCGCGGCGGGATTAGCGGCTGCGGGGGCCGGGACGGAGGGGTGATTTTCCGGCGCGGGACGGTCGGCGGAGTTCGGCTCGGTGGGCTTCGCGTTTCCTGGAGCAGAGGCGGAAGCGGTCTGGTTGGCCGGGGAAGGGGCAGAAGCGGCGCCCGGCTGGGACGCCTGCGGAGCCGCTGGTGTAGGCGCAGGCTGTGCCGGGGCGGGCGCATGGACGACTGCAGCCGCGGGTTCCGCGGTTTGGGCGGTGGGCTCGTGGTGGGTCCGCTGCCAGAAAGCGTACACACCCGAACAAACCAACATGACGACGACAACCAGGGCCAGCGCCGGCAGGACGGAATTGACGTTGCGGCGGTCGCCGATCGATTCCCACGTTTCCATGCGCGGCAGATGGATGTCGGACGGCGGCAGGCTCGTGAAAACAGGGGAGCCCGGCACCGGTTCCGGCGCGATGGTGCGCTGCACCTCAGCGGCGATCGCTTCGCCATCCAACCCCAGCAGGTTGGCGTATTGCCGCACAAAATTCTTAGCGAAAACTCCGGCGGGAAGTCCTTCGAAGCGCTCGTCTTCGATCGCTTCCAAGAACCGGTGGGGAATTTTCAATTCTCGGGAAATCTGATCCAGCTCGAGGTTGCGCTTCTGGCGTTCCCGGCGCAACGTCTCGCCAATGGAGCTCATAGTGGTTCCTAGGCCCTAAGGCCATCTTACAACAGGCGCGCCGGGGGTCTGTTAGCATAAGCACTTGATCTCGGTCGTGGTGGTGAATTGGAACCGCCGGGTACTACTGCGAGCGTGCCTGGAATCGCTGGCGCGGCAAAGCGATGCGGAGTTCGAAACGATCGTGGTGGACAACGGCTCGACGGACGGCTCGGCCGAGGTGGCGGAGGGGGAGTTTGGGGCGCGCGTGATCCGGAATACGGAGAACCGCGGATTCTGTGCCGCCAATAACCAGGGGATTGCCGCGGCGCGGGGGGAATTCATCGCGCTGCTGAATAACGATGCCGAAGCCGAACCGGGCTGGCTGGCGGAGATGCGGCGGGCGTGCGCGAGCCGGGCGGATATCGGGATGGCGGCGTGCAAGGTACTAAGGTGGGACGAGCCGCAGCGCATCGACAAGGCGGGCCACCTGATCTTTCCCGACGGGCAGAACCGCGGGCGAGGCAGCGGTGCGCTGGACGGGGGGCAATTCGATTGCGAAGAGGAAGTGCTGTGGCCGGACGGGTGCGCGGCCATGTACCGGCGCGCGATGCTGGAGGAGATCGGCGGGTTTGATGAGGATTTCTTTGCATATGGCGACGATGCGGAACTGGGGCTGCGGGCGCGGCTGGCGGGGTGGAAATGCCTGTATACGCCACGGGCGGTGGTGCGGCACCATCGCGGGGCCACCATGGGGAAGGGCTCGGCGGAGCGGCTGGCGCTGATCGAACGGAACCGGGTGCTGCTGGTGTTGAAGCTGTTTCCGTGGAGCCTGCTGTGGCTGAATCCGTTTTATTTCGCGCTGCGGCTGGCGGCGGGGGCGGCGATGGCGGCGGGGGGCGCTGGAGACACGGCGCATTTTCCGGGCGTGGCGGGCAAGCTGGCGATGGCCGGCGCGCTGGTGCGGGGTGATCTGGCGGCGCTCCGGATGGCGCCGCGGATGCTGCGGAAACGGGAGGAGATGCGGCGGATGCAGAAGCTGACGCCGGGGGAAGCGCGGCGGCTGATTTTAGAGAACCGGCTGGGATGGCGAGAGGTGGCGTAGGGGGATCGGTAAGGGGAAGGAAGCCACGGGGCCTGCGGGGTGGGGGCGGATTGCCAATCCGCCGCAGGATGCCATCCTGCCCCACGGGGTTATTTAGGGTCGGTCCGGTTTGACGTTGCCGCCAGTTGGACGTGTTCGGGCTTGGGGCGTGCGGGCTTGGGCGGGTTGAGGAGCGATTTCGGGAGCTTGGAGAGATAGGTCAGCCGTTCGATGGCGGGCAGGAGGCGGCGGACGGTTTTGCCGTGGAAGATGAGGCTGCCCACCACGAGGATCGCGTGGGGGATGGTGGTGCAGCAGCGGGCGCAGACATCGATTTCGCCGGCGCGTCCGGTGACGTGGAGGCGGCGCATGCGCTCCATCTCGTCCGAATTCCAGATGGCGGCGAGCGATTCGGTTTCCAGATTGCCGATGGGACCTTCACCCTTGAGGATGTAGCTCTGGCAGCAGGGGTAGACGTCGCCGTTCTGGCGGACGTAAAGCGGGCC
>DATJMP010000041.1:0-25045 GCA_035508655.1 Bryobacteraceae bacterium
GCGACGACGCCATCGGCAATAGCAACCGCGCAGCCGCCTTCGAAGAACATCGCGAGCTCAACAAAATCGGCAAGCCCGTCGATCGCGCCGAATGGGAGATGACCCCGCCCACCGTCAACGCCTATTACGATCCCACTCTCAACAGCATCAATTTTCCCGCCGGTATCCTCCAGCCGCCCTTCTACGACATCAAAATGGACGACGCGATCAACTTTGGCGGCATTGGCATGGTGATCGGTCACGAGCTCACCCACGGCTTCGACGATGAAGGAAGCCAGTTCGATGCCCAGGGCAATCTCGACAACTGGTGGACCGCGGACGACCGCAAGCGATTCGACGAGCGCGAAGCCTGCTTCGTCCAGGAATATTCCAGCTTCCAGCCGGAGTCCGGCCTGCACTTGAACGGTAAGCTCACCCTTGGTGAAAACACCGCCGATAACGGCGGCGCCCGTATCGCCCTCATGGCGTTGCTCGCCGCCATCGCCGGCCAGGCGCAGCCCGCCATCGCCGGGCTCTCCACCGAGCAGCAGTACTTCCTCTCCTTCGGCCAGGTTTGGTGCGCCAACGAGCGTCCGGAAGCCGTGCGTCTCCAGGTTCAAACCGATCCTCATTCGCCGCCCGAATTCCGTGTAAACGGTGTTGTCCGCAACATGCCCGAATTCCAAAAGGCCTTTTCCTGCAAGGCCGGCCAGCCCATGGTTAGCGCCAACGCTTGCCGCGTCTGGTAAAGGCCCGTGCCTGGAAGGCCGCAGCGACGTTCGATCTCATCCGATGGCGTTCCGCATGCATCAGCAATGATGCATGCCGGCTCGCTCTCTATGCCGCTGTGCGCTTACCGCTCTCCTGGTTGTTGCAGCGGCGGGCGCTCCCCAAACCACCACGCCTCCTGCAGCGGTCCCAGTCCCTCCGACGAAAACCGATGCCCCCGATCTCTCCCTCGAAGCCCGTGAGCACTTCCTCCTCACCGCCGCCATCGAAAGCGTCTCCTCCATCGACAAGGGCATTACCCACAGCCAGAAAGCCTTTCTCACCGACGGCCATCTCAATCACGCCGCACAAATCCAGACCATCGACCTCTACCTGCCGGTCTTCCACGGTAAGGACGGCTCCCAGGAGGTCGATTTCAGCGATTGCTGGAAATACAACGTGGCTGCCTACCGTCTCGCCAAGCTCCTTCGCCTGACTTACATGACGCCGGTCTCCGTCGTCCGCCTGTATCAGGGCAAGCCCGCCGCCTTCACCTGGTGGGTCGATAACGTCCTCATGGACGATCGTGACCGCCTTCTCAGCAACACTCAGCCACCCGATCTCATCCGTTGGGACCGCCAGATGGATCTCATCCGCCTGTTCGATCAACTGATTTACAACATGGATCGCAGCCAGGAAAATATTCTCATCAGCGCCGATTGGAATGTCTGGATGATCGACCACACACGTTCCTTCCGCAAGTGGAATACTCTGCGTAACCCGGCCGCCATCACCTGGGCCACACCCGAACTGCTTCAATCCCTCCAGGCTCTCCGCCGCGAAGATCTCGACCGCGCGCTCTCCGATCTTCTCGCCCCCGAACAGATCGCCGCCATCCTCGCCCGCCGCGACCTGATCGTCGCCCGCCTGGCCGGTCAGACCCCCGGCGTTACTCCCGCGCCTCTCCCGTAAGCCTGTCACTACCGCAAAAATCCGCAATCTGTCCGATAAGCTGCTTGTGAGCCGGTTCTGGCAAGACGCTGCGCAGGTAATGGAAGCCGCCACCAAGGCCCCAGGTGCCGGCTCGGCCTCCGATCTTGCCCTGGTCCTCGATCGCTCCGGTGCCCTCCGCATCGTCATGCAGGATGGCTGGAGCCCCGAAGGCCTCCGCGCCCATTACGGCGCGCGCGCGGTTTACCAGGTCACGCACACGCCCGACGGAGTTTTGGTGGAAGGCCGCGGGCCCGGTCTGAGTTGCAGCCTCCGCGCCCGGTCCACCCGGCCGGCGGCGCACCCCGCTCTCCAGCCTGCGCTACCTCTTTATACGGTTGTTTCGCCCCGCCTGCTACCCTGAGCCAAAGTCTTCTCAGGCTAAGTCGGCTGCGTTGCCGAGCCGCGACCAAAGGGAGCGGTCATGCCACGGGTTGGCAGGCGGAAACGCCTGCCGCACAACAACTCTCGCGTCGGCTCCCGGGTTTACCGGAATACGCCCGTATGTCCCAGCGAATACCGCCCGGGCTGAGGATAGATGCAGAGACCGTGCGGTCCGTGGTCAACCGGAATCCGGGCCAGCAGGTGGCCATCGCCAGTATCGATTGCGTAAACCTCCGAATTGTACCGGCCGGAAAGCCAGAGCACCTTCCCGTCGGCGGAAACGCCGCCCATATCCGGGCTGCCTCCACCGGGCAATTGCCATTTCTGCACCACTTTTCGCGTGGCCAGGTCCACCAGTGAGATGCTGCCTTCGCCGCGGTTGGTCACGTACATGAACTTGGAATCGCGGCTCACGTACTCTCCGTGGGCTCCCTTGCCCGTGGCAATGAAGCCCACCTTCCGGAAGCTGTCGCCGTCAATCACGTGGACGCCGTTGGCTTCCATATCGGCCACGTAAAACACAGCGCCGTCGGGCGCGGTTTTCACGTCCTGCGGCATGTCCTTGGGGGAATCGAGCGGCAGCCTTCCCAGCAGCTTCTGCGCCGCAACGTCCACCTTGATCACAGCTCCGCCGAACTCGCAGCTTGCGATCAGGTAACGTCCGTTGGCCGAGAAGTCCATGTGGTCCACGCCCTTGCACGGCACCCAGAGCTGGTGTGCCAGCTTCATGGTCCTAGCATCGTAAAATTCCAGGCGTTCCCGCTGCTCCGCCACTACAATGGCGTATTTGCCGTCCGGCGTGTAGTACATGTTGTACGGATCGAATACCTTTACCGTAGGACCGAGCTTGCCGGTGGCCGGGTCGATGCGCGTCAGCGAATTGCCCTTGTCGTTTAGCACCCACAGCGTCTTCAGGTCCCACGACGGCGTGACATGCTGCGGCTGTTTGCCGACTTTATACCGTCCGATCACCTTGTAAGTGGAGGGATCAATCACCACGAGCGAGTTGCTTTCGGTGTTCGGCACATACACCCGCGGCGGGAAATTGCGCACGGCCGGGTTGAGGTCGTTGGCTCGGTCGGACGAGTAGATGTCGTGCGGGTCTGTCACCGGCGGCATGCCAGGCAGCGGGTCCGCGGAGACGGGAACGCCGGGATTCGCGCGTGCCGCGCTGCCGCCCTCGCCTTCGTTCGCGGTAGAAACCTGGCTCGATGAACAACCGGCCAAAAAGAAAAGACTAATGAGGGAGAGGACGAGGTAGTATCGCATGGACCTATTTTGATTCTGGCGAAGCCGCGCGCAGCGAGTCAAGAAATGACGCGCGAAGGCGCACAGTAACGAAGGGATAGTGGATTCGGGATGCGAGATCAGGCGTGGGCGGTCTTTCGCGGCGCCAATACAGTCGCCCTGCTGGTAATCCGGTACGCCGCGCCGGCTGTCCGGGTCCGTCTTCACAATCGGCGCTGGCTGCCGCACCCAAGCCGCGAAGCTTCTCCCCCTGATCCCCAACCCTGATCCCCAATCGCTAGGAGATAATGCCTTTCCTGACTGCGTACAGAATCAGCTCGGGCACGCTGTGCAAGCTTAGTTTCTGCAGAATATGCGTGCGGTGGGTTTCCACCGTCGTTGGGCTGACGTTCAGCAGGCTGGCTACTTCCTTGTTCGTTTTCCCCTCGGCCACAAGCTGGAGGATTTCGCGCTCGCGCTCTGTGAGCAGGTCGTAGCTGTCTTCAAGCCCGCGCCTTTCCAGCTCGCGCACGTAGTCCTCCTGCAAAATCCGGCTGACTTTCCGCGTCAGAAACGATCGCCCGCGCGCGACTGAGCGGATCGCTTCGATGACGTCCGAGCGAAGCGAGTCCTTGAGCAGATAACCCTTCGCACCGGCCTTCAGCGACCGCAGCACGTAACTCTCGTCCTGGTGCATGCTGAGGATGACCACCGCGGTGTGCGGATTGCCGGCCAAAATCCGGCGGGTGGCTTCGATGCCGTTCATATTCGGCATGGCGATATCCATCACCACCACGTCCGGCACCTGTTCTTCGGCTAGCCGGACGCTGTCTCGTCCGTCGGCCGCTTCCCCCACAACCTGCATATCAGGCTGCTTTTCCAGTAGGGCGCGCAGGCCGTCCCGTACTACCGTGTGATCGTCAGCCAGCAAAATACGAATGGGCATGTCCTGGTTTTCTTTTCGAGGCGCAGGCGTGGAGCCTTACGCCGAGCGCGACCATAAGGATTTTTCCCCAGACGCCGGATCGCTTTGCGGTTTCTCCACCGCCTCGGAATCGCCGTTTTGCGGTACGGCCTCCGGTTTCTTTACCAGTTCCACCACCGGCAATTCTGCATACAGCAGAGTCCCCCGGCCCAGGTTGGAATCGATTTCCAGGAAGCCGCCCAGCCGGCGCACGCGCTCTTCCATTCCTAGCAGGCCAAGTCCGCGGACGAACCGCGTGTCGAAGCCGGCGCCGTCGTCCCGCACGCTGAACCGCACGCGGTCGGCTTCCCGCCTGAGTTCGATTTCGACGGTGCGCGCATTGGCATGGCGGGCGGAGTTGTTGATCGCTTCCTGCACCATACGGAAAATGCAGGTCTTGTGCTCGTCGGGAAGGTTGTCGGCGGATTCGTCCGCCGTAAGGACAACATTCAGGCCTGTGCGCTTGGTGACTTCGCGAGCCTGCCAGTTGAGCGCCGGCACCAGCCCGAAATCGTCGAGCATCGACGGGCGCAGCAGTAGCGCGAGATCGCGAACCTCGTTCACCGTCTTTTCGGCCAGCCGGCGGACAGAGGCCAGGTGCTCGCACGCTTCGGCTGCGTTCTCGGAGCACGACGCACTCTCCGCCTCCATCAGGATGGCCGAGAGCGACTGGCCCACCTCGTCGTGCAGTTCTCGCGCCAGGGTGCGCCGCTCGTTCTCCTGCGCCCGCAGCAGCTTGGCGGAAAGCTCCTGCAAATCGGAGCGCGCCCGCGTGTTCTCTTCCAGGCGCCGCTCCAGTTCGCGCTCCAGCCGGATGGTGTGGGAGATCGTAATGGCCGCCAGCACCAGACCGCCCACCAGCGTAATCAGGAACGTCACCAGTACGCTGCTGCGGAAGCGCTCGGAAGCCGCTGCTGTCTGCTCCTCGGCGCGATTCAGCGCGCGCTCGTTGGCCACCACGATGCGGTCCGCAATCTGCAGCATCGAGCTGCGGCGTGGAATCAGCTCATCGTAGAAGAACGATTCGCGCTCGTGGCTCCGCTCCTCGGGCGTCCAGGCCAGCATTCGCTGCAAAACCTGCCAATAGCTCTCGATTTCGGACTGCAAGGCGCGGAACGGCTCGTGCTCGGCCGGCTCGAGCGATTGCGCATAGGCGTGCAGGGCCGCGAAGCTTTCCCGCTCCAGCGTGGCCAGCCGCGCACCTTGCGCCGCCGCGCCCGTGGAATCGGGCGAAAGCAGCAGATCGCGCACGTAGGTGCCGGAAAGATAGATCTGCGACCGGATCTGGTCGAGCGTCGCCATCCGGGAGAAAAAGGTGTGGCGGATCCGCGTCTCTTCCTGGCTGACGCGATCGAGGGAGAGCAGCGTGCCGGTGGCGGCAGCGAGGATGCACACCAGCAGCCCGCCGAATCCGAGCCACAGTACGAGCCAGGGTGCGCGGCGGCGCTCGAATGGAATCAACGGCGGCACGATCTCTCCAAGTTCCAGTGTAGTCAACGGGAGGGCGGGCCAGAATACTGTCCGGACAGGAGGGGATAACCATAGCACTGGCGGGCTCCTCCGGCCTCCCCACCCCTTATACTGAGATCGAGTGCACTGGACGCCCCGTACGTTCTTCTGGCTGCTGCGACGCTCGCTCATTGCAACCTTCGACGATGGCTGCCTCGGCACCGCCAAAGGCGCGGCCTATTCCGCGCTGCTTTCGTTCTTCCCCGTCCTCACCTCCGCCGCCGCCATCCTGCTCCAGTCCCACGCCGGTCTGGTTTCCAATACGATGGAGCGGGCCCTGGCGGAAATCGTGCCCCCGGAATCGGAGGGGCTGGTGGTGGAGCGCTTTCGCGCCGCCGGCGCGCATCCGCTCTCGCTCCTGTTTGTGGCCGGCGCGGTCTCGGTCTGGGCCGCGTCCGGCGTCATCAAAAGTCTGATCGAAGGCTTTCACGCCGCCTACCGTGTTCCCCGCGGCCGCCACTTCCTCCGCCAGCAGTGGGTCGCGATGGGCCTGGTGTTGATGGCCGCCGTGCCCATCGGATGCGCCACGGTTCTCATTTTCTTCGGGGGCCAGATCGAGCGCCTGGTCCTGAATGCGATGCGCGTCGATCCGCTCCTCAATCCGCTGGCCGGCCTGTGGAACTGGGCGAGCCTCATCGGCCGCTACGTGCTGGCATTCGCCACCGCCGTCACCGCTACTGCCAGCCTTTATTATTACGGCCCCTACCGCCCGCAGCGCTGGCGCTTCGTGTGGCCTGGCGCTGCCCTCGCCACCGTGTTGTGGTGGGGCGCCACCTCCGGATTCGCCTGGTACACACGCCACATCGCCCACTACAACCTGATGTACGGCTCCATCGCGGCCGCCATTATCCTCCTGGTCTGGATGTACGTCCTCGCGCTGATTGCGCTCATCGGCTGCGAATTTAACGCCGTTTACGAACGAAGCGCACACTGAAGCGCCGTTCGTTACAATCGGGATTAGTGAGGACTGGATTCCTGTTCGTGGCGGCGTCCTGGTATCTTCAGGCCGCTACTACCGTTCCGCAAACGCTGATATCGGTGGATGAGGCCGTGCCCATCCACAGCGCGATCGTCCGCAAGGAGACCTGGACCCTCGACCCCGTCCGCCGCCTGCGAGAAGAGGCCGAAAAAAGGCTCCGCGAAGGGCCGTGGTCGGTCACCAGCGATCGCCCGCCCGACCTCCAGATCGACGTCCACGATTACTACAGCGAAGCGCCCTACTGGTGGCCCGATCCAGGCAACCCCGGCGGTTCCTACATCCGGAAAGATGGGCAAATCAATTCCGCCCGCTTCACCGCCAACAAATCTTCGCTCAACGCCATGTGCGACGCCGTCTTCACGCTCGGCGCCGCTGCCTACCTGCTCGATGACCCGCGCTACGCCCAGCGAGCCGCCCGCGACATCCACACCTGGTTCATCAATTCCAGGACGCGAATGAATCCAGACCTGGAATTCGCCCAGGCCGTTCGCGGCGTAAATGAAGGCCGCGCCTACGGAATCCTCGACGGCCGCGTCTTGATCCGCGCCATTCAGGGGATGGAATTCCTGGCCCAGACCGGAACCTGGGATCCGAAAGACCAGGCGGCCGTCCGCAAATGGTTCGAGGATTATCTGCACTGGCTGACGCGGACCAAAAACGGCGAGGACGAAAAACAGTCCGGCAACAACCACGCCTCCTGGTGGACCGCGCAGGTGGCCGCGATCGCCACTTTCGTCGATAGCCGCTCTGACCAGCAGATGGCCTTCGACTTTTATCGCGATCGCATCCTCCCGCAGCAGATCCGCGGCAACGGCAGCGCTCCACGCGAGGAGTCCCGCAGCCGCTCGCTTTCCTATTCCGCTTTCAACCTGGAAGCCTTCACCATGACGTGTCGCATCGCCCAGGTGCAGGGCGTGGATTTGTGGCAGGTGCGCACCAAGACCGGCGCCACTCTCGCGACCGTTGTCGATTACCTGGAGCCATACCTCTCCGAGCCGAAAAAATGGAGCAGGGAGCAGATCTCCGATTTTCCTACCGATGGCCTCTACTTCCTCGCCTTCGCCGGCATGGGCCTGCAGAAGCCATCTTACGTAGCCCTTTATCGCAAGCTGGAGCATCCCAACGACGCCTGGCTCAGCCTGGTCGATCTGATTGTGGGCCGCTGGGAGAATTCCGCCCATCAGACACGCCACTGACCGCTTTTGCTGAGTGCGATAATTCGAGCGTGCGTACCATCATCGAGCCGTTCCGCATCAAGAGCGTGGAGCCGCTGCGCCAGACCACGCGCCAAGAGCGGGAACAGTACCTCGAAGCCGCCGGGTACAACCTCTTTCTGATTCAGGCCCGCCACATCCTGATCGATCTCCTCACCGATTCCGGCACCAGCGCCATGTCCACGGAGCAGTGGGCGGCGGTGATGCGCGGCGATGAATCTTACGCGGGCAGTGAGAGCTTCTTCCGGTTGAAGCGCGCTGCTGATGAGCTGACCGGGTTCCGCCACATGATTCCCACCCATCAGGGCCGCGCCGCCGAGCGCATCCTGTTCAGCGTGATGTGCAAGTCCGGCCATATTGTTCCGAACAACACACATTTCGATACCACCCGAGCCAATATCGAATTCACCGGCGCGCGCGCTGTGGACCTGCCCCTTGCGGAAGCCGCGGATACGCAGGCGCGCCTGGATTTCAAGGGCAACATGGACGTCGCCGCGCTCGAACAGCTGGTCCGGACGGCGGGCGCCGGGCGCATTCCGTTGGTCATGCTCACCGTGACCAACAATTCCGGCGGCGGCCAGCCGGTCTCCATGGGGAACATCGAGGCCGTGAAGCGCGTGTGCGCGGCGGCCGGCATTCCGCTCTATCTCGACGCCTGCCGGTTCGCCGAAAACGCCTGGTTCATCCGCGAGCGCGAGCCGGGATATGCCGATTGGACGCCCAAACGGATCGCGCAGAAGATGTTTTCGCTGGCCGACGGCTGCACCTTCTCCGCTAAGAAGGACGCCTTCGCCAATATCGGCGGCTTTCTCTGCTCCAACGACGACCGCGTGGCGCAGCAGGAAACCAACCTGCTCATCCTCACCGAAGGCTTTCCGACCTATGGCGGCCTGGCCGGCCGCGACCTGGACGCCATTGCCACCGGTCTGGAGGAAGTGCTCGATATCGACTACCTTCGCTACCGCATTGCTTCCACCAGTTACCTGGGACGGCACATCGCCGACCACGGCGTGCCGATCGTAGAGCCGCCCGGTGGCCACGCGATTTACATCGACGCCGCCCGCATGTTGCCTCACATTCCGCCGCATCGCTTCCCTGGACAGGCGCTGGCGGTCGAGTTGTACCGGCACGCCGGCATCCGCGGTGTGGAGATCGGCTCCGTGATGTTCGGCGAGGCGGCGCGGCATGAACTGCTGCGCCTGGCCATCCCGCGCCGGGTATACACGCAGAGCCACATTGATTACGTGGTCGAGGCTATCCTGGAAGTGAACGGGCGCAAAGAGAAGATTCGCGGCCTGGAAATTGTCGAGCAGCCACCGTTCCTGCGTCACTTCAGTGCGCGCTTCCGGGAGGTGTGAGCAAGAAGTCGGGAGTCGGAAGTCAGAATGAGGAACGGCGGGCCGCGATGCCGGCTTCTGTCTTCTGCCTCCTGAATTCTCGTTTTTTTATGAAGACCTTCGCTGAATACGAAGCTCTGGCCGAAGCGGCTCACGGACATCTGTGCGCGGGGCAGATTCTGGGGCTGCGGATGGCGCTGTACGGGGTAAGGTTGCTCGGCCTCGAAGACCCCGCCGGCGGCGACCGCAAGCGGCTGGTGACGTATGTCGAAATCGACCGATGCGCCACCGATGCCATTCCCATTGTCACCGGCTGCCGGATGGGCAAACGCGCCCTGAAGTTCCGCGATTTCGGTAAGGTAGCGGCCACGTTTTGCGACCTGGCCACCGGCCGCGCCGTCCGCGTGGCGGCGCTGGAGAGCGCCAAGCGGCGTGCAGCCCAGATGCATCCGGAAATCGATAACAGGAACCGCCAGCAGATGCGGGCGTATCGCGAGATGGGGGACGAAGAATTGTTCGCGTGCCAGTGGGTTCGCGTAGACATCGGCCCGGAAGACCTGCCCGGCTACAAAGCGGCGCGGGTGGTATGCGCCCGTTGCGGAGAAGCGGTGAGCTTCAAGCGCGAGGTTGTTGTAGGTGGCCAAACCTTGTGCCGCGCCTGTGCAGGTGAAAGCTACTACACCATCGTAGGGTAGGCCTCCTGGCCTGCCCTGGCTTGTCTATGCTTCGCTACTACATTACCGATCGTCACTCCGCCGGCGGCATGGAGCCGATGTTGGGGTTTGTGGAACGTGCATTGGCGCGGGGGATCGAATGGATTCAGGTGAGGGAGAAGGATCTGCCGGCTCGTGAAATTTATGCGCTGGTCCTGCGGGTCATGGAGTTGCCCAACCCGCACGGCACGAAGATTCTGGTCAATTCGCGTGCGGATATTGCGCTGGCGGCGGGTGCGCACGGCGTACATCTGCCGTCCGATTCGGTTGCGCCCTCTGATCTTCGCGCCATCTGCCCGCCCGAGTTCCTCATCGGCGTCTCTACCCACTCGGTGGTCGAGTTACACCGCGCCGAATCCGAAGCCGCCGATTTCGCGGTGTTCAGCCCGATTTTTCCGACCATTTCGAAGGCCGCCGAAGGCCCTCCAGTGGGTTTGGAGGGTCTGCGTGCAGCGGTGCGGTCGGTGTCGATCCCGGTACTGGCATTGGGCGGAATCACGGAAGAGAATGCGCCGCTGTGCGCGGAGGCCGGAGCGACCGGTGTGGCCGGAGTTTCGCTGTTCCAGAAAACAGAATAGAACACGGATCAAGACCGATCGAACTCATCCGTCTTGATCCGTGTTCCTGACATTCAGTGCCGGTGGCCGAAGAACTCCGCCTTAGAACGTAAACCGGAGGCCCAGTTCGCCCCAGACCGAGCGCGGAATCACCGTGCTGCTGGGGTTGAGGAATCCGGCCGGGTGGTCGAAAGTGGACGGGCTGGCGATGTTGCCGTTGAAATCATTGCCGTAGTTGGCGCGGTTGGTCAGGTTGAAGGCCTGCGCCACTAGTTGAAGGTTCGCCCGTTCGCGGAAGCGGATGTTCTTGGACAGCCGCATATCCAGTTGGAAGAACGGATCTCCGCGGAGCGGGTCATAGGCAGCGATGGTGCAGCTCTGGGAGACTCCGTTGATGCCGTAGAAGCAGTTCTGCGCCGCGGTATTGTTGCCCGAATAGGCCAGAAAATTGGTCGGGTTATTCGTCGGTACCACCACAGCATTGGTCGTGCCGCCGCCGGTGTTCAGGGTGTTGGCGGAGTTCGTCAGGTTAAACGGACGGGGGGAGCCGAACTGCATGATGGGCGCGAGCTGGAATCCTTTGGGCAGATCGATGATGCCGCTGAGGGTGACGTGGTGGCGCTCGTCGTTCGGATCCGGCCCCCACTCATAGCTGGCGAACGGATTGCTCTCCAGGCGCGGATAGTTGCGGAAGGAAGTGCCGCCAGCGTCGAAGGAGTATGCCCGAGCCAGGGTATAGTTGACGTTCAGCGAGATGTGGTGCGTCATGCGCTGGCGAAAGCTGAGATTGAAGCCGTCGTAATGCGAGCGGCCGATGGACTGTTCGTCGCGCACGCTGGCCAGCTCGGGCTGCGTAGAGTTCGCAAAATACGGATCGAGCGGGCGCGTGCAGCACACGCCATTGACAACCGCCTTCTCGTCGATGTTCATGGTCTTGTTTTCGTGCAGCCCGAGGACGTGCGTGTACTCGGCCTCGAAGACCGAGTTGCGCGTCGGCGAGTAACTGTAGCCGATGTTGAACTCCTCGGTGACTGGGTTCCGGTAATTGGGGTCCATCAGGCGTCCGACGCTTCCGGACGCGAGCTGCGAGGAGGGCGCCGGGATCACGGGCATGGGGTCGACGCCGTAGCGCCAGTTGCCTAACGGAATCCCTGTGCCGGTGACGACATCGGTGGGCGCCGAGAGGCTGATGGCGCTCTGGAAGACCGTGGGGTTGCTCATCTGCTCCATGAACAGCGGAATGTTCTGGAACACGTTGCCGTAGTAAAGCCCGAAGCCGCCGCGGAGCACATGCTGGCCCTGGCCGGTAAGGTCGTAGGCAAAACCGATACGCGGGCTGAAGTCCTTGTTGTCGTCGTGCGGAAGGCGGCTGACATAGGGATTGGAAAACGGGCTGTTGAGCGCCACCAGTTCCTGGTAAGTGCGGCTGTCCTTGACGTCGGACAGGCCGATGAAGTTGTAGTCTTTGTCCCAGCGCATGCCCAGATTCAACATCAGGCGCTTGGACACTTTCCAGTCATCCTGGAAGTACAGTCCAAGCTGATTGGTGGAGACCAGGAAGTAGGGGTCGCCATTGGCGACAGTCATGCCGGTGACTGCGCCGGGAGTGGCGAACTTCTGAGGGTAGTTCACGGGGTCATTCAGGATGACGCTGGGGTCGGCGGCGAAATCGATCTCAAGCGTGGAGCTGAACTCGAAAAATCCGCCCTGCTGCGGCGTATGGATCAGATCCGCGCCGAATTTCAGAGTGTGGGCGCCGATGGTCTTGGAAACGTCATCTCGGAACTGCCACTTGCGCTGCCAGGACTGCTGCGGGACGTTGGTATTGGTGCCGAGAGAAGCGTCCGGAAAAACGATGAGCGGTGCGCTGATGTTGCTGGCGATCAGGTTGTTCCAGTATTGATAACCGGCGGTGAAGGTGTTGACCATCGTGCTCGAAACGAGCGAGTTCAGCGTCGCATTGATCAACTGCAGATGGTTGAGAGTGTAGTTGCCGTTGGTGAGATCGGCGGTGCCGTTGGACTGGTCGTTGAGGCTGTTGTTAGCCTGGGAGTTGTAGCTGACGTAGGCGCTGTTCTTGGAGTTGATGGTCCAGTCCAGGCGGCCGTTGTAGCGCGTCTCGAAGAACGGCGTCGGAATGGAGGTGGCGGGCTGCGCCGCAAAGCCGGCCTGCTTGGCTAGGACGAGCTCGTTGTACGAAGAGGTGGTTTCCTCCAGGTTCTGGTGCTCGCGCTGGCGCTCGATAGCGAAGAAGCCGAATAGCTTGTCGCGCTTGAGGCGGCCACCGGCCGAACCGCCGAACTGTTGCCGGGTGTAAGCGGGATGGGCGGACGTAAACCCGCCCGTGCCGTTGGGAACTTTCTCGTCCGTATCCAGAGCGGTGTCGCGAAAGTAGCTGAACACGGAACCGTGGTAATCGTTGGTTCCCTGCTTGGTGATCATGTTGATGGCAGCGCCTTCGGAGCGCCCGTTCTCGGCGGAAAATCGCTGGGTACTGATCTGGAACTCCTGCACGGCTTCGAGGGGAAGCTGCATGACCGGACCGCCGACCGTGTTGTCCTTGTTGTCGACGCCGTTGACGGTAACGTTCACGTTACGCCCGCCGGAGCCGTTGACGGACATGATGGCGTAGCGGTTCTTGGTGGGATCGTACGAATCCGCGGCCTTTACACCGGGCGCCAGGTAGGCCAGGTTGGCCACGTCGCGGCCGACCATTGGCAGGTCCTCCACCTCGGTGGGGGTGATGTTGGTGCTGACGCTAGTCTTGCCGAGGTCCACCAGAGGCGCGGCGCCGGTGACTTCCACGACTTCTGTGGTCGCTCCGGGGGTAAGAGTGAAGTTAGCCGTCGCGGTCTGGCCGACGAGCAAGTCGACGTTCTCAACGGTCGCGGCGAATCCTTTTTGGGTTACACGTATGGAGTAACCGCCGGCGGAGAGGAGATCGAAGCGGTAATTTCCAACGTTGTTGGTGGAAGCAGTGCGCTTCTCACCAGTAGCCTTACTGGTGATGACCACCTCAGCGCCGATCACGACCGCTTGAGATTGGTCGAACACCGTTCCCTGAATCGTGCCGCTGGCCGTGGCTTGGGCGAAAACCTGTGGCGCGCAGAGAGTGAACAGACCTAGCCCCATGGCCCCGAAAAAGAGGCCAAACCGTATATTTATCTTCATTTTCTTGCTCCAGCTGAAATTGCCGGCAACGGTCCTGTGACGCCTGCGAGTTTAAGCGGCAGGGCTCTCCCCGGCAGGCAACAAGCTAGCCCTCAGTCAAATGGAGATATTATTGGACCTACCGGTGACGTACCCCGTTCTTCCCGGAACTTAAGGCCGTTACATACCCCGTTCTTCCCGGAACTAATAACCGACTACGTATGGGAGCAATTATACGCTATCCTCAGGCGAAAGCAACAGGAAAAACCTCGAAATTTTCAGGAATTTCGGCTCCGGATCAAGTGATTTTCGGCTGCAGCAGCCGACCCACGCGGAGTGGCTGTTCCAGGCGATAGCCAGGCGAAAGTCTGTCCACCTCACGGCACTTAGCGGGGTGCGAAGAGGGCCATCAGGAGCATCGTGACTTCGAGTCCGGCCAGCCCGTAAAAGATATGTCGGGTTTGCGGCCATAGCAACTCCGGGAATTGACTGGAAAGCTGCTCGCCCAAGGTCTGGTTTAACCGGGGCGGGAAGCCCGTGAACCGCTTTTCCTTCGCCCAGCGTGCGCACAACCAGCTTCCGCGGATATTGGCACCCAGCAGGGCAAGAAAAATCACGGACATCACTCCGAACCCGTTTCCGGTATATCGTTGCATCACGAAACGTCCCAGTAGGTAAGCAGTGAAGGCCACGATTCCGGCCATCCTGCTCCCTTTGCGGACTCCTACCGCGGCGAGAAAGTAGAAGACGCCTTCAAGGAGACCGGAGAATGGAGAGCCGGTGAACGCGCCGAATCCGATGGTCACCACCGCCACGACGAAACAAACCCAAAAACCTTGCGTCGTGACGGAATCGAAATCGGCTTCGTCGCGAATCGTGGGCCAGAAAAGGGCCCGAAGGCGGCCTCCCGGGCGAGCAGCGGTATCGGACAACCCGAGCGTGTGCATGCTCAGAAGATTGTAGCCTCGGCTTATACGCGGGGCAATCAGGTTAATCCCGCTTGCCGTTAGGCTACGTTTTGCCGCCGGTGAAGACGGATTGGTGCTTCTCCGGGCCGGTGCGGAGCGGGTTCAGCTTGCGTTCAACCGTAGTTCCTTGAGCCGGTCGCGTAACTGCGCGGCTTTTTCGAATTCGAATTTTCGCGCGGCTTGGCGCATTTGTTCCTCCAGGTCGCCGAGGAACTTCTGGCGCTGTTCTGGAGTCAGATTTTCGATTTCTTGGTCGCCTTCGAGCGGCACCGTGACGTAATCCGCTTCGGCCACGGCGACCAGGCTCATGTCGATGGGCTTCACGATCGATTGCGGGACGATGTTGTGCTCGTCGTTGTATTGGACCTGGATCTGGCGGCGGCGGGCGGTTTCATCGAGAGCGCGGCGCATGCTGTCGGTCATGACGTCGGCGTAGAGAATGGCGTGCCCTTCGATGTGGCGGGCCGCCCGGCCGATCGTCTGAATCAGGGAGCCCGAGGAACGGAGGAAGCCTTCCTTATCGGCGTCGAGGATCGCGACTAACGAAACTTCGGGTAAGTCAAGGCCTTCACGCAGTAAGTTGATGCCGATCAGCACGTCGAATTCGCCGCGGCGGAGGTCGCGCAGGATTTTGATGCGGTCGAGCGTGCTGACTTCGGAGTGGAGGTAATTGCAGCGCACGCCGACCTCGGAATAGTATTCCGCCAGGTCTTCGGCCATGCGCTTGGTCAGGGTGGTGACGAGCACGCGCTGGTCGGCGGCGGTGCGGCGGCGGATTTCGCCGAGCAGGTCGTCTACCTGGCCTTTCACTGGCCGGATTTCCACGCTGGGATCGACTAAGCCGGTGGGGCGGATGATCTGCTCCACGACTACGCCGGCAGACTTGGTCAGCTCGTATGGACCGGGCGTGGCGGAGACGTAAACAAGCTGATTGACGCGGTGCTCGAACTCCTCGAAGGTCAGCGGGCGGTTATCGAGTGCGCTGGGGAGGCGGAAGCCATGGGAGACCAGGACCTCCTTGCGCGAGCGGTCGCCGTGGTACATGCCGTGAAGCTGCGGGACGGTCTGGTGGCTCTCGTCGATGAACATCACCGCATCGTGCGGCAGGTAATCCAGCAGGGTGGGCGGAGCTTCGCCGGGGAGGCGGCCCGAGAAGTGGCGGGAGTAATTCTCGATGCCGTGGCAGTAGCCGATCTCCTTGATCATTTCGAGATCGAACATGGTGCGCTGAAACAGGCGCTGGGCTTCGATCGGTTTGCCTTGTTTTTCCAGTTCCTTGTGCCACCACTCGAGCTCCACGCGAATGCTCTCCATGGCATCCACCTTGGTCTCCTCGCTCATCACATAGTGGGTTTTGGGATAGATGGGGAGGCGAACGTAGGTCTGCCTGACTTGGCCGAGCAGCGGATCGATTTGGGAGAGTGTTTCGATTTCATCGCCCCAGAGCTCGATGCGGTAGGCGTAGTCGTCGTAAGTGGGATAAACTTCGATCACGTCGCCGCGGACGCGGAAGGTGCCGCGGCGGAAATCGCCTTCGTGGCGCTCATAGAGGATTTCGACCAGCTTGGAGGTGATTGCCTCGCGCGAGATCTTCTGGCCCTTTTCCAGCATCAGAAGCATACCGTAATAGGCTTCCGGCGAGCCGAGGCCGTAGATACAGCTTACGCTGGCCACGATGACGCAGTCGCGGCGCTCGAAGAGGGATTTCGTGGCGGAGAGGCGCAGCTTGTCAAGCTCGTCGTTGATGGTGGCTTCCTTTTCAATGTAAACGTCGCTGGAGGGGATATAGGCTTCGGGCTGATAGTAATCGTAGTAGCTGACGAAGTACTCGACTGCGTTATCGGGGAAGAAGGATTTGAATTCGTGGTAGAGCTGGGCGGCGAGGGTTTTGTTATGGGCCAGGACGAGCGCGGGGCGGCCGATGCACTCGATGACCTTGGCCATCGTGAACGTCTTGCCGGAGCCGGTGACGCCCAGCAGGACCTGGTGCTGCTCGCCTTCGCGGATACCGCGCGTCAGCTCGGCGATGGCGTTTTCCTGATCGCCGCGCGCGCGGAACGGAACGGCTAGACGGAACCCCATAGTTCTAGGATAACGGGCACTGGGGGCCGGAGGCCAGGGACCGGAGGTTGGGCGTTCGGGGTTGGGACTGGGGATCAGCGTTTCTTGAGGGCTTCGAGTTCCTCCATGGTTTTCGGCCAGTCCGAGTGGAGGAGGCGGGAGAGGGAGCGGTCGGCGAGAAGTTTACCCCCGGTCTGGCAGACGGGACAGTAATTGGTTTCGTTGGCGGCATAGCGGATGCGTTGGATTTTCGTTCCGCAGCCGGGACAAGGCTGGCCGTAGCGGCCGTGGACAGCCATTCCGGGGCGGAAGGCCGTGACGTTTTCGGGGAATTTTCCGCCGGCTTCGGTGCGGAGGCGTGCGATCCATTCCGTCAGGACTTCACGTGTGGCGTGATGGAGGCTGGCCAGATCTTCGGGAGAGAGACGGAGAGTCATCGCCACGGGCGAGAGGCGGGCGCGATGGAGAATCTCGTCGGAATAGGCGTTGCCGATGCCGCTGAAGAGGCGCGGATCGGTGAGGGCGCGCTTGAGGGTGTGGTTTTCCGAGCGGAGGGCCGCGCCGAAATCTTCGAGCGGGATGGTGAGCGGGTCGCGGCCTCCGGGGTCGAGAGCCGCGAGGGCCGGTTCGCCGGAAACGAGGTGAAGGGAGGCGCGATGCTGCGTACCGGCTTCGGTGAGCGTGAGGACGCCGGAATCGAACTGGAAGGCGGCGAGGATGCGCTTGTCGGTGGGCTTCGGCATAGCCGGCTTCCAATGGAGGCGGCCGGCGATCATCAGGTGGAGGAGGAGCCACAGATCGTCTTCCAATCCGATGGCGATCCGCTTGCCAAGCCGGCGCAGGAAGACGACCTCACGGTTTTCAGCGGCGGAGATGGACGGAGCGGCAGTGCGGAGAAGGAATGGGCCGCGGATCGAAATGTGTTCCAGACGGTGGTGGAGGATGCGGGCCGTGAGGGCTTCGAGATAGACGGTGACGTCGGGAAGCTCGGGCATAGCGACCAGTGTTGCTTATTCGATCACCTTCTTCTTGCGGAACCAATCGATCAGCAGGTCGCGAATCAGGCCGGCATTTTTGGGAAATGTGAGGCCTTGGGTGCGTAGATTGTCGGGGTTCGATTGGTTGATGGCCGTGAAGTCGCTGACCGCCAGGGTGTAGGTGCGGTCGGGATCGATGGCGTGGCCGGCCGCGACGACGGCGGGGAGATCGCGGCCGTGGAACGAGCCGATGACCAGCTCGTCGTCGAAGGGCATAATGTTCCAGATGTGGCGGATGAGAAGCTGTCCGGCGGGAAGGGTGTCGCGGACGCCGCCCATATTGAGGAAGGCGAAATCCGAGCCGGCTTCCTCGCGCAGGGCCCCTTCGAGCAAGGCTTTCAACTCGGGCTTGGTAAAGGCGTGCTGCGAGACGGCGAGTGGCTTGTCAACCTGAGTGCTTACGGCCGATTCCCAATGATCGACCAGCCCGGCAACGTCCGCGGCGGGCGCGAGTTTGGTGGAATCGATCGGGATGCGATGCCAGCTGAAGGAGACGGGAGCCTTTTTTTCGGTGTCGACCTGAAGGTCGAGGCGGCCCAGCTCCTGGCCGTAGCTTTTGACGCGCACCAGCACGTGGCCATTTCGCGAAAGAGCCTGCTCGATTCCGTTGTGATCGTGGCCGGAGACCGCGACCGGAATGCCCGCGTCGGAATCGAGGAAGGCCTGTTCTTCCCGCGGATGGAGATGGCCGAGAAGGACGATGAGATCGGATTCGGATTTCAGCTCGGCGGCGTACTTGCCCACGGTTTCGAGCATCGGCAGCGTGTGCCAGTCTTCGAGGAGCTTGGGAGTGGTGAGGGTCTTCAACGTGTCTGTCATGGCGCCGATGACGGCGACGCGAAGGCCGTTGACGTGGAGGATGACGTAAGGCTTGGTGAGAAGCTCGCCGCGTGAGTTGACCAGGTTGGAGGAGACGATGGGGTATTCGGCGGTCGAAAGGAATTTGCGAACCTGCGGCCAGCCGTAATCGAATTCGTGATTGCCGAGGGTGGCGGCATCGAAGTGAAACAGGTTGGCGATTTCGAAGACCGGAAGCCCGTGAAAGATGGTGGAGACGGGAGTGCCCTGGACAAGGTCGCCGGCAAAGAGGAGGATGCAGTCGTGACAGCCGTCGCGCTCATGGCGAATAGCGGTGGCGAGGTAAGCGAAGCCGCCCATGTGGTTGTCGAGGGGAGAGAGGCGGGCGTGGAGATCGTTGGTGTGGAGGATGGTGAGACTGCGAACCTCGGAGAGCGAGGCGGAAGAGACGAGAAGCGCGAGCAGGAGAACGCGGCGGGTCACGAAAGATATTGTAGCCGCCCGCGAGCGTGAGCATTCAGCGGGGAGATGGGAGGAAACGAGATTACGCGGGGAGTGATTCTCTCAGCGAAAACCTCTGTCCTCTCTGCGCCTCTCCTGGCAACACAGGGTGACCGAGTAGCCGGTTTCTTGAACAGGGCCGATCCGCAGCAGGCGGCATACCGCCCTGTTAGGGTTCTGCGCCTCCGCGCTGGAGAAATGGCTAGCCCACAAACTTGAAGTGGACGGGATCGTGGCGGATGTCAGGACGGCGCAGGCCTGCATAGCGGGCCAGTTTGTCGAGCGTGACGCGGCGGTGGCGTCCGAAGCGAAGAACGCGCGGCAGAACGACGGTGGCATCGAAGGCGAGTCCTCGGGTGTGGTCGGAGTCGTCTACCGGGCGTTGCGTTTCGATCAGGTGATGGCGATTGAATTCCGTTAACACTTGGGCACGGAGATCCTGGCAGGCGGCACTGTGATTGTTGCGAAGTTGCATCCATTTGTCCCACACCTGTTGGAGGTGAGCCTGATAGGCGGCAGGACGATAGGCGGATTTTAGAGTAATCATGCCGCCCACGGAGCGGATCTCGTTGATGAACTTCATCAGGGCCGAGTAGGTGCGATGGCGGAGATCATGGGTGTCCACGACGGGTCCGCTGAGGTTCTCAAAAGCAATGGCCTGGGGATCCGTGACGGGGGAGAGGCCGGGCACAGGGCACAAGGAACGTGACGGGCTGGTGGAAGGCCCGGGCGAAAAGGCGTAGAAGAAGGGGCGGTGAGCTGAGGAAGTGTTCGACAAAGGCGGAGAGAAGAAAGGGGGAGCTCCGGGAAGAGAACCAGGAATCGCGGTACAGATGGCCAGGAAAGCTCCTAGGGTGCAAATGGGGGTGAGACTCGCGTAGTTCTTCAGATGCAAGACTGAACTCCTGCGGAAAATGTATGGTCTACGAGTAGAGACGTCCGGGCAAGGCTTTGGCGGTACGGAAAAGCACCCGCTGGCGACCGGTGAGATCACCTGCCCTGACGACTGTAAGATTTACATCATTTCTGGATTAAATTGTGATGATTGTAAAGTAGTTATTGGTTGGTACGCATCTTGCAAGACGATTTCCCTAGAGGTTCGAAGGAATGCGGAAATGGGTGGCGCTGGCAGCGGTTGCGGCAATGGCAGGGTGCTCCTCGAAGCCGGCGAAGGCGCCGTCTCAGGCGGCTGTGACGCAAAGCCCGGCGCAGACTCCAGCGCAAGCACCGCTGGCGCAGACGCCACCGGCGCAAATGGCGGGGAATCCGGAACCGGTAGCTCCTCCAGAAGCGGGCGAGCCCAAAGTGAGCAACGTTCGGGCGACGGCGTACGCCCCGTTGGAGATGCGGGTCCCCGAAGGGGCGATTCTCAGGGTGCGCCTGGACGGGCCGATTGACACACGGCGCAACCGGGCAGGAGACCGCTTCACCGCCACGCTGAACCGTCCCGTGGTGGCGCACGGCGTGACGGTCGTGAAGGCGGGCACACAGGTCCGCGGACACGTCACTGAGGCAGAGGTGTCGGGGCGGCTCAAAGGACGGGCGGTGCTGGCGCTGACCCTGGATTCGTTCGAGAGCGGGGGCAGGGAATATCGGATCCGCACCACGGAAGTGGAGCGCCTGGGGAAGGCGCACGCGAGGCATGATGAGAAATTCATCGGCGGTGGTGCTGGATTGGGTGCGATCGTCGGTGCCATAGCCGGCGGAGGCAAAGGCGCAGCGATCGGCGCGCTGGCGGGAGCCGGTGCGGGCACCGCAGGAGCAGCCGCCACCGGGAAGGAAGAACTCCGCATTCCGGCAGAGGCGCTCCTGGCCTTCAGAGTCAGATAACGGAGCCAGTCCTCATTCTTCGCCAGGACCGCGGAAACGCCGGAAAAATCTGCGGAGCGATCCCGGCGTCTCGACGGTGAACTCTCACGAGCCGAAGACGCGGGCGAAGATGCGGTCGACGTTGCGGAGTTGCCGGTCGAGCGAGAAGGCTTCGGCGATCCGCTCGGGCGAGAGGACGGCCTGGATTTCCGGATCCGCGTCGATGGCGGCGCGGAAATCGCCTTCCGTTTCCCAGGCCTGCATGGCGTGAGATTGGACAGTGCGGTAGGCCTGCTCGCGGAGCATACCGGCGGCGGCCAGATCGAGCAGAAGCTGCCCGCTGAAGACCAGGCCGCGGGTCATTTCCAGGTTGCGGCGCATCCGCTCCGGATAGACGAGCAGGCGGTCCACCAGCGACGTGGTCTTGTCCAATAAGTAATCCGTCAGGATGGTGGAATCGGGCAGGATGACACGCTCGACCGAGGAATGCGAGATGTCGCGCTCGTGCCAGAGGGCGACGTTTTCGTAAGCCGCCTGCACGTTGGCGCGGACGACACGGGCGAGGCCGCAGATCTGTTCGCTCGTGACGGGGTTTCGCTTGTGAGGCATGGCGGAGCTGCCCTTCTGCCCGCGCGCGAAATACTCTTCGGCCTCGCGGACCTCGGTGCGCTGAAGGTGGCGAACTTCGAGTGCGATTTTTTCGCAGAGAGCGGCGGCCAGGGCGAGAGCTGCGACAAAAGCAGCGTGGCGGTCGCGTTGGATCACCTGAGACGTGACGGCGGCGGGCTTCAGATTCAGCCGCGCGCAGATGAGCTCTTCCACCTCGGGGCCGATGTGCGCGAAGGTGCCGACGGCGCCGGAGGTCTTGCCGACGCGAAGGTCCTCGGCGGCGGCGCGGACGCGGGCGAGATCGCGGCCGGCTTCTTCATACCAGATGGCGAGCTTCAGGCCGAAAGTGATGGGCTCGGCATGGACTCCGTGGGTGCGCCCGATCTGGACCGCTTGCCGGAATTCGAGGGCGCGGCGCTTTAGCACATTGCGAAGCTCGCCGAGCTCATCCAGGATAATCGCGGCGGCTTGCTGAAGCTGCAAGGCCTGCGCGGTATCCACCACGTCGTTGGAGGTGAGGCCGTAGTGGAACCAGCGGGAGGCCTCGGCGTGGCCGGCGGCCGCCATGGTTTCGGCCACGGAGGTGGTGAAGGCGATGACGTCGTGGCGGACCTCGGCTTCGATCTTAGCGATGCGGGCGAGGTCGAATCCGGCGTGGGCACGAAGCAGGCGGGCGGCTTCCGCCGGTACCACGCCCAGTTCGGCGAGAGATTCGGAAGCGGCAAGTTCGACCGCAAGCCACTGCTGAAATTTGTTCTGGTCGCTCCAGATGCGGCCCATGGCCGGACGGGTGTAGCGGGGAATCATAGTTTAAGTGTATTGTTTCGGGCGCCGTGTGTGGCGGGGGATTTTTGCGGCCGGGGGGCAGGGGCCGGGGACCGGCGATTGCAAATAGAAAGTCCTCCGTTGCCCGCAGCCCTGCGGGCTGAAAACCTGCCCTTGAGCGGGGCGGCGTGCCCCCCGGCCCCTTACTTTCAGAATTGGAAGACCTCAGAAGGATGGTGCTGGGTTGCGATAGAGAGGTGGGTTCCGAAGCCGCGGTGCTCCAGGGATTGCGTGGCGATGAGGCGGACGATCTCGGGGTGGTTGTTTTGCTCGCTCAAATGGCCGAGGATGAGGTGGGCCGTGGACGATTCGAGGTTTTCGAGGAGGTATTCGGACATGGAGAGGTTAGAGAGATGGCCGTGGCGGCTCATCACGCGCTGCTTGACGGACCAGGGGTACGGGCCGACCTTCAGCATGTCGAGATCGTGATTGGATTCGAGCAGGAGCAGGTCGGCGCGGCGGAGATGGAACTTGACAGACTCGGGGATGTATCCGAGGTCGGTGGCGATGCCGATGCGGATGCCCTGAGCTTCGAAACAGAAGCCGACGGGATCGCGGGCGTCGTGGGGGATGCTGAAGCTCTGGACCTCGATGTCGCCGATGGGGAAGGCGGCGCCGGCCTGAAACGGTTCCAGGGCGGGCGTGGTCTCGCCCCAGTCGATGGCGGGGGCGGTCAGGTGGGTGAGATAGCAGGGTTTCTTCAGGCGGCGTGCCAGCACGGGTAGAGCCGAGATGTGGTCGGAGTGCTCGTGCGTGATGAGGAGGGCGTCCAGGGAGGAGATGCTCTCGCCGATGGCGGCCAGGCGCTTCGAGATTTCGCGCATGCTCAGGCCGGCATCGACCAGGATGCGGGTGTTTTCGGTGGTGAGCAGGGCGGCATTCCCGGAACTGCCGCTGGCGAGCACGCAGAACTTGACGATGGAAGCCTCCCTGGAATTCCAGAATACGATGGCGACAGGGGTGGGGCAACCTGGGCGCAAAAATCGTGCGTCCGCGGAGGATACCGGCGTCGTATGAGGAAATAGAGGACGGAAATGAAGATTCTGCTGCTGGCGGTGGCGGCTGGGTGCGCATGGGGGCAGACGCCCGGCCTGGACCAAATCATGAGCCGTGTGGCGCTGAACCAGGCGAAATCGCAGGACCTGAGGGAAAGCTACGTGTACCGGCAAACGCAGGTGTTGCGCCTGGTGCGGGTCAGCGGGAAGGTGGCGCGGGAGGAGCAGCGGGAATACGGCATCGCGCCCAAAGCGCGCGGCCTGGAGCGCAAGCTCATCCGGTTCGAGGGCCGGTATCAGAGTGGCGGCCACTACGTTTCTTATGGGAAGCCGGGATACCGGTACAAGGGCGTGGACATCGACGGCGAACTGCTGGATTCGATGGCGGAAGATATGATGCATGACCGGGGGAGCCGGGACGGAATATCGCCCGACTTATTCCCCCTGACCTATCACCAGCAACTGAAGTATAACTTCACATTGGAGGCCACCGAGACTTACCGCGGCCGCCGTGTTTACCGGGTACGGTTCACGCCGAAACGCAAGCCGGCCCTCGACGACCTGGACGGAGGCGGCGGTATCTGGAACGGCGAGGCGCTGATCGATGCCGGGGAGTACCAGCCGATGCGTGTGACCACCGAACTGGCCTGGAAGGCGCCCCTTGCCGTGAAGACGCTGCTGGGTACGAACGTGCACGGGGTCGGGTTTGCCGTGAGCTATGAAAAAGTTGCCGACGGCGTGTGGTTTCCAGTGAGCTATGGTGGCGAGTTTCGGGTGCGCGCCGCGTTTTTCTATGAGCGGACCATCTCCGTCGCAATGACGAACGCGGATTTCCGCCACACGGACGTGGCCAGCAACGTAACTTACCAGCTTGAAGATAAGTAAGCGCGGGCAGGAATTCGAGGAGATCGTGCGGGCGAACCAGTCGATGGTGTTCAGCCTGGCCTATCATTTTCTGCACGACCGGGACGCCGCCGAAGAGGTGGCGCAGGAGGCATTTTTGGCGCTGCACCGGAACCTTGACCGGATCGATTCGGGACAGCACGCGATGTTCTGGCTGCGCAAGGTGACGGTGCAGCGGGCAATCGACGAGGCGCGGCGCCGGAAGCGGCGCCCGTCGGTGGATCTGGAGGAGATGGCCGAGCCGGCCGCGGGCGGCGCGGCGGGCGACGTCCTGCTGGATGAAATGCTGCGGCGGATGGTGGCGACTCTGCCCGAAGCGGCACGGGCTGTGATGGTGCTGCGGTATCAGGAGGATTTGGATCCGGCGGAGATCGCGGAAGTGCTGGAGATGCCGCTCGGAACGGTGAAGAGCCACTTGCATCGCTCGCTGGTTCTGCTGCGGGAGAAACTGGAGCGGCGGGGCGTGGGAGAGTTCGGATGGACGGGTTAGAGAAACATCTTCGGGACGCATTGGCTCGGAAGGAGCCGCCGGCTGGGTTTGCGGCGAAGGCCGGCGCGGCGGCCAGGCGTCCGGCTGGGACGGGCTGGCGCGGCTGGGCCGTGCAGGGTTTGGCCGCGGCGCTGGTTCTGGTCGTGGCCGGCGGGTTGGCGTACCGGCGGCATGAAGGCGAAGCGGCCAAGGAACAGGTGATGCAGGCAATGCGAATCACGGCGTCAAGACTGAATCGGATCCAGGCGCGGGTACGGGAGGTGCGGCGGTGAAGCTGGCGGCGTTGTGGCTGGCGGCAGCGGGACTGCTGGCGGCGCAGCAGTTCAAGATGGACCTGG
>DATJMP010000042.1:0-21365 GCA_035508655.1 Bryobacteraceae bacterium
ATCGGGATTGATGACGGCGCGGCATTGCGACTGGTGGCCGCCGCCGCCCCAGGCATTCATGGAGAGCCCGAGACCGCGTTTGATGTGGCCGCTTCCGTTCTGGCCGCGCGGCTTCCACAGCTTCTTCCATTCGGCCAGCTCGGCCGCTTTCTGCAACTGGTAACGATAAGTCTCGACGCGCTCTTTGGGAGCGTATTCGGCGTTCTTCACGAAGACGTCGAGCGGATCGAGACCCGCTTTCGCGGCCCAATCTTCCAACGCGCACCAGGTCAGATAGGCTGCCTGCTGGTTGTTGGGAGCGCGCCAGGCGCGCTGCGGGCCGGCATTGACGGAAATCGACGTGTGATTGATGCGCTTGTTGGGAATGCCGTCGAAGATGTAGGGGATGGGCGGGCCGCCCACGGTGGCGAAGCCTCCGGTGCCCCAGGAATCGGACTGCCATGCGGTGACGGTGCCATCCTTGGCGCCGGCGATTTTGATTTTGCCGTATGCCGAGGGCCGGTTGCCGGCGATCATCTGCTCGGCAGCGCGGTCGAGGAACAGCTTGACGGGACGTCCGCCGGCAGCCTTGGAGAGACGGGCGCCGACCTCGGCCCAGGCGTCGGGTCCGAACTTCGAGCCGAAGCCGCCGCCGATGTAATCCATCTTGACCTTAATATTGGCGGCCGGAACCTTCAGGTTCGGAGCGAGGGAATTCGCATACCCGGAAACGAACTGAACGGAAGGCCAGGCATTGATGGTGTCGGCCGAACCATCTTCCTTGTCGCCCTTTACCCACTGGATGACCTGGCCATGCGGCTCGAGGCAGCAGTGATTGACGACGGGGATGCCATAGGTGCCTTCGGAGACAACCTCGGCTGACTGGAAAGTCTTATCCGGATCGCCGGTGAGCTTTTCGCCGGCGGCCTTACCGTGGGTGCCGGCCTTGGCGAGCTGGTCGTCCTCGACGAAATGCGGGAGCACTTCGTAATCGACCTTGATCTTGCGGACGGCCTCGCGGGCGATCTCCTCGGTGGTGGCGGCGACGGCGGCCACTTCGAAGCCCTGCCACTGCACTTCGCTACCCGGCTTGGCGGCTACATAGACGGCCTTGACGCCGTTCATCTTCTCCGCTTCGCTGGTATCGACCGCGGTGATACGGGCGTGGGCATGCGGGCTGGTCAGATACGCGCCGAACAGCATTCCCTTGAGGTTCAGGTCGGAAGAATACTTGGCGCGGCCGGCAGACTTCATGGGGCCGTCCAGGCGTTTGACCCGGGTGCCGATGTACTTGCGTTTATCCATCGGCGGCCAGTGATAATCGGGCGTATTAGCCATTTTTCCCTCCCTTCATAACTTTGGCAGCCTGAAGCGCGGCCTGGCGGATGCCCATGTAGGTACCGCAGCGGCAGAGATTGCCGCCCAAACCGCGTTTGACGTCCTCTTCGGTGGGGTTCGGATGCTCCTGCAGGAAACCGTGCACAGCCATCACAAAACCAGGCGTACAGTAGCCGCACTGCTGGGCATCGTGATCGACGAAAGCGGTGGAGACGGGGTTGTTCGCGCCGAGACTTTCGATGGTTTCGATTTGCTTGCCTTGGGCGTCGATGGCGAGGACGGTGCAGCTGTAGACCGTTTTACCGTCCATGCTGACAGTGCAGGCACCGCAGGTGCCGCGGTCGCAGACGCGTTTGGCGCCGGTGATATCGAGGTAGTTGCGGAGTGCGTCGATGAGAGTGACGCTGGGCTCGGCGGTCAGGTGGACCGGCTTGCCGTTGATATTCAGGGTGATGGGAACCGCGCCGGGCCCAACCACGCCAGCCGCTCCAGCGGCGGGAGCGGCCACTGCTTCCTTTTCCAGCAGGCCGGTACCCAACGCGCCGCTGCTCAATCCGACGCCAATGAAACCGCGCCGCGAGAAGCTGTTTTTGGGCTTGGCAGGCACCCCGGGGTCTTTCTTGGAACTCACAGACACCTTCCTTTCATGCCAGTTACAGAACAGGAAACGCAGACAGTCAAAACCGTCAGACAGTATACCACCAGCGGGGATTAGGGATTGGGGCGGTGAGTCTTTCGGCGCGGACTCGCTTCGCTCACCCCGATGCCGCCTTGCGCGCGGTCTTCATGGGCATCTGCGGACCGCACGCGCTCCATTCACTGGACGGATGAGGCGCCGCCGATGGCGCGGAGGAGCTGATCGAGGGATTGCTTGAGCAGGGCGTTCACTTCCTGCTGCGCCTTCTGGGCTTCGAAGAGCTGCTGCTGGTTTTCCTTGAGCGCGACGGCGGCGGCGTATTGGGCCTGATTGGCGTCTTCCAACGCCTGAACCCGGCTGGCCAGATCGGCCATGCCCTGAATGGCGGCCTGCAATGTTTCCACCAGCTTACGGAAATCGTCGAAGCTGATTTCGGGAGACAGGGACATGTTCCCTCATGGTAGCGCCGCGATTGCCTTTGCGAAAGGGGTGGCGTAGAGTGGGGGACGGGTGAAATCCAATGGCTTTTTGTACGAAATGCGGGGCTCAGGTAACGGGTTCGTTTTGCGCCCAGTGCGGCACGCCGGCGAGTGCGGGCGGCGAGACCGGAGGACCGGCGCGGCGGCGCGGAATGCATCCGATTCTGGTGGTGCTGATCGTGCTGCTTTCGATCGGGATTCTAGGCATCGTGGCGTTGGTGGGAACGGGGTTGTATGTAGCGCGGCACGGCGGCGGCTATGCGCTGGCAAAAATGATCGCGCAGGCAAATCCGAACGTGGAGGTGGTGCGGACCGATGACGGGGCGGGAACGATTACGCTGCGGGACCGGCGCAACGGGAAAGAAGTCACACTGACGTTCGACGACGCGCGGCGCGGCGGAATCCGGTTCCTGGCGGAGGACAGCGGGAAATCGGCATCAGTGCAGTTTGGCGGGGATGCCAAAGTGCCGGGGTGGGTACCGACGTATCCGGGCGGGCACGTGGAGCCGGTGGTGGCGGCGAGCGGCGAATCGGACCAGGGCCGGGAGGAAGGCGGCAATTTTACCGTGAACACCGGAGACGATCCGGCCAAGGTGATGGCGTTTTACGAAGCGCAGGCGCGCGAAGCGGGAATGCGGGTGGAGGTGAAGGAGCACCGGGGCGAACGGAACACGATTGTCGCGAAAGACGATGAGGGCCGGCGCGAATTCACGGCCATCATCATGCCGCACTTTGGCGGCACGACCGTGAATGTGACCTACAAGCGGGAGAGATAGAGACCGAGGCTTCTGGACGAAATCGCGTGTCCGCGTGAATTGAGAGGTTCTCTCTTCTTATTATCCGTGGCCGAAATACATGAGCCAGCCGACACCGAACAGCGCGATCAGGAAACAGGCGAAGGTATAGAGGGCGTAATGCCAGCGGTCGCGGTCGGAACGCTTGGTGACGACGCCGAAGACGACGGAAGTGAAAAGGGCGAAGAGGAGACAGGCCTGGAAGTGGTCGAGCGTCATTTTCGGCATCAGTCTTTCCTCCCGGCGGCGATTTCGAAGGCATCGACCATGGCCAGCAGGTTGAGCAGGCCGGCGGTGACGAGGAATTTCGTGCCATAGTCGTGGACGGGCGGGGTGTGGATGAGGAAGTCCGGCCCGGCGACATCAGCGGCATAGTAACCGAACATACGGGCGAGCAGGTAGAGGACGCCGGCGCAAAGGTCGCCGAGGAAGCCGCCGACGTTGATGAGAGTAGTGAGGAGATCGCCGGTTTGCGGCTCGAAAAGCGCGCCGCGCATCATCAGGCCGATTAGAAACATGCCCGTGATGGAGACCAGCAGAAGGGCGCCGCGCCCGCTGCGCTTGAGGAGGAAGTGGCCTCCTCCGGGAATCAGCCAGCCCAGGGCCACTGCTGGAAACCAGGCGGCCAGGGGAGGCATCGGTTGCCGCTGGTCTTTCTCTTTGGCCATCAGATTGAGTTTAGCAAAGGGGAGATTGGAGAGAGAGGCGCGAGTCGGACCCGGATTGAGAAGTCACCACAGAGGCACAGAGGTGAACATATATCTTTGCTCTATGCCTCTGTGCCTCCTTGGTGAATCATTCCTACTGTGGCGCCAAGATATCGCCCCAGATGATCTGGTAGGCTTCGACCTGGCCGTACAGGCCTTTGCCGGCTTTGACGAAGACGCGGGTGTTGGGCTTGAGGTCGGCGGCGACGGCGACGGCGCCGTCATTGAGGAAGCGGGTATCGTTGCGCACTTCGAGCGCCTGCTCGCCGCTGCGGGTGTGCAAAACCAGGCGGTCTGCGGTGATGCGGGCTACAACGCCGGAAAAGGTGAGATCGCCGGTGTAAATAAAGGTGTCGTCGAAGGCGCTGTACGGCTGGCGGCTAACGGGCACGTTGAGCGCGGTAGCCGCGGACGGGATCGGCATGGCAGCCGGAACCTGGGCGGGCGCAGCGGAGAGCACGTGGACATCGCGGGCGTAGCGCAAGGGCGAGCCGGGTACGATGTCGGAAAGGACTTCCACTTTCTCGCCCGGAAGGATGCGGGCGACGTCAATGAGGGAATCGTTGCGGACCACGTAGGTTTTGGCGTCGAAGCGGTAGCGCAGCACCTCATTGGTTGCGAGGCGGACGGCGAACTGGCCGTTGGCTGCCATGGTGTCGCGCTCGATGAGCACGCCGTAAACGAGAGCGCGGCCGGCACTGGACACCGGCGTTTGCGCGGCCGAGATGACGGCAGCCAAAAAACACAGGGCGAGAGCGCGCAACGAGCGTACCTCTAGCCTCTACACTAGCACGCGCAGGCCGTTTGAAAAGTAAGGTTTGGCGCAACGGCATTGCAGAGTTTCGGAGGATGTTCCACACCGGATAATGGAGTGGTGCAACTGCCGGAACGAGTGAGGAAGGCGGCCGAGGCGCGGGCGGAGGCGATCGGGTTCGCGGCTCTGAAGCGCGCGGCGGCCGAGCTTTCGGCGGCTTACCGGGAGGGGCGCGCACCGCGCCTGGCGGATGCCGAGCGCATTGCGGCCTACCTGGTGACGCGCATGCCGGCGACCTACGCGGCAAGTCATATGGTGCTGGGCGAAGTGCGGCGGCGGATCGGCGAAGTGAAGACAGTGCTGGATGTCGGCGCGGGCGCGGGTGCTGCGTCGCTGGCGGTGCGGGCGTGGTGGCCGGATGCGCGGCTGCGCATGCTGGAACGGGACCGGGCGGCGGCAGAGGCCGCACGGGAATGGCTGCCCGACGCGGAGATCGAGATCGGCGATGTAAAGCAATTGGCTGGCGAGGCCGATCTGGTGATTGCTGCGTACGCGGTGGGCGAATTCGGAGAAGCCATGGCGGCGCGGATGTGGGAGGCAGCGCGGGTGGGAATGGTGGTCATCGAGCCGGGAACGCCGCGCGGATTCGGGTTGATCCGGCGTTTGCGGGAGATGGGAAGGATCGCGGCGCCGTGCCCGGGTGATATGGCGTGCCCGATGACGGATCCGGACTGGTGCCACTTCGCGGCGCGGGTGGAACGGACGTCGCTGCACCGGCGGCTGAAAGAGGCGGAACTGGGATACGAGGACGAGAAATTCAGTTACGTGGCGCTAGCGAAGAGGGATGTGGAGCGGGCGCGGGCGCGGATCGTGCGGCGGCCGGAGCAGAAGCCGGGGCTGATCGTGCTGGAGACGTGCACGGCGGCGGGGTTGCGGACGGAGCGGATCGGCAAGCGCGACCGGGAAGCGTTCCGCGCGGCGCGGCAGGCGAAGTGGGGAGATGCTCTGTGAGGACGGAGATCCGGATTGTTCCGGCCGGCGAGGAGGAGATGCGAGTAGTGCAGGAACTGTGGCGCGAATATTGGCAGGGGTTGAACCTGGCGGCGGATTTCCAGAACTTCGCCCGCGAACTCGAATCGCTGCCGGGAGTATATGCACCGCCTGAAGGCCGGCTGTTACTGGCGTGGAAGGATGACGAAGCGGCAGGTACGGCGGCGCTGCGCCGGCTGAACGGGCGGGCCTGCGAGGCAAAGCGGCTTTACGTCCGGCCGCGGTTTCAGGGAGCGGGAATCGGGCGGGCGCTGCTGACGAGGCTGCGGGAGGAAGCGCGGGCCGCGGGCTACCGGGAGATGTATGGAGACACGCTGGAATCGATGCAGGGAGCGCTGGAACTGTACAGCCGGTTTGGATTTCAGCGCGTGGAGCTGTACTCGGCGGATCCGACGCCCGGCGCCATCTTCCTGAGGCTGGAACTCTGAGCGGGCCGCGGCGGAGCAGACATCGAGGGCCGATATAATGAAGCTCTCATGGAACGCGAACAGGCCTGGGACTTACTTTGCGAGTTCACCAAAACGGATGGACTGCGCAAGCACGCTCTGGCGGTGGAGACGTGCGTGACGGCGTACGCGCGGAAGCTCGGGGAAGACGAGCGGAAATGGGCGGTGACGGCGCTGCTCCACGATTTCGATTGGGAGATCCATCCGACGCTGGAGGAACATCCGCGGAAGGGCGAGACAATTCTGGCCGGGCGCGGCGTGGATGACGAGACGCGGCGGGCGATTCTCTCGCACGCGAGCCACACGGGAGTGGCGCGGCAATCGACGCTGGAGCACGTGCTGTTCGCCTGCGACGAACTGGCCGGTTTCATTACGGCGATTTCGTACGTGAAGCCGCACCGCAGCGTGTTCGAAGTGGACGTGGCCTCGGTGAAGAAGAAGATGAAGGACAAGGCATTCGCGCGGTCGGTGAACCGGCAGGACATCGTGGATGGGGCGCAGGAACTGGGCGTGCCGCTGGAGGAGCACATTGAATTCTGTGTGCGGGCCATGCAAGGGCGGGCGGATGAATTGGGGCTGAAAGGGACGGTGGAGTCGTAGGCTTGCGGTCCCCCGCTACGGCAACGCGAACGCTACGAGGGCGTCGCTCAGCTTGACGCCGTTGATTTTTCCGTGGCCGCCGGCGGCGATGACGACGTATTGGCGGCCGCCGGGGCGAGCACGGTAGGTCATGGGGGTCGCAGCGGCGGAGGCTGGAAGGCGGGCATGCCAAAGCTCGCGGCCGGTTTCGGTGTCGAAGGCGCGGAAGGTGCTGTCCATGGTGGCGCCGATAAAGGTCAGACCGCCGGCAGTGGTTAACGGACCGCCGAGAGTCGGCGTACCCCATCCGATCGGGAGCGGAACCGGGGCCAATTCGCGGATCGTGCCCAGCGGAACCTGCCAGCGAATTTTGCCGCTGGTGGCATCGACGGCAGCCAGCGTCCCCCAAGGTGGAGGCGTGCAGGGCAGGCCCCAGCGCGAAAGAAGCGGCTTGCGCCGCATGACGTAGGGAGTGCCCTTCATGGGGGCGTACTCCCATCCATCCTGCTGGCCGCCGGAAGTGCGCCAGCGAACGGGGGCTTCCGCGCGCGGAATCAGTTGGACCACGACGGCGATGTTGGTCTGGTTGACGAGGATCAGACCGCGGCCGCGATCGAAGGAGACGCCGCCCCAGTTGGTTCCTCCGGCATTGCCGGGGAACTGAAGGGAGGGCTGCAAACCGGGCGGAATGAACATGCCGCGGCGCAGGCCGGAGATGGCTTGGCGGCATTGGCCGCGGTCCCACGGCGTGAGACCCCAGGCGTCGGACGGTTCCAGGCGGCTGCGCGCAAGCGGAGGCGTTGCTACAGGGAAGGGCTGAGTCGGCGAGAGCCATTCGCCGGGGGCGCCATCCTGCGGGACGGGGCGTTCTTCGACGGGGAAGACGGGTTGGCCGGTATCGCGGTCGAGGACATACAGGAAACCCATTTTGGTAGCTTGCGCGAGTGCGGGAATGCGGTGGCCATCGCGTTCGATTTCGATGAGCGACGGGGCGGAAGGAAGATCGTAATCCCACAGGTCATGATGCACGGCTTGAAACGCCCAGACCAGCTTGCCAGTGGATGCGCGCAGAGCAACCACGGAGTTGGCGTAGAGATCGGGCCCCTGACGCTCGCCGCCGAAGTAATCGGGGCTGGGGCTGGTGGTGGGAAGGAAGACCAAGTCATGCTCCGGATCGGCGGAGATCGGGCCCCAAACGTTGGCGGCTCCGGTGCGATCGGCGCCGTTGTGCCAGGAGGAGCGGGCGGGATCGGAGGGGTCGCGCGGGACCGGGTCCCAGGACCAGACCAGCGCACCGCTACGGGCATCATAGGCGCGGACCACGCCTGAGGGCATCTCGACGCGGTCGTTGTCGTTGATGGCAGAGCCGACTACCACCACGCGGCCGACCACGGCAGGCGCGGAGGTGAAGTGGTATTCGCCGGCGATGAGGTGGTCGATGCCCGATTGCAGGTTGATGGCGGTTTTGAGTGAGACCTGGCCGGCGGTCCCGAAGGCGGCGCAGGCGCGGCCGGTTTCGGCGTCTACGGCTACCAGGCGGCCGTCGAGGGTGGCTTCGTAGAGCGTCTTGCGGCAGGGCTGGCCGGGCGGGACGGCGGAATCGACGCGAAGGGCGAGGCCACGAGACGTGAAATCGTCGCCGTAGGAGCCGATGCGGTCGAGGTGGGGATCGAAGGTCCATTTTTCCTTGCCGGTTTCGGCATCAAGGGCGACGATACGGTTGAAGGCGGTGGGGAAGTAGAGGGCGCCGTCGGACATCAAGGGTGTGGCTTCAAAGGTGCTTTTGGCGCGCACGGGCCGGCCGTTCCAGGTGCTTTTGCCCTCGGAGACGTCGCCGGTGTGATAAGTCCAGGCGAGTTGGAGGCTAGTCACGTTGGCTTTGTTGATTTCGGCGAGCGGGGAATAGCGCGCGCTGCCCGGATCGTTGCCGTAGGTGGGCCAGTCGGCAACGGTGGCTTGGGGGTCGCGGACCACGGCCGGCCGCGAGCATGCCGCGAGCGCGAGGAACAGGATGCCGGTGAAGCGGCTCTTCATATCCGCATTCTGGGCTGCGCCGCGGCCGGAGTCAAACGCGGGCGCGCAGCCAGCGGTTGGCAGGCTCTTCGAACAGGCCGTAGACCAGGGCGGAGACAGCAATCACTAAGGCGATGAAGACCTCCGCGGAGGCACCGTGCCAGCGCAGGTACCACCAGAGGATGGGCACGTGCAGAATGTACATGGCGTAGCTGGACTTGCCGAGGTAGACAGCGGCGCGGGTGGAGAGGGTGCGGGCACCGATCCCTCCGCCTAACGCAAGACCGATGAGCAGCATGGCGTTGAGGGGGCGGAGAGCGGTGTTGAGATCGAGGCCGGGCGGGAGCAGGTTGGGGAAGGCGATGAGCACGGCCGCCAAGGCAAAGGCCGGCAGATAGAGCCACCAGCCGCGCAGGGGGGCGGCGCGGCGGGTCAGTAGATCGTAGAGGCGGGCGGCGGCGATGCCCATGAGGAAGTCGGCCAGGTGAATCAGCGGCTTGACGGGGTCAGGGACGCCGCAGAAGAGGAGGACACGAGTGAGGGCACAGGAAGCGGCGGCGACCGCGAGGGTGGCGCGCCATCCGCGGCCGAGAATCAGGAAGGCGGCCAGAGGGAAGGCGAGATAGAAAAACATCTCGCAGGACAGCGACCAGGCGGGGGTGTTCCAGTTGACGGGGAGAGAGCCGAGCCAGCCTTGCAACAGCAGAAGATGGGCGCCGAGGAGAGGCGCGCGGGCGGGGACACGGTCGGCGGCGATGAAGGGCGCGACGACGGCGAGGCTGAGCAAATAGACGGGATAGACGCGGGCGATGCGGCCGGCGGCATAGCCCAGCACGCCGCGGCGGTTCCAGCGGGTGCCGGAATAACTGCGGGCGAGGACGAAGCCGGAGAGGACGAAAAATGTGGTGACGGCCAGGTAGCCGCCTCGGATAAGCGCGTAGAAGGGAGCGGGCAGAGACAGGGCGGCGGGTTCGAGCATCTGGCCGCGGCCGGTGAGATGGTGCAGGATCACCCACAGGGCGAGCACGAAACGAAGGCCGGTGAGGGCGGGAAGGTGGCGGCCGGATTTGCGGAGGACAGGCGGCTCAGCGGTGGCGGGAACGGCTTGGGCGGCGAGAGCGATGGGAACCTACTCGGCGCCGCCTTCGAGATTCGGGCGGCTGCGTGCGTGATTTTCGCTGATGAGGGCGCGGATGTTTGCGCCGTCGCGCTCGACCAGACGCTCCAACCGCTCCTCGATGCGCATGGCTTCAGTTTAACGCGCCGGGCGGTATAATCGCGCTTCCATGAAACACGCGATGGAGAAGGCGCTCTGCATCTGCGCACTTCTTTTTGCGGCCGGACCGCTGGCGCTAGCCCAGGTTCCGAAAACGAAGCTGCAGGCTCTGATCATCACCGGGCAGCACGTGGGTGGGCACGATTGGCGCGCCACCACGCCGGTGCTGCGCAAACTGCTGGAGGATACGGGACGGTTCGAAGTGAGGGTAACGGAGGAGTTCCGCGGAGCGGGCGCGGAGACGCTGGCGCCGTACGACGTTGTCATTCTGAACTACAACGACGGACGCAAACCGGAAATGCGATGGGGCGAACGGGCCGACACCGCGCTCCTCGATTACGTCCGCGGCGGCAAGGGGCTGGTGGTCTACCATTTCGGGCTGGCGGCCTTCGACGGCTGGACGGAATACGAAAAGCTGTGCGCAGGCAACTGGCGTCCCAACCACGGGCACCATTCGGCGCGGCACGATTACACGGTGACGATTCGGGATAGCGGGCACCCGATCACGCGCGGGATGAAGGCGACTCTCGCCCAGGCCAACGACGAATTGTACGCCAATTTGCAATGGCAGCCGGCGGGGAGCTTCCACGTGCTGGCAACGGCGTGGGACGATCACGCGAAGTACAAACCGGGCGAGAAGCAGCCGATTCCGGGTGCAGGCGCGGATGAACCGATGCTGTGGACGGTTCCGTACGGGAGCGGCCGGGTATTCGCGACGGCGCTGGGGCACGACACAGCGTCGATGCAATCGGCGGGATTCGCGGCGACGTTCGCACGCGGAGCCGAATGGGCGGCGACGGGCGAGGTGACGATTCCGCTGCCGGCGGAGCTGCAGTAAGGCGACGCGGTTTCTGCGGTGAACTCAGCGCTTCTGGGTTTGGCTGTGGCCGAGGCCCTCGGTTTCGCCTTCGGGCGGGGCATTCGGGTTGCGGCCTCCGCCGGCGGCACTGGGCGGAACCCAGCCGTCTTTGGACGGGCCGTTCTGGAAGAAGAAAGCCGTGCTGCTGAGCGGGTGGCCCTTGGCATATTTGGCGTTGGCCTGGCCGAAGATCTTGCCGGCGCGGATGGTGTCGTCGTGGATCTTGGTCACCATGGCCTGGTAGCGCGGGTCGTCCTGCGAGTAGCCGGAGAAGGAGCTGAGATCGTTGTTGCCAATGATTACCACGTCGATGCCCGGCACCGAGGCGATATCGAAGGCGTTGGCCGCGCCGGTGGGGGTTTCGATCATCACCACCACCATCATGTTGTCATTAATGGTCTGGCGGTAATTGATGCCGTTGATGCCCCAGATGCGCGTGGCCTGGTTCTGGCCGGAACTGCGGCGCCCCTTGGGCGGGTAGTAAGCCCATTTGGCGGCTTCGCGGGCGCGGTCGACGTCATCCACGGTGGGGACGACGATGCCGAGCGCGCCGATATCGGTGGCGTGCTGGATGTGCCACTCCTGCGCGTCGGGCAGGCGGACCATCGGGGTAGCGCCGGCGTAGGGGCAGGCGGCAATCATGGCCTCCACATCCCTGAACTCCAGGGTGCTGTGCTGCATCTCGAACCAGGCAAAGTCGTAGTGTTTGGCCGCCTCGCAATAGCCCTTGATATCGAACTTCGATTGCGTGAAGCTGAAGACCTGTTTCCCCTCGAGCAGCTTTTGCTTGGTGGTGTTATACAATGCCCGCTGGACCCCGCCCGGCTGCGATTGCGCCGCCGCCGTGCCCGCGAGCAGAAGTGCCCCGATGAGCCGAACTGCCGTTGCCGGTTTTTGCATGACCGATTGCCCTCCTGGTAGCGTGCAGTATATCGCGGCGGGCGGCCGGAGGGGAGCCGAGGTGCGCAAATCGGGATTTCGAGGTATCAATATTAGATTCGGGGTATGAGGTGAAAAGGAGACACCCATGAGAAGGACCATTTCGATTGCAATTTTGTTCGCGCTGGCGGCGTCCATCGCGTTCGGCCAGATCAAACAGACCAAGGAGCAGATTCTGTTTTACACCTCGGACTGGAAAGGCGAGCGGTTCCCGGACGGCCGGCCCAAGGTGGCGGACAACTTGCTCACGCGCGCGCTGGATGTCTCGATCGAAGACGTTTGGGATTACTTGCGGGGCCAGGGCTACACCAACCAGTTCGAGACGGGCTTCCAGGCGCTCCATCCAGACAAGCCGTTTGCCGGCCGCGCGCTGACGGCGCAGTTCATGCCGAGCCGGGCGGACATGGCGGCGGCGGTGCGGAAAGAGGGGCAGGAAGAAGGGCGCGTCAGCGGCACCAATAGCTGGGTGATCAACGAGCTGCAGATGGGAGACACGATGGTCTGCGACGGCTACGGGAAGATTATCGAGGGTACGCTCATCGGGTCCAACCTGGGCAGCGGCATCGCCCACCATACCCATTCCGGGTTCGTCTTCAATGGCGGCATCCGCGACGCCGAGGAGAATCGCGAGATCGAAAATCTGAACGGCTTCTATCGCGGCTACGATCCGTCGGCATGGCGCGAGGAGATGCTGACGGGCATCAACGTGCCGGTGCGCATCGGGCGCGCCGTCGTGCTGCCCGGCGACCTGGTTTTGGCCAAGCAGGACGGCGTGATTTTCATTCCTGCGACGCTGGCGGCGCAGGCCATCGCGCGGGCGGAATTTACCAACCTGCAGGATGCCTACAACTTCGAGCTGAACAGGAGCGGCGCCAACGGGGCGGAGTTCGAGGGCGGCTGGAATGCGACCAAGTTCGCGGGCTTCTCCAAGTGGATCGACGCCCATCCGGAGAAGCTGAAAATGACGAAGGCGGAATTCGACGGGATTCTGCAGGAGCAGCAGCGTCCGCGGACCGGCGGGCGCGGGGGACGCGGAGGACGGGGGAACTAGGGACTGTCCCGGTCAATTCGTTGCTGACCGCTCGCTCACGGTCGCGGCTCCGTTCGCGGCATGTCCCCGACGCGGAGCCGCGACCGTGAGGGAGCGGTTGCCTCAGGCTTCCCGCAGGAGCCATTTGGCGGCATTCTGCTGGATCTTCTTGTACTCGGGGTTCCAGAGGGCGGCAATGGTGTGGCCGGGGGCGAGGTAGCAGACGCGGCCCTTACCGTAATCGTAGGCCCATCCGGCTACCGATGACGTGCCGTGGTCGCGCCAGGTCAGGCCGTTTTCGTTGACGCTCTGCATTAAGACGAATTTCGGGTCCTTCTCGTATTGGACGAAATGCTGTTCGTCGGTGACCACGAAATCGTGCACGCCGCGGGTAATGGGATGGTCCGAGTTGACGATTTTGACCTTGAACGGGCGCAGGGGCGGGTGCTCCAGGGTGACGGCGCCGAGGACGTCGCGGAAATCCTGGTTGTGCGGGCTGATGTAAGTGGTGTTGTGAAAGAAGAGCGCGCCGCCGCCGGATTGCACGAACTCCTTGACCGCCCGGCCCTGTTCGGGCGTGATCCAATAGGTGGCTTTCTCCTCCATGGGCGGCAGGGGCGGATCGCTGACTGTGGCCGGCGCGCCCCGGCCGGCGGTCATGCCGTAGCCCGAGAGGAATTTCATGCCGTCGCGCAGCATGACGAGCATTTTGTATTGCTTGAGAAAGCGCGGGGCCAGGAGTTCGACCTCGTCGCTGAAATCCATGGAGAGGCCCAGTTCCTTGCCTAAGGTCTGGCCGAGCGCCGTGCGGATGTAATCGGAATTATGGTAGCGGTCGCCGCAGACCACCAGCGCGGTCACTTTGCCGCTGCCGTAGACCGACGCATCCAGCCGGCGCGCGCTAGCCGCGGCGAAGCTGAGCGCGGCCATCGCGGCGCGGCGCGAAATGCGGTTGCTCTCCATTGTCATGCCTCCGTGGCGTCGTCGTACAGCAGGACCGTGTAATCCTTGCTGGCCAGCGTGTTTTCGACTGTGGGCCAAACCTTCTGATGAACGGCCGAGGCCACCCATTGCTGGCGCAGTTCCTCAGATTCGAAGGTCAGGACAAAGCGATAGCGGGCGGCCGGAGCGGGTCCCTGAATGGCCGCGCGCAGCTTGAGCATTTTCACGTCGATATAGCCGGGCTGGCGGGCAGCGGCCGGGCGGAAAACGTTGCGGAAATTCCGCAGCATTTCGGTTTCGCGATCGGGTGCGACTTCCAGGTCCACTTCCAGCACGATGGGATGTTTCATTTCTGCCTCCGCCAGGGCTCCCGCCGCGACGGCGGCGAGGGTGGCTTTCAGATAGGTTCTGCGCTTCATGCCGTGCCTCCGGGGCGCTGGGGCGCAGTATATCACCGGGCACGGGTACGCTATGATGAGGCATTCGCCGATGCGCCTGCCGCGTGTTTATCCGATTCTCGACAGCGAAAGCCTCACGGCCCGCGGCATCCGCCTGGAGACCGCTGCGGCCGCGTTTCTGGACGGCGGGGCGAGCATCCTGCAACTGCGGCACAAGGGCCACTGGGGAAGGGAGATTTTTGCGGTGGCGCGCGACGTCGCAGGACTGTGCCGGGAGGCGGGTGCGGAATTCATTGTCAATGACCGCGCCGATTTCGCCCTGCTGCTCGGCGCGGGGCTGCACGTGGGGCAGGACGACCTGCCGCCGCGGGAGGCCCGGAAGCTGATCGGCGCCGGCGCGACGCTGGGATTTTCCAGCCACAACGTGGACCAGCTTTGCGCCGCGGGCGGAGAGCCGGTGGACTACGTGGCGCTGGGGCCGGTGTACACGACCGGGAGCAAACGCAACCCCGACCCGGTGGTGGGGTTGGCGGAGGTACGGCGCTGCCGGGCGCTTCTGGAAAAGCCGCTGGTGGCGATCGGCGGCATCACCATGGAGAATGCGCTCGAAGTGCTGGAGGCGGGCGCGGATTCGCTGGCTGTGGTGGCGGGATTGCTGCCGGCTTCCCCTTCGGCTCAGGCCTTGCGGCAACGGATGGAGGAATGGCAACAACTCGTAGGGCGGCCGATGTAGGGGCCGCATACATGCGGCCCTGCCTTCAACCCGGGGTGCGGCTCCGATCGGCGCCCGAATCCCGGGCCGCATGTATGCAACCCCTCCGAAAAGGAAACGCATGGCGACCACCGTTGAAAGCGGCCTGACCAAGGGCCTCGGACTGGTCGATTCCACCACGCTGGTGATGGGGTCGATGATCGGCTCGGGCGTGTTCATCGTAGCCGCGGATATTTCCCGGCAGGTGCGGTCGCCGGGGCTGCTGATGGTGACGTGGGTGGTGACGGCGCTGCTCACGCTGATTGCCGCGCTCAGCTATGGTGAGCTGGCGGCAGCGATGCCGCAAGCGGGCGGGCAATACGTTTATCTGCGGGAGGCATTCGGGCCGCTCTACGGATTCCTCTACGGCTGGACGCTGTTCCTGGTGATTCAGACCGGGACCATCGCGGCCGTGGCGGTGGCGTTCGCCAAATTCACGGGCGTGTTTCTGCCGTGGATTTCGGCGCAGCACTATCTGATCGGCGGCGGGCGGCTGGGGCTGACGACACAGCAGTTGCTGGCGATCGCGGTGATCGTGTTTTTAACGGCATCCAACACGCGCGGCATCCGCACGGGCGCGATGGTACAGAACATATTTACGTTCGCCAAGGTGGGGGCGCTGGCGGGGCTGATCGGCTTCGGGCTTCTTGTGGGGCGGAACAGCGCGGCGGCAGCCGGCAACTTTCACGATTTCTTCCGCGGCGTCGGATGGGGCTGGGAAACCGTGCGCCTGGTGGGCGTGGCGATGGTGGGCTCGCTGTTTTCCTCCGACGCGTGGAACAACGTCACGTTCACGGCCGGCGAGGTGCGGAATCCGCGGCGCAACCTGCCGCTTTCGCTGGCGCTGGGCGTGCTGATCGTCTCGGCGCTCTATCTGGCCACGCAGTTCGTCTATCTGAATCTGCTCACCTTTCCGGAAATCCAGCACGCAGCCGAGGACCGCGTGGCGACGGCGGCGGCCGCGAAGATGTTCGGGCCGGTAGCGGTGCAACTGATGGCGGCCGCGATCATGATTTCCACGTTCGGCTGCGCCAACGGGCTGATTCTTTCCGGCGCGCGCGTGTATTTCGCGATGGCGCGGGACAAGCTGTTCTTCCGGCGCGCGGCGGCGCTGGACACCCGGACGCACGCACCGGTCTTTTCGCTGGCGGTGCAATGTGTCTGGGCCGTGCTGCTGACGCTGAGCGGCAGCTACAACGACCTCCTCGATTACGTGATTTTCGCGGTTCTGCTATTTTATATTCTGACCATCGCCGGTCTGTTCGTGCTGCGCCGCACGCGCCCGGACCTCGACCGTCCCTATCGCGCATTCGGCTACCCCGTGCTGCCGGCCTTGTATATCGTGGCGGCGGGGCTGATCGAGATTCTGCTGCTGCTGTACAAGCCGAACTATACCTGGCCCGGACTGATCATCGTGCTGCTCGGGCTGCCGGTCTATTACCTCTGGAGGGCCAAGGCCGCCTGAGGAGGCGCCAGGCCCCGTGTGCGAGGCGCGGCGAAAGCAACGCGAAACGGGCCCAGGCCGGTCCGCGCGTATGGTATCGTTTCCGTTACTGCTACCCTGAAAGAATCAGTATGAATCTGTTAGCAACCAAGCCGCTGGACGCTTTATGCAAGGAAGCCCAGGAAACGGGCGAAGGCCATTTGAAACGGACGCTGGGCGTATTCCAGTTGACCGCGCTCGGGGTGGGAGCGATTATCGGCGCCGGCATTTTCGTGATGGTGGGCCTGGGAGCGCAATACGCCGGGCCGGCGCTGACGCTTTCGTTCGTGCTCTCGGGAATGGGCTGCGCCTTCGCCGGACTCTGCTACGCGGAATTCGCCGCCATGATCCCGCTGGCGGGCAGCGCCTATACCTATGCCTATGCCACGCTGGGCGAGATTGTGGCGTGGATTGTGGGCTGGAACCTCACGCTGGAATATGCGATGGGCGCGAGTACGGTATCCTCCGGTTGGTCGAACTACTTTATCGAACTGTTGGACATCTTCCACATCCGGATTCCGCTTTGGTTGGCGTACGATCACTGGACGGCGTTGAAGACGGCCGAGAATATTGTGGCACGGCAGATGGTGGGGGCCTCGAGTCCTAACCTGCTGCCCGGCTCGCAGGCGTTTCTGGATCAGGCGGCGCGGACCGTAACCGCGCAATCGGCGGAGTTGCTACAGCGGGCGCACGCCCTGCTGAGTGCGCCCACGCTGTTCGGAGTGGAGGTCGGGTTCAACCTGCCGGCATTCGTGATCGCGCTCCTGATCACGGCGATTCTGGTGGTAGGAATCAAAGAGAGCGCGCGGTTCAACGCCACCATCGTGACCATCAAGGTTTCGGTGGTGCTGTTCGTCATCGCGGTGGGAGTCCACTACATCAATTCGGCGAACTGGGGCGGCGGCTGGAGCGCGTTCGCGCCGTACGGATTTTCGGGCATCGGGGCGGGGGCGGCGTACATTTTCTTTGCGTACATCGGGTTCGACGCGGTTTCGACCACGGCCCAGGAGGCCAAGAATCCGCAGCGCGATCTGCCGATCGGGATCATCGCCTCACTGATTTTGTGCACCGTGCTGTACATCGCGGTGGCAGCGGTGTTGACGGGTATGGTTCCGTGGCACGAGATTAATATTGAAGCGCCGATTTCACGTGCCTTCCTGGATCGCGGGCTGATAACCGCTTCCAACATCATCACCATCGGCGCGCTGGCGGGGCTTACCAGCGTGATGCTGGTGATGCTGCTGGGGCAGACGCGCGTGCTCTACTCGATGGCCAACGATGGGCTGCTGCCGAAAAAGTTCTTCGCCGAGATCCATCCCAGGTTCCGCACGCCGTGGAAGAACACGATCCTGGTGGGGCTGCTGGCGGCCATCGTGGGCAGCATCACGCCGATCGACGATATCGGCAAGATGGTGAACATCGGGACGCTGCTGGCATTCGTGATCGTGTGCGTAGCCATCATCGTCCTGCGGAAGACGAATCCTGGGCAGGAGCGGCCGTTCCGCACGCCGTGGGTGCCGGTGGTGCCGCTGCTGGGCGTGCTCTTCAACGGCTACATGATGTATGAGCTGGGCTGGGTGAACTGGATGCGGCTGCTGGTCTGGTCGGTGTTCGGGCTGATCATCTATTTCGCGTATAGCCGCCACCACAGCCGGCTGCAGAAGGCAAACGGCAGCGCGCGATAGAATCGCTGCATCGATGTGAGACGGAGCCGGCGAGCGGGCTTGCCGTTTCTGCTTTTTTCGGCGGCGCTACAGCCCTGCCGAAGCTCGCGCCCCGAGGCCGTGGACAGATGCCCACCGCGACAGCGCAGAAGCGCTGTCCTGCTAAGCGGTTTGTTTGGCGGCAGCGGAGTCGTAGCTTTCGCCGTAGATGGCGGGGATCTTGGCGCCCATCGGCCGGAGATAGGCGGATAGCTGGCCGCGATGGTGCACGGTGTGATGCAGCATGCGCCCCAGATACATCACCGCCGGCATCTGGTAGCGGCCGCGGAAATCGATGATTTGCCCCAGTTGCTCGCCCGTAAGCTGCCGCAGCCTGGCCAGGCGCGGGGCGAAGTTCTCTGCATACCATGCGGCGAGGTCGGCCGGCGTCCGAACGGATTCCGGCAGCGGGTGCGGTGTGAAGTCGAAAGCCCCGGCGGCGACGCCGTCCAGGAAGCGGAACTCCGCGGTGACGATGTGCGACGCCAGGTCGAGCGCGGATTTGGAAATTCCGTCCGGGCGGAAATCGCTTTTATCGGCCGGAATCGCTTCGATGACGCTTCGGGTCACGCCGTGCTCATTTCCGAGCGTGGGCAGATAAATGGCAGTGAGCAGAAATTTCGCCTGTTCGGGCTGGAATGCTTGCATGGATACAGAGTAGCGCGCCAGGCCGCGCCTACGGTGAGGCAAGCCCTCCAGACCGGCCGCCGCCCCGGTCCCCGACCCCTGATCCCCGATCCCTTATTTAAGATTCCACTCGGCCCACATCAGCATTTCCTGCTGGCGCTCCGGTTGGTTGAGGGCGACTTCCAGGTTGAGATAGCGAAAGCCGCGGCCGGCGGCAAGCACGGAAAGAGAGCCGTCGTCGCGCTTCGGCTTGTTTTGCAGAACCACGTTATAGGGCGACGTGGAGAGAATGCGGTAATCGTCTTCGTTGGTGCAGAGGAAGAAGGCGTGCGGATTGCCGGGTTCGCGGAGGGAGACCGCGTCGCTGATGGGCTTCTCGTCCAGAACCGAATATTCGGCGGAGTTGTTGTGCAGGGCCATGAGGATGCCGCCGCGGGGCGGAGTGAAGGCCTTGACCAGCTTTTCACGGCCGGAATCGAGGACGCGGAGAGCGGTGTCGATCTGCTCCTCGCTCCAGTCCGGGTTGAGATGCCGCAGGCTGGCGGCGGCTCCCACTCGGGTGAACATCCGGTTGGGGTCGATTTTGCCATCCGCCACGGCAACCTCGCGGGTGTGTCCCTCGACGACGAACGCCACGCCCTGGTGCGCCCGGATGTGATAGAGCAGCACCTTGCGCGCGGACTCCTCGTCGCCGTGTATCAGGAGATAGTGTCGGTCGGAATGGCCGTTGTAAATGATGCGGAAACGTGCGCCGGCCAGAGCGACCTCGTGGCGGTGGAGAAACGGAATCCAGCCGAAGATAGAAGCGGAGGCCAGGAACTCGCGGCGGGTGCGTTCCGCGGCGCGCGTCATTGCGCCTCCTCCGGCGGCTTCTTGTGCTTCGGCTTCTTCCGTCTCGATTTGGGCTCGATGGGTTTTGCCGGCGGGACTGTGCCGACCCGCTCACGGGCGATGGCTTTGATCTCCTTCGCGATCTTAAACGTCCTGGGCTTGCGCGCCAATCATCCTCCGCAAGGCCGCGGCGAGCATCTCCGGCGTAAAAGGCTTCTGCAGAAACAACACGCGGCCCGGATTGGCGGATTCGAGCGCGGCCATATCCACAGGATAACCGCTGGCCATGATCACGGCGAGCGAAGGATTGGCGAGGAGTAGTTTCTGGGCGAGCGCCTGCGAGTCCGGTCCTGGCATGCTGGCATCGAGCACGGCGGCGGCGAGGCCCGCGGCCTGCTGATCGGCATCGTTCCAGATGCTCTCGGTGCTGCGCTCGGTCCGAACCTCATATCCGAGGCGGCGGAGGTAAAGGCCGAGGACGGTCAGCAGCACCGGCTCATCGTCCACGATTAGAATCCCTGGCCTCCGGGTCTCCATAAGTGCGGTTATGATCGCTCTATATGCGATTCTACACGGAATATCTTACGTTTCAGACGAAGAAGCATCGCGAGTATATCAACATCACAGAGGAAGTGGAAGGTGCGCTGCGCAAGAGCGGGATTCGCGAGGGCATGATTCTGGTGTCGGCGATGCATATTACGGCGGGTGTCTGGGTGAACGACGCGGAGGACGGGTTACTGGCGGACATCGACGAGTGGCTGGAAAAGCTGGCGCCCTTCAAGGCCGATTACCGGCACCACCACACCGGAGAAACGAATGGGGACTCCCATCTGAAGAGCCTGCTGGTGCACCATGAGGTGATCGTGCCGGTGACGAACGGGCGGCTGGATTTCGGGCCATGGCAGCAGGTTTATTATGCCGAGTTCGACGGGCAGCGGAAGAAGCGCGTCATTCTGAAAGTGATGGGAGAGTGAGAAACCTCCTTTGAAACTCGCATTGATCGGTTATGGCCACGTGGGCCGGGCGCTGGCCCGCCTGCTGCGGCGCGAGCGGCTATCGTTTCCTTTCCGGATTACCGGGATCCACACGCGGCATGGGACGGCCGTCGATGCGAAAGGGCTGTGCCCAGAGCCGGCGCTGGGACCGGCGGCGCCTTCGGTGGATGCGTTTCTGGACGCGGCCGGCGCGGAGGCGGCGGTGGAACTGACTACGCTCAATCCGGCCACGGGCGAGCCCGCGATTTCACACATCCGCGCCGCGTTCGCGCGCAGCATGCACGTGGTGACGGCCAACAAAGGGCCGCTGGCCCATGCTTATGCGGCGTTGCGCGAAGAGGCGCAAAGGGCCGGAGTGGTGTTCCGGTTCGAATCGGCAGTGATGGATGGCGCGCCAGTTTTCAACCTGTGGCGCCATACGATGCCGGCGGTCAAACTGTTGGGCTTTGCGGGCACGCTGAATTCGACTTCCAAGGTGGTGATCGAAACCATGGAGCAGGGCGGGTCGTTTGAGGACGGCCTGGCGCGCGCCCGCGCACTCGGTGTGACGGAAGGGGACGGCTCCTACGACGTGGAAGGCTGGGACTCGGCGGCGAAAGCGGCTGCGCTGGCGAATGTGCTGATGGATGCGCGCACCACGCCGCAGCAGGTTTCCACGCGCGGCATCTCGCGGCTCACGCCCGAGCGGGTGCAGGATATCGTCCGCGAAGGGAAAACGGTGCGGCTCGTCAGCCGGGGAAAGCGCTCCGCTACGG
>DATJMP010000043.1:0-8909 GCA_035508655.1 Bryobacteraceae bacterium
TGTCCTCCTGGTCCGCCCGCCTTACCTGCCCACCCGGCGCACCGCGGATTATGTGGTCAAAGGCGGATAATTCGTGATGGCTCGGATTAACTCCGCCGTCTCGTGTGCTCGCGCGAAGCGTCAGATCACCTCGGATTTCAGTTAGTGCGTGATTCCGGGCCAACCCCTTGACAGATAGGCTAAACTGATCTGAACCGCTCGCACCGTGCGGGATCTGTCTGGGTCCAATCGGAATCAAGGCGACAAGCCTTCCCTATGCCAGCGACGAAGAAGATAGCCCTCGAGGAGCATTTCCTGACCCCCGCCTGCGAGGATTACTGGGCCCCGACCGTCGCCAACGTCGATCCGGCCATCTATGACCGCCTGCACGCCCAGCTCGTCGACTTCGGCAGCCTCCGCCTTGATGCCATGGACCGCGCCGGGATCGAACGGTCCGTACTCAGCCTCACCGGCCCCGGAGTTCAAAGAGAGCCCGATCCGGCCGTGGCGCGCCGCAAGGCGATCGAAGTCAACGACGTGCTGGCCCGCGAAATCCTGAAACAGCCGGCTCGCTACTCCGAGCGCGCGGACATCTGCTTCCGCAACGCGGAGAAACTGCTTCGCCTGAAGGTGTGTGCCGCATGAGCCTGTCGCTGAGAAACCGCTGGTGGATCGTCGTTGCGTCGGTGATGGGGCTGCTGGTCGGAAACGGTCCGGTCATGCAGTTCACGTTCGGCACACTGCTGCCGCCCATCACGCGCCAATTCGGGTGGAGCCGCGGCCTGGTCTCTTCCGCCATGGTCGTGGGACTCTGGATGACGGGGCTCGCGACGCCGGTCGTCGGCCGTCTGGTTGATCGGTTCGGGATTCGCGCGGTGGCGCTGCCCGCCATCGTGGTATTTTCTCTTGCTACTGCATCGGTCGCGTGGGTCCCTGCGTCTCCTGCGGCTTTCACTGCCCTGTACGCACTCATGGGGCTTGCGGCCGCTGGTCAAACGCCGCTCATTTACGCCAAGGCAATCTCGGCACGGTTCGATCGTCGGCGCGGGCTCGCGCTCGGCATCGCCATGGCCGGAGTCGGCCTCGGCGCCGCTCTCGTTCCCCAGTTTGCGCAAGCCATGATCGGCATTGCCGGCTGGCGCGGGGCATACGCCGGCCTCGGGGTGCTGACTTTCGTTCTCGCCTTCCCGTCGGTGGCATTGTTCGTCGGCCGGCCGGCCGCGGGCCCGCGGGTCGCTTCAAAGAAGGTCTCGAGCGTCACCATGCCGGGCCTAACCGGTCTTGAGGCGTTGCGAACTGCTAGATTCTGGTCTCTTGCCTTCAGCTTCTTCATTGTGTCCGGAACCACCGGCGGCGTGATCTCTCACCTGGTCCCCCTGATGTCGGACCGCGGCGTCTCTCCGCAAATCGCCACCGCCATGGTGGGTATTGCCGGCACTGCCCTGATCGGAGGCCGTTTGCTCTCCGGCTTTCTGCTGGATCGCATCCACGCGCCCTACGTCGCCGCCGTCTTCTTTCTCACTCCGCTCATGGGCATCGTTGTGCTCTTGACGGCGCTGCGGCCGGAAGGGGCGGCAGTCGGCACGGTGCTCGTCGGAATGGGCCTCGGCGCCGAGGTGGATCTGATCGCCTTCCTCTTGTCTCGCTATCTGGGCATGCGCTCCTTCGGCGAGATCTATGGTTATTTCTTCTCCATCTTCATGCTGGGAGCCGGCCTCGGTCCCTTGGCTATGGGCGTGTCGTACGACAAAACCGGCTCTTACAAGCTGATGCTCGTGTGCTTCGCCTTCGCCCTGGCGCTTGCCGGCCTGCCCATGCTGCGTCTGGGCCCTTATGTCTATCCGGCCGCACGCGAGACCGGCCGGGAGGAAGCCTTAGCCTCGGCCCACTAACTAACGGTGCTCCGTCCCGCCGTAGCGCCGCCTTTCCAGGCGGCCATGCCGGGATTCGTGCCGGCATACCCGACCAGCCGGAATGCCGGCCCAGCATACTCTTCGACCGAGCTCTCTGCGCCGCCGCAGTGTCCGACACCGCGGGCGCCGCCCCCCTCACCCCCGTGCCAGGCTGTGCGTCGTGAGTTCGTAGCTCTCCGGATCGAACAGCCCGCCGTGCTCCTCCACCATTTCCGCCACCAGCGCCTCTTCATCCGCCGGCAGCCCGGCCAGCGTATCCTCGATCCGCGTCAGCCATTGCCTCTCCTTCGCCGGCAGCATCAGCTTTCCCGCCTCGCAGCCCCCGCGCAAAATGCCGGCCGCCGCCTGTCCCGCCGCGATCGTCCGCGCATACGCCCCCTTCGCCTCCACAATCGCCTTCGCGATCCGCCACGTCGCCGCCGGCGAAAGCACCGCCGCCTGCGGGCTGAGCCATTCATCCGATTCCGTCAGCCAGTCGCGAAACGCCAACGCCGTCTTGTGCCGCGCCGCAATATTCATGAGCCGGCAATCGTAGATCAGCGTCTCCGCGTAAGCCTCCGGCGCGTTGCCGGAAAGCAGCCGCACGTTCTGTACGGATTCGTTACTCCACAAATCGCACATCGCCCCAGCAATATTCCCCACCGTGCTGAAGTGCGCGCACGTCGCCGATTTGCCTTCCATCGAAATCGGGCAGCCCGTGATCGCCTTGATCACCGGTCCTTCATATGCGCAATCCTTCGACGGTCCCACCGCCCCGTGCTCGAACGCCGCCAGGCTCCTCACCGCGCTCATCGCCCGCACCACCGCCGCCAGCACTTCCGGCAGCATTTTCAGGTGCGCCAGTTGCATGGCCGTGTTGGCGAACCCGCAGGCCGTGTCGCCGCCCGGCACCGCATGCCCCCGTTCGCCGCACATTCCTGAAATCCGTTCCCAAAGCCACGCCATATCGCGCGGCGCCAGCACGCCCAGGCTGAACACAATCGCCCGCACGTCCCCGTACATCAGCCCCTCGTCGTGCACCTCCTTGCCGCCCACCGATTCGATCGACGCGATGTCCGCCCCCGCCTCGATCGTCATCTCGAACGACCGCCGCAGCCTCTCCCACCCCGCGCCCGCCCGCAGCAAAGGCGGCTTCCCCTTCTCTCTGATGTCTGCCGGCGTCACCCGCAGCGCCGATTTCAGCCCGTGCCGCTCGTTCGCCTCCCGCAAGTGCCGGTGCAGAATGCCGGTAATCTCCGCGCCCCATTCCGGGGTCTCTGTCATCGCCGGCAGCAGTTCGAATTCCAGCACGATTCCCGGCGCGTCGAGCGACACCGCGCGCTTCAGAACGTTCTCCGCGATCTGCTCGTAGTGCCCCTTCACCTCACCCCATGTCGCCGCCTCGATCCCGATCGCCGGCAGCGTAAAGTTCACTTCCGGGAACACCGTCCCGGCGCCGATCCGCAGCCCGAATCCGCACTCCACCGGCCGTGCCGCCACGCCGTATATCAACTCGTCCGGTCCGCCCACCGCCAAAGTCTCAAAGCTCTTCACCGTCTTGTTCCTTTCTAGGTGCAAACACCTTGCCGACCGCCAGCATGGCGAATCCCACCGCTTCCTCCGCCGCTCGCCGCGCCGCCGCCGGGTCACGCCGCCGCAGCGCCTCGCACAGCGTCCGATGGCCTTCCAGCCCCAGCTCGAGCGTGGAAGCGAACCGCGACGTGCACGCCAGCGCCGTCCGCATCGGCCCTCGGATCGTCGTGCTCAACTCCACCAGCAGCGGATTGTGGCTCGCCGCCACAATGGCCGAATGGAACGCCAGGTCGAGATCGATCACCGTCTCGATCGCCCGGCTGTCCGCCGCCGCCCGCCGCTCCAGCGTCTGCTCGATCGCCCGCAGCTCTTCTTCCTCTGCCCGCACCGCCGCAAACCCCGCCGCCGTCGGTTCAATCGCCAGCCGCACCTCGCACAAATTCTGCAGCAGTTCCGCCGTCGGCCGCACCTCCGCCTCCCACGCCAGAATGTCCGGATCCAGCCGCCGCCATTCCGCGCGCGGACGCGCCCGCGTCCCCGCCCGCGGTTTCATCCGCACCATCCCCTTGTCCGCCAGCACCTTCATCGATTCCCGCACTACCGTCCGGCTCACGCCCAGTTGCGCGCTCAAATCGGCTTCCTTGGGAAATGCCAACGGCTCCCCCGTTCCTTCCGCCTCCACCACGCGCCGCGCCAGCAGCCGCGTGATCCGGGCATGAAGCTTTTCCGCCCCGTTCGCGAACTCAAATTCCGCTGGCATCAATTAGTCATATCATATGATTTATTCTGGGCCGCGGCAATCCGGCAACGGTCCAATTCTGCCGGAATCCTTCACGCGCCGCCCGTTTTCCGCGATCCTACTTCCGCGCGGATTCCTGTCCCTCCGCCAGCAGCCGCTCGATCGTTGACCTGTATTCCCGGTCCAATTGCCGGTAGAAATCGCCGCTCGCCGGCGCCGCGAAGCCGGCATGAATCCCCTTCACCCGCCCGTCGCGCCCGATAAATAGCGTGGCCGGCCACGTATTCAGGTTCTCTAACTGCGTGACCTTCTGTTGCAGTTCGTCTGGCGCGCCCGCAATCAGGTACGTGTACTCAATCCCGTACTTCTTCACGAACGCCCGCGCCCGGCTCAACTGCGCCTGTTGTTCCGGCTCCTCGAAATCCAGCGCCACAATCTCCAGCCCCAGCGCCCGGTATTGCTTGTAAAGCGCTTCCAGGTAGGGCGCCTCGTCGTGGCAGTTCGGGCACCAGGTTCCGGTGATGTTGATCAGCAGCACCTTGCCCTTGAACTTCGCATCCTCGTTCGACCACACCTTTCCGTCCGCATCCGGGAATCGGAACGTGAAAGGCTGCGCCGGGTCTTTCACTTTTGTATGCGTGGAGAAATCGTCCGGCTCCGGCACGCCCTTCGCCCGCGCCTCCTCCACCCGGTAGGCCGTAAGCCTCGTATCGCGTCCCGCCGGCTGCACAAGCTCCAGCGACCCGTCCTCCGCTACCGTAACCTCCATCCGCGCCGGCCGTGTCCCGTCGAAATGGCTCAGCACGAACTTCCCGCCGCTCCATCGTCCCGTCAGCGCCCCCGTATCGCCATCCACCCGCAGAATCGCCGCGCTCACCTCCGCTCCCGATTGCCGCACGATGAACCGCCACGCCTTTTCGCCCTTCGCGCTTTCATGCGGGATCTCCCACACCCCGCCAATTGACGGCACATCTCCCGTCGGCGCAGCCGGAGCCGTGTACCGCTCCGCCACGAACGGTGCTCCGCCGCTCCCGGCAAACTTCCCGTTGATCCGCCCCTCCAGCCGTCCATTGCGCAATTCCGCCGTCAGCTTGATGAGCATCTGGTCGAAGTTCAGCACGGCCCGGCCGTCGGCAAAGCTCGCGCTGGTAGGTGTCACCGGGAGATCGCCATTGAAAAGTGTTCCCGTGAACGCCGTTCCGCTGCCCGAAAAATCCAGCCGGAATGGAATCTCCACCCCGTTCAACGTCATCGTGGCCGCCCAACGTCCCGCAATCGAATCCGCTGCCCAAGCCGCCGAGGCGAGAACCGCACCCATCCAGAATGCTGCCGCGCCAACCCTTACGAGCCGTATCATTCGCCGACTCCTTTCAGACGATGTCCCCTATGTCCATCGAGAATACCATGATGGCATCGTCCGAGGTGCCCGGCGAAGCTTAAAATCCGGAGTCTACGTGGAGCAGGCAGCCTGCGGCGGATTGGATGGAAATCCGCCCAGCATCATTACGTCGATCGCATCGGTTTCACTTCGCCGGCTGGCCGGTGGTCGCGCTGATAAACGCCAGGTACCCGTTCTTGGGGTCGCCCCACATGATGTACCACACCGGCCCGGCGAACCGCGACGTGCTCGCCAGCGTGATCGTCACCTTCTTGCCCGGGTGCTTCTTCAGCCACGCATCCGCTTTCTGCGATGCAGTCTTGAACGCATCGTCGGAGTTGGTCACGAATTCCGCTACCTCGAACGGCCGGCTCTTCGCCGTAGGCCCGCTCCACACCTCCGCGCCGCCCACGCTCACGCCCTTTTGAATGTCCGGTGCGTGATCCGTCACCGCATAGGTGAACGTACGCGCTTCGTGCCTCACCGCCGAAACGAACACCGCCGTCCACATCCCGGCTTTGCCGTCTTCGTTCTTAATCCCCGGCACCTCGCCGGCGGATAGCGTCAACGGCATCACGTCCGGCGCCCACGTGCGCGCCGGCTTGTACATTTCGAAAAAGGCGGTGCGCGCCGCCACCGCTTCCGGCGGCGCGGCCGGCTCGGTCTTGGCGGCCGGCTCCGTTTTCGTTTGGGCCGGCTGCGGAGCCTCCGAGCAGGCGGCCATCATCAGCGCAGCGGCCACGGCGGCCGCCGATTTCCAGAGTGTCTTGTCCATAAATCTGCCCACTCCTGATTCTATTGCCGCTCGCCGCCCGAAGGAAGCGTTCTGCTGAAAAATGCGAAAACCCGAATCCAATCCGCGACACCTGAATCCGAGCCGCGACCGAAGGGAGCGGTCTTCCAATCTTTCCTGCAACCTTCTAAAACCCGTACAGCTTTGCCGGATTCTCCACCAGAATCCGCGCCCGCACCGCCGCCTCCGGCGCCCACACCGCAAGCTGGTTCATCAGCCGCCCGTCGTCAATCGGCAGCATCGGCGTCAGCTCTGTCACCGGCCTCCCGGACGTATTGTCCGGATGCGGCCAGTCCGTTCCCCACAGCACCCGCCCCGCATTTGCCGCGATCAGCGCCCGCGCAAACGGCGCCATGTCCGCATAATCCGGCCCCGCCGTCGAGCACCGGTACGCCCCCGAAATCTTCACGTACGCCTTCCCCGACCGCACCAATTCCACCAGATCCGCAAACCCCGGCTGCTCCAGCCCCAGCCGTGCTTGCAGCCCGCCGAAATGGTCGAACACCACCGGCACCGCCGAATCCAGCACCAGCGGCCGGATCGCCGCGATCACCGCCAGGTTCGTGAAGATCTGGATGTGCCAGCCCGGCCGCTTCAGCAGCTTTCCCGCTTCCTGAAACCGCTTCCGCGCCGCCGCCGGATCGTTGTGCCCGCCCACCGAAAGATTCAGCCGGATGCCGCGCACCCCCGCCCGGTCCATCGTTTCCAAATCGCGTTCCGGCGTCTTCTCGTCGATCACCGCCACGCCCCGCGCTGTCGCCCCGCGCGCTTTCATCCCGTACAGCGTGGCCGAATTGTCCGTCCCGTACACGCTCGGTGTCACGATCACTACGCGCTCCACGTGCAGCGCGCGGTGCAGCGCCGCCATTTCCTCCGGCGGCGCGGGTTCCGGCGTGTACGTCCGCCCCGCGAAAAACGGAAATCTCCGCGGGTCGCCGATCATGTGCGTATGGCAATCGCACGCATGTGCCGGCACGTCGAACCGCACCGGTGTCACCGGCTGCGGCGCCTTCGCCCGAGCCCTCGCCGCCAAAGCGGCTGCGGCCGCTCCCGCCAAAACCTGCCGTCTGCTGATCACCGCTTCAGTATATGTCCGCAGTAGGGCAGGCTGGCAGCCTGCGGGCGGATTGGAAATCCGCCCCCCCGCGCTCGGGCCCGAACCGCCGCTCAAGATCCGCACCAGGCCGGGCACAACGGGCCTCCCCCAATCACGCGCGCAGTGCGAAGCGCGCGTCCCGCAGTCCCCGAAATCGCCTAATAGCTTGATCGCCGCAGATCATCGCGGATTGAAGACAGACGCATTTATCCGCGTTCATCTGCGTTTATCTGCGGCCTATAACAGCTTTCTCAACAAATTCCTAAGCCCTGAGGACCGCTTGAGGCCTTGGCTCGCGCTGCACCTCCGACCGCCCCAATCCCTGATCCCCGATCCCGCCCCGCAGGGGCCCTCAATCCAGCTTCGCTTCCTTCAGCCACGCCACCAGCGCCTCCGGCCACGCCGCCGATGTCTTTGCCGTCTTCAAAATCCCGAACCCGTGCCCGCCCGACGAGTACACGTGCAGCTCCGCCGGCACTTTCGCCGCACGCAGCGCCGCAAAAAACCGCCCTGCGTTCTCCGCCGGGTTCACCAGCGGGTCATCGTCCGCGCATACCAAAAACGTCCGCGGCGTCGACGCCGTCACATTCAGAAACTGCGGAATCGCCGGATACCCCAGCACCAGGAAATCCGGCCGCGCATCCTGTGGCGCTACCATCCCCATCATCGCCGCCAGGTGCCCGCCGGCCGAAAATCCCATGACTCCGACGGCGTCCGGCTTCACGTGCCACTTCGCCGCGTTGGCCCGCGTCAGCCGCACCGCCGCCTCCGCATCCTCCAGCGCCACGTGTACCGAGTCCTCCACCTGGCTCAGGCTCGACGCCCCGCGCCCGCTGTTCCCCGGCAGCCGGTACTTCAGCACGATGCCCGCAATCCCGATCGTATTCAGCCATCGCGCCACGTCGTGCCCTTCCTTGTCGATGGCCAGGTGCTGATACCCGCCGCCCGGGCAGATCACGATCGCCGTCCCCGTCACCCGCCCCGTCGGCAGGTACACCGTCACCGAAGGTTCCACCACGTGCGTGATGGACCGGTCCACCACGCCGTCCTTCCCCCGGTCCTCCACCTGCTCCGCCGGACCCGAAGCATCAATCTTCGCCCCCGGCCTCAGCAAAATCGTCTCCTGCGCCATCACCGGCAAAGCCGCCAGCACCAGCACCGCAAATCGCATCCCGATCCTCCTTACTCCGGCTAGCATATCGGAAAAGGGATCGGGGATTAGGGGTCAGGGGTTGGGGCGGTCGGAGATGCGACAATCAGCGAGAGTGTCGCTCAGTCCTCAGCGGATCCCGAGGACCGCGCGGATCCGCGCGGTGCCCCGCGCGTCTGATCGCCCTAATCCCTAATCCCTGATCCCTACTCCCAGCCCCTCGAAAACGTCCGTCTCCAACCCCGCCACCTTCACCGTCGAATACGCCAGCCGTAGCAGTACGTGCCCGCATTCGGCTCCGGCCATCGTCCGCACTCGTTCCATCATCTCCGGCGCAAATTGCGACCGG
>DATJMP010000044.1:0-20859 GCA_035508655.1 Bryobacteraceae bacterium
TTCATCCCACCACCACGATTCCGGCTTCGGTGATGGTGTAGCCGCGGGCGCGGTCGGCATCGGGGTCGAAACCGATGACGGTGGATTCGGGGAGGTTCACTCCGGTGTTGAGGATGGCGCGGCTGATGCGGCTGTAGCGGCCGACTTCCACGCCCGGCATGAGAATGGAATATTCGATTTCGCAGTAGCTGTTGACACGTACGCCGGGGGAGAGCACGGAGTGCAGCACGCGGCCTCCGGAAACGATGCAGCCGGCGCTCACTACCGAATCGACGGCCACGCCCATGCGTCGCCCTTCCTGGGCGAAGACGAACTTGGCGGGAGGCTGCTGCGTGACGCGGGTGCGGATGGGCCAGCCGGTATCGTAGAGGTTGAATTCCGGCACAACGGAGACGAGGTCCATGTTGGCCTCGTAGTAGGCGTCGAGGGTGCCGACATCGCGCCAGTAGCGGGCCTGCTTAGCGTTGATATCCCGGAAATCGTAGGCGACCACGCGGTCGGTGTGCAGGCAGCGCGGAATCACGTCTTTGCCGAAATCGTGGCTGGAGGCGGCGTCCTGCGCATCCTCGTGCAGGGCGCGCAGCAGCACGTCGGTTTTGAAGACGTAGATCCCCATGGAGGCGCTGACCATAGAGGAATCGAAGCGGGAGCGGATCGGATTGCCGTGCTTCGGCTTCTCCTCGAAGCCGACAATGCGGTAATCCGATTCGATCTCGGCCACGCCGAAGCGGGGGGCCTCGTCCGGACGTACCTGGAGCGTCGCCACGGTGATATCGGCGGCATTGCGGCGGTGCCAGTCGACCATCTCGTGGTAGTTCATCTTGTAGATCTGATCGCCGGACAGGATCAGGACCTCACGCGGCGCATCCGCCTCGATGCTCTGAAAATTCTGAAAGACGGCATCGGCCGTTCCCTGATACCAATCCTGCGAAACCCGCTGCATGGGAGGCAGGACCTCGATGTATTCGCCGAGCTCGGGAGAAAGGATGTTCCAGCCGTCGCGCACGTGACGGATGAGTTCCAGGGATTTGTACTGTGTTAGGATGAGAATTCGCCGGACGTCGGAGTTGATACAGTTGGAGAGCGTGAAATCAATGATGCGGTAAGCCCCACCAAATGGCACCGCCGGTTTCGCGGTATCCTTCGTCAGAGGATAGAGACGTTCGCCGGCACCTCCCGCCAGCAGAATCGCTAACAGATTTTCCATTTTCGGCGCAAGTTCCTGAAAAGAAGAGCTTTTGTTGGTGTTCTGGGCAAGCGCCCCGGAGACCGGTCAAAATTTTAGGCTTGACTTTAACCGTCAACCACTTATGATATCAGTACCTTCTGTGTGAAGCGCAGGAATTTTTGAATGGCGCCAGGCAGTTGCGAACTCGTCGGGTTTTTCATCAAAATGCCAGCCCACGCACGGGAATCTAGGTCGAGTTGGGAGGTGTGCAAGTTTGGCTGAAGTAAAGCTTCAGGAGGGCGAGACGTTGGAAAACGCCCTTCGCCGCTTCAAGAGAAAAGTGCAGCAGGAAGACATCATTAAAGAGGTCAAGCGGCATTCGTTCTATTTGAAGCCGGGTGAGAAGCTCCGGGCCAAGCAGGCGCTGGCCCGCAAACGGAACCGGAAAAAGAGTCGCCGGGAAATCGAATAAACCGGAGGCGGCGAGCGGTTCCGCCCGTCGCCTTCCTTCACATGTTCAGGTCGTATAACGGGGCACTGTTGATATGCCGGAGTTTCAGGATCGCGTTCTCAAGTGCGTTGATTGCGGAGCGGAGTTTGTCTTTACAGCGGGAGAACAACACTTCTTCCACGACAAGAATTTCAAAAACGAGCCTAAGCGTTGCAAGAACTGCAAGGCGAAACGACAGGGCTCTTCGGCATCGGGGTTCACCAAAACGGAAACCATGACCACCTGCTCGCAATGCGGTCGGGAAACCACGGTACCCTTCAAGCCGACGCAAGGCCGGCCCGTCTATTGCCGGGAATGCTTCTTAAGCCGTAAAGCTTCCTCCGCGGCCGTCGCGGGAAACCGCTAGCTTTCCCCTCACGCGGTGCGGGCGAACGCTCGAGTCCGCCCGCCCGGCGTGTTCATCGCAGTTCCCCCACTGGATCTATCCTTCCGTCCACCAGTGCGGAAATCCATTGGTTTCATAGCTCTTTGGAGCCAGTGCATCATCCCAGAGGTCTTGCTACGTCCGCCGGGACCGCTCCCTTTGGTCGCGGCTCTGTGACGGAAATCAGTCGCCAACGGAGTCGCGACCAAAGGGAGCGGCAGGTCCCGGCTCATCCGGCCGGCAGGCTGATGTGGACGGCGGTTCCACGGCCCTCTTCGGTCTCTACCTTAATATTGCCGCCGTGCTCGTAGACGATCTGGCGGGAATGGAAGAGGCTCCAGTTACCGCTGGACACGCGGCCCTCAGCCACTTTCAGACGCGGCTCGAAGATGGTTTCGACCTCCTCGGCGGCCATGCCGCGGCCGTTATCGCGGATGGTGACTTCGATGCCTTCGGGACCGAGAGCGCTACGGATGCCGATGCAGCCATCGCCGTTGACGGCATGAATGGCATTGCTGAGGAGCGCGGAGAAGACGGCTCGCAGCAGTTGCGGCCGGCAGTTCAGGGCCGGCAGCGGTTTTTCGAGCTCGGTTTCGAGCCGCACTTTGGCAGCGGCAATTTCGGCGTCGTGGAGGAGAAGGACGTCCGCGAGGAGATCGTTGACATCGGCGGGCTTCATGTCGGCGTCTTCGAGCGCGACGAGCCGGCCGACGCGACGGGTTACTTCCTCCATGCGGGCGGCCGAGGCTTCCATGGACCGCACCAGCTCCGCGCGCGTCTGCGGACGGTCGATACCGCGCTCGTTCATGACTTCGAGCGTCTTGATGGAGCTTCGGAGCGTGCCCAGGGGCGAGTTGATTTCGTGGGTGAGGGCAGCGGCCATTTTTCCGAGCGAGATCGCACTTTCCGCGAGCTGGGCGCGCAATTGGGCGCCGGCCAGGGTTTCGGCGGCGCGAACGGCTTCCTCGACGGCGGTAAATTCGGCGCGCCAATGTTCGTAATTGGCGGCGGCGATACCGGCGGCCAGCAGGGCGACGAGCAGCAGAAAAATGTGATGCGGCTCACCGGTGAGGCCGTTGGGGAACCAGCGGGAGGATAAAATGTACACACCCTCGACGCCGAGTCCCATGGCAAGGGCGGAGCGCGGCGCGAGCGGCAGCATGGCCGCGGCGGTGACGAGAACGAGGGTGATGGCGGCGAGCAGGAAATCGTTCGAGCCGGCGACATCGGCGCGCTGCCATGCGGTAACAGCCAGCAGCAAGGCGGCGGCGCCCCAGGCGGAAAGCGCTCCCACCAGGCGCGGCGCCCGCGGATTCAGCCATGCTGCAACGAGCGTAACCACACCGGCCGCCATGAGGGCGAAGGTCTGACACCACGGCGCGACGCCCAGCATGCGCCAGGCTCCGGCGGTCATACGGCCGAACTGGAGCAGCAGCGATAAGGCGATCTCCACCATCGCGAGCAGTTTGACGCGAGGGGCGGCGGCGCGAGCCAGGAACTCGCGGAACCGCGCGTCGAATTCCTGCGGCGGCATCCACGGCTTCCGCAACCTGCTTTGGTTTCCCAATTGCATCGTCTTCTCAGGATGAATCGCTTGCGCCAACTACGCCGGCAATTGTTCGATATCAGACCCGGCGAGCATTTTCGCACATGGTCAATGTTCTTCTATCTGCTTTTCATCCTGTTCGCTTACTACATTCTGAAGCCCGTTTCACGGGCGATGTTTCTGACCAAGTTCGACGTCGACCGGCTTCCCTCGCTGTATATCCTGATGGCCGTGTTCGGCGGCATTTTCGCCTATCTGTACAGCAAGCTGGCGGCCAAGACTTCGCTCCGCGCGGCGGTTTTCGCCACGATGTCACTTTCCGTGGTTTCGCTGGTGATCATGTGGACCCTGATCCGGCTGCCGTGGATGGTCTACGTGTTCAACATCTGGGTGAGCCTGTTCAGCATCGTGCTGGTGGCGCAGGGGTGGCTGGTGGCGAGCAACCTCTTCGACGCGCGCGAGGCCAAGCGGCTGTATCCGCTGTTGGGCATGGGGATGGTATTGGGCGCGGCATTCGGCGGCGAGTTCACCAGCCGCACCGCCATGCTGGTGGGGACGCGGAACCTGATGCTGGCGAGCGCGGTGATGGTAATACTGGCCTACCTTTCCTTCCGGCTGGCCATGCGCCGTTCCACGGTATCGCTTTCCAGCGCGCGCGCAGGACACGCGGAGGAGACGGACTTCTCCTTCACGACGATTTTTCAGGACCTGGGGCGGGTGCGGCACCTCCAGGTGATCGTCGGAATCATGGTGGTGATGTACGTAGTGGACACGATGGTGGAATACCAGTTCCAGGTGACGGCGCGGGCGGCCCACACGGGCGCCAACCTGGCGGCATTCTTCGGACAGTTTTACGGGCTGTATCTGAACCTGGCCGAGTTCGTATTCCAGCTTCTGCTGACCGCCTCGATCGTGCGGCGATTCGGCGTGGGCGGCACGCTGCAGGTGGCGCCGGGGAGCATTCTGCTTTCCTCGATTGCGACCGTATTCTCGCCGGGCGTGACGGCGGCCGGCGCGGTGAGGCTGACGGAGGCCTCGACACGCTACACGCTGAACCGGACCGGCATGGAACTGCTCTACATGCCGCTGCCGCAGGAACTGCGCAACCGGATGAAGGCGTTCATCGATATCTGTGTGGACCGGCTCTCGCGCGGCGTGGGAGGCGTGCTTCTGATTCTGTTGACGATCAGTCCACTACACCTGGGAGTAAAGGGCATCGCTGTCATTGTGATGGCGCTGTGCGTGCCATGGATTTACTTCTCGCATCTGGCGCGGCGCGAGTACGTGGCTACGATCCGCAAGCGGTTTGAAGCGCGGCAACTGGATTTCGCCAACCTGCGGATTGCGGTGCAGGACCAGGCGACCGTCCGCCTGCTGGAAGAGACGCTGCACGTGGGGAACGGGCGACAAGCGGCGTATGCGCTGACGCTGCTGGCCGAAGCGCCGCACTACGAATTGGGACTGGCCCTGGCGCGGGCGGCCGAGAGCTCCGATCCCGAGCTTCGCGCCAAAGCTTTCGAAATCGCGGCCGCCCGAAACATTCCGGGATTGGAATGGAGCCGGCCGCCGCGGGTGCCGGCGGAGGTCGCCTACGCCATTGCGATGGCGCCGGAACGGTCCGGGATGGCCGCATCCTTCCTGGACGATTCGGATGCGGTCATTGCATTGGCAGCGCTGGATGCCGTGGGCAGCGATGCGGCGCTGGCGCGGAGCCTGCTCACTCCGGCGTGGGTGGAACGCGAAGCCGCATCGGCGGAGCCGGCTCGGCGGGCACTGGCCGCTTCTGCGCTTGGCGTGCTTGGCGAAGACGCCGGCGGGCTGCTGGCCGGGCTGATGCGGGATCCTGACCCGGACACCGCGGCAGCGGCGTGCCGGGCAGCGGGCGTGCTGAAGAACCGCGATCATCTGTTCCCGCTCATCGATGCTCTGGCGCAGCCGCGTTTGCGCGCGGCCGCGATTCCGGCGCTGGCGGCGTTCGGCGATTCGATCTGCGGCACTCTTTCCGATTTCCTCGAGGACGAATCGGCGCCGATCCGGGTGCGGCGACAGATTCCGCGGGTGCTGAAGAACATTCCCGAACAGCGGTCGGTGGATGTGCTGCTGGCTGCCCTGGACGCGCAGGACCTGGATGTTTCGGCGGCGGTGCTGAAGGCCTTGAACCATCTGCGGGAGGCCGCACCGGCGCTCGATTTCAACGACGGGTGCGTGAGCGAGCAGATCTATAAGGAAGCGCGCCACTATTACGAGCTGAACGCGGCCCTGCAGCCGTTTCTGGACCAGACGGCCGAACGCGGCGCGGCGCGGCTGCTGGCGCGCACGATCCGGGCGCGGCTGGAGCGGACGGTGGAGCGGCTGTTCCGGCTGCTGGGCCTGCGCTATCCTCCGAAGGCGATTTACTTCGCGTACCTGGCGGTGGCGCACCGGCGCCACGAGGAGGCGACGGCCGCGCTGGAATTTCTGGACAACCTGCTGGACCGCCGGCTGAAGCGCATTCTGTTGCCGCTGCTGGACGCGCCGGAGCATCTTCCCGAGCACGGCAAACAGCTTTACGGAATCGAGCTGCGAACGGCCGAGGACGCCATTCGCGAGCTGATCCGTTCGTCGGATCCGTGGCTGGCGGCATGCGCGATTGCGGCCGCCGGGGAATTGCATCTACGCAGCCTGGCGCCGGAAATCCACCAGGCTGCCGAGGGTCAGGATTATCAGGAGGCGGTATGGCAGGTGGCGCGAGCTGCCGAAGCGCGGCTGGCAGCGTAAAACAGGGGCCGGGGATTGGGGATTAGGGATTGGGGCGATCGGCGGTAAAGCACGATGAGCGCTCCGTGCGGTTTGGCAGGTATGCGGCTCCGTTCAGGACCGCGCGTACAGGCGCATCGTGCCGCGTGCCCGACCGCCCCAATCCCTAACCCCGGGGTTTCATCTATGTCTGAACTCAACATTGTCGAAAAGGTGATCACGCTGGAAGGAGTCGATCTGTTTGCGCAGCTTTCGCCGGAGCAACTGGCGCGGCTTGCCTCCATCGCACACGAGGTGCGGTTTCCACCGGGCCGGCTGGTGCTGGATGCGGCGCATCCGGTGGATGCGCTGTACGTGATTCTGGACGGAGCCGTGGATCTGGCGCGGGATTCCGAGCCGCTGGCTACAGCGCGGCGGAACGAGGTACTGGGCGCGTGGGCGCTGTTCGACGAGGAGGAGCCGGCGGCGGTGACGGCGAAGGCCAGCGAAGACACGCGGCTGCTGCGCATCGGGCGCGACGACTTCTACGACCTGCTGGCGGACAACAGCGAAATTACATCCGCCCTTTTTTCTACGATGGTGAAACGGTTTCGAAAACTGGTGGCATCATGAGCTCGAATTCGGAGGCGTGCGCGCCCGCGGCCAGCGCGGACCTGCACCAGATGGCGGCTGCGGGGCGGCTGCTGGCGGGCGTGGTGCACGAGATCAACACGCCGCTCGGCTCGATTCTCTCCAATGCCGAAGTGATCGAGCGGTCGCTCGAAATGCTGGCGGCAATGCTGGCGGATCCCCGGCCGCAGTCGCTGGAACGGGCACGGCGGCTGGTGGGGACATGCCAGAGCCTGGCGGCTATCGACCGTGTAGCCTCGGAGCGCATCCGCGCGGTGATTCGCGGACTGAAAAAATTCGCGCGGGCGGACGGGGAAGCGCCGCGGGCGATCGACCTGAACCAGCACCTGCGCGACAGCCTGCTGCTGGCGCGGGCGGAATTCGGCTCGCGCATCCGGGTGGAAGCGGATTTCGGCACACTACCGGAAGTGGAGTGCTTCCCCCAGATGCTCGGGCAGGTGTTCCTCAACCTGCTGGTGAATGCCGCGCACGCGATCGAGGGCGACGGGACGATCCGGGCGCGCACGCGGCTGGAGGACGGCGTGGTGTACGTCGCGATTTCCGACACCGGGCGCGGCATGACGGCCGAGGAGCGGGCGCGCGCGTTCCAGCCGGGCTTCACCACCAAACCGATTGGCGAGGGTTGCGGGATGGGACTTGCAATTGCGAGGGAGATTATCGAGGACCGTCACGGCGGCACCATCGGCTGTGAAAGCGAGTTCGGCCATGGCGCCACCTTTCACATCCGCATTCCGGTGCGCCGGGGGACAAGAGGTCCGGAAGGCCCGGCGGCGCCGGGTCCGAGGAGCGTCACACCGTGAACCAGAACGGCCATCATTCGCCATCAGACCATCCGCCATCCGTCCTGATCGTGGACGACGAAGAGATGGTGATCACCAGCCTGCGGGCGTTTTTCGAGCTGGAGACCGATTTCACCCTGCACGGCTTCACCGATGCCGAGGAGGCGGCGCGGTTCGCCGAGCAAAACCTGGTGGACGTTGCTATCTCCGATTACCTGATGCCGAAGATGAACGGCATCCAACTGCTGGCGCGTATCAAGCAGGCGCAGCCGGAAGCGAGCCGCGTACTGCTCACAGGCCACGCAGACAAGCAGAGCGCGATTCAGGCGATCAACCAGGTGGCGCTGTTTCAATACCTGGAAAAACCGTGGGATAACGCGCAGCTGTTGCTGGTGGTGCGATCGGGCGCGGAACGGGCGCGGCTGTTCCGCGAACTGCGGGAAAAGATCGAAGAGCTGGACGGAGCGAACTCGCGGCTGAAGACGGCGCAGAGAAGGGCGATCGAAGCGTTTCTGTAACGGGGGCCACGGGCCGGGGGCCGGGGGTCGGGGTGGTGCACGACGCCAGTCGGGCTCCCGTTGCCCCTGCACGGGACAAAGAGAGCAACGCGCGCCTGCACGATACCATTCTCCTCCCTGGTCCCTAGCCCCTGGCCCCCGGTCCCCGTTTACAATAGAAGTATGAAGCGTTACGTCGTCGCACTCGGACTGGCCCTGCTCTTGCCTTGCCTCGCCGCGGTTCCGGAGGTTGATAAAGCCAAAGCGGAAGGCAGTCCGAACGCCCCGGTTGTGATGGAGGTGTTCGCCTCATTCGATTGCCCGCACTGCCGCGAATTCGATGAAGTGACTCTGCCGTTGGTGAAGCGGGACTTTGTCAATAGCGGGAAGGTTTACCTGGTGCATCGCGAGTTTCCGCTCAGCGGTCCGTACCATCCGTACGCGCGCGAGGCGGCAACTTACGCCGTGGCGGCGGGGCGGATCGGCAAATACGGGCAGGTGGCCGAAGCGCTGTTCCAGAATCAGGCCACCTGGGCGGTGAACGGGAATGTCTGGGGAACGGTCTCCGCGGTTCTGAGCCCTGCAGAGCAGAAGCGGGTGCAGGTGCTCGCGAAGGAGCCTGGCGTAGTGGCGGAAGTGGAACACGATTACCAGGAAGGGATTGCGCTGGGTGTGAATGCCACACCCACGGTTTGCGTCACGCACGGATCGCAGCGTTTCCCGATTCAGGCGCAGAACCTGAACTACACGTTCCTGAAATCCCTTGTGGATACGATGGCGAAATAGCAGTCAGCTTTCAGCCTGGCCCCAATTCTCGATCCCCAAGCTGGTAATCTGATCGTATGAAGGCCATGCTGTTCGTGGCGTGCCTGGCGGCTGTCTGCCTGGCTGCGCCGCCCGATGCCGATAAGGGAAAAATTCTCGGCACCCCCAGCGCTCCCATCCGGCTGGACGTCTACAGCGATTTCGAGTGTCCGGCCTGCAAGAACTTCCATGAGCAAATGCTGCCTCTGATCGTGAGAGATTACGTGATGCCCGGAAAGGTCGCGGTAGTGAACCATGAGTTCCCGCTGAATATTCCGGAACACAAGTACTCGCGCGAGGCGGCCGCTTACGCCACCGCAGCCGCTCGGCTGGATATTTACCAGCCGGTGGCGGATGTGCTGTTCCGGCAACAATCCACCTGGATGTTTACGGGCAGGGTGTGGGAGACGGTGGCAACGGTGCTCACGCCGGAACAGCAGAAACACGTGCAGGCGCTTGTGAAAGATCCTTCCGTGCTGGCGGAAGTCTCGCGGGACGTGGATGCAGGCAATCGCGAACCGGTCCGGGCGACGCCTACGATCATCCTTTCGTACGGCTCCCAGCACTTTCCAATCCCCTGGCCGGTGAATTACAATTTTCTGCGGTCGCTTCTCAATGGCTATCTCAAATAAGATCGTGCGCCGGCTGGCAATTGTGCTGCGCGTCGCATTGGGCGTGGTGTTTGCCTACGCCGCGTACGTCAAATTATTTCAATTCACGGATGGCCGGCTGCACCTGCTGCCGTGGCAGCTTTTCGCGATGGCCATCGATTCCTACCAACTGCTGCCGCAAACGGCGGTGGAAATTCTGGCGCGCACGCTGCCATGGTTCGAACTGGCGCTGGGCATATTGCTGATCGCGGGGCGGTGGCTGCGATTCGCCAGCGCTGCGACGTCGCTCCTGTTGGCGGTATTTCTGAGCCTGATGGTGCGGGCGTACATCAAGGGGCAAGAGATCAGCTGCGGCTGCTTCGGGCCGGGCGAGATCATCTCCTGGAAGACGCTGCTGCGGGACGGCTCGCTGCTGGCGGCATCGCTGCTGGTGACGGCGGGAGCATTCTGGCGCGGGCGCGTGCGGCGCGAATCGATGGACCGGGACACGCTGCCGACCACGCCGTAAGTCCCTGTCCGCGGGATTTCGCTCGCCGATTGGCAAGAGCGCTCCCTTCGGTCGCGGCTCGGAAGGCGATTCCGAGGAGCGACCAAAGATCGGATCGGTTAGAATCGTCTGTTATGAAATGCTCAATTGCCTGTGTGGCGGCGCTGTGCCTGGCGGCGCCGGTTGCCATTCCTCAAGAAAACGCCTCCCTGCGCGGTTATGCGACGGACGCGGCGCGCACCGAGCGCGACTGGGAGGCAAAATTCCGCGCGATTCCCGACCCGGCCAACCTGCGCGCGTACATGCAGAGGCTGAGCGCGCGGCCGCACCACGTGGGCTCGCCGTACGACAAAGACAATGCGGAATGGCTAGTGGGGAAGCTGAAGGAATTCGGGCTGGATGCGCAGATCGAAACCTTCGACGTGCTGTTTCCCACGCCGAAGCAGCGGCAACTGGAACTGGTGGCGCCGACGCACTTCACGGCCAAGCTGATGGAGCCGACGGAATCGGTGGATTCGACCTCGAACCAGCACGAAGAGCAGCTTCCGACGTATAACGCCTACTCGATTGACGGCGACGTGACCGCGCCGCTGGTGTACGTGAATTACGGGGTGCCGGACGATTACGAGCAACTGGCGCGGCTGGGCATTTCGGTGAAAGGGGCGATCGTGATCGCGCGGTACGGCGGGTCGTGGCGCGGGATCAAACCGAAGGTGGCGGCGGAACACGGAGCGGTCGGATGCCTGATTTACTCGGACCCGCGGGACGACGGCTACGAGCGCGGCGACGTGTTTCCGGGCGGACCGATGCGGAACCACGACGGCGTGCAGCGCGGCAGCGTGATGGACATGCCGATCTATCCGGGCGATCCGCTGACGCCGGGCGTGGGCGCGACCAAGGACGCCAAGCGGCTGGCGATCAAAGACGCGGTGACGCTGACCAAGATTCCGGTGATGCCGATTTCCTACGGCGATGCGCAGCCGATGCTGGCGGCGATGCAGGGACCGGTGGCACCGGCGGCATGGCGGGGCGGGCTGCCGTTTACGTATCACATCGGGCCGGGGCCGGCCAAGGCGCACCTGAAGCTGGCATTCAACTGGGATTTGAAGCCGCTGTACGACGTGATCGTGCGGATTCCGGGGAGCCAGTATCCGGACGAGTGGATCATCCGCGGCAACCATCATGACGCGTGGGTGAACGGAGCGGACGATCCGGTTTCGGGAACGGTGGCGCTGCTGGAAGAGGCACGGGCGCTGGGCATGCTGCTCAAAGAGGGATGGAAGCCGAAGCGCACCATTATTTACGCGATCTGGGACGGCGAGGAGCCGGGGCTGCTGGGCTCGACCGAATGGGCGGAGGCGCACGACGCCGAACTGCGGCAGAAGGCCGCGGTGTATCTGAATTCCGATGCCAACGGGCGCGGGTACTTGCAGGTGGAAGGCTCGCACACGCTGGAGCGGTTCATCAACGGCGTGGCGCGGGACATTCAGGATCCGGAGGCGCATGTTTCGGTGTGGCGGCGGCTGCAGGCGCGCCGGATGGTGCCGATGGAAGGCGGCGGACGTGGGGGCGCCATGACGCCGGCGGACCGGGCGGAAGCGGGGCGCAGACAGGATTTGCGGATCGCGGCACTGGGATCGGGGTCGGATTACACCGCGTTTCTGGACCACCTGGGGATCGCCTCGGTGAACCTGGGATACGGCGGCGAAGGCGACAGCGGCATCTACCATTCGATCTACGACGATTTCTATTGGTACACGCACTTCTCCGACACCGATTTCGTCTACGGGCGGGCGCTGGCGCAGACGGCGGGAACGGCGGTGCTACGGCTAGCGGACGCGCAACTGCTGCCCTACGATTTCGACGATTTCACCGATACCGTGCGGCGATACGTGGACGAAGTGGAGAAGCTGGCCAGGGACAAGCGCGAGCAGATCATCGAGCGCAACCGGATGATCGACGACGGAACACTGGCGGCGGTGGAGGATCCGCGGCACAAGACGACGCTGCCGGAGAAGGAGGCGGTGCCTCCGTTTTTGAACTTCGCTCCGCTCGACAACGGCATGGCGGCGGTGGCGCGGGTGGCGGATGCATACGATAAAGTGGCTGCGCGGGCGGCGGCGAATGGCGGCTCGGCGCTGGCGCGGGCCGAACTGCGAGATGCCAACAGCCGGCTGATCGCGGTGGAACGGGCGCTCACACTGAAGGAAGGGCTGCCGAACCGGCCGTGGTTCCAGCACCAGATTTACGCGCCGGGATTCTACACGGGATACGGCGTGAAGACGCTGCCGGCGATCCGGGAGAGCATCGAGCAGGGGGAATGGACGTTGGCGGAAGAGGAGATCGGGAAGGTAGGGAAGGTTCTGGAGAATACCGGCGAAGCCATTCAGGGGGCGACGTCGGAGCTGGAAAAGGCGATCCAATAGGGACACGAATCGCGTAGGGTTGATTTTGGGCCGCGGATGAATGCGGATGAACGCCGATTTTGGGTGGTTTTATCGGTGCTTACTCGCGTTCATCGGCGGCTTTTCTTTTTTGAGCTCACTTTCGGTTCGGATTTCGTTGCAAGGAGCGCTCCCTGTCTCTTCTCCCGTTAGAAGAGAACTCCGCGGGTGCTGTCTGCCCTTGATGTTGTCCCACGTGTCTTTCCGGATAGTGTGTCTCGAGAACTCACGCCAGAGCACGGCACGCGGCGCATCGCGAGCGGTTTCCAAGCCGCCCGGCACGGCAGCACTTCGTCGAGGGAAACGTAACACGAGGGGTGCGGGATGGCGGCCCGGCATCAGCGCCAAATGGCTGAAGAACCGGGACAAAATAATTTTTCAAATGCGTTCACAAACAGGTTGCGGGGGGCGAGCGCGCAGATGCAGGCGAGAACATCGACGTGCGGACCGGGCGGCACTATTGGCGGCAGACGATCATGCGACGCGGAGGCTAAGGGCCGGTGGTGACCAGGCCATAGCGATCGCTTCCGGAGGAGCCGGCGCGGGCTTCGCGCGCGCGGACGTGGGAAACCAGGCGCTCATAGAGGCACAGGTACTCGGCAATCATGCGGTCGGCCGAGAAGCGGCGGCGCGCGGCCTGACGGCAGACTTCGGGATGGATGCGGGCGGACTCGCGGATAGCCTGCGCCATCTGATGCGCGTTTTCAACGATGAAGCCGGTGCGGCCATGCTCCACGATATCCGGCAGGGCGCCGGACGGGAAAGCGATGACGGGCGTGCCGCAGGCGAGGGCTTCCATGGCCACCAGCGAGCTGGTTTCGGGCACGAGAGAAGGAACGAGCAGACAGCGGGCGCCGGCCAGCAGGCGGCGCTTGCGGGCGAGGCCGGCGGGACCAATGAAGCGGCGGCAGCGGCCGTCGAGGCGGGGCATGAGTTCGCCGCGGAAATAATCGTGGTGGGCGCGATAGGGGAAGATCTGGCCGGCGAGGAGCAGCGGGGTGGAGGCTTCGGCGGCGGCATCGAGGGCAAGATGGAAGCCCTTCTCCGGGCAGATGCGGCCGAGAGCAAGGGCGTAGGAGCGGCGACGGACGGCGGTACGCAGCCCTTCGAGGGGCACACCATTTTCGATATACGGCAGGACGGGAGCACCGGCGGGGCAGCGGCTTTGCTGCGAAGCGGAGACGCATTGCAGCCAGAAATCGGAGCGGGTCTCCTGGAAGATCCAGTTGGGATACCAATCGAGCGGCAGATGGAGGGTGGCAAGGACGGGCACGCCGGGCGGCGGGAGATAGGCGTGGAAATCGAGCGAGTGCATATGGACCAGGTCGAAGGACCAGCGATCGAGCGCGCGGTGGATGAGGGGGCGGTAGCGCTGCTCGGCGGCGGCGCGGACCTGGTCATCGAGCGTACATTGGGGGAGGCGGGCGGGGATCAGCACGCCCTCGGTGCGCGAACCCTCCGGCGCAATCACCACGGAACAGTGGCCGCCGCGCACCAGGGCGCGATCGAGCAGGGTAAGGATCTGTTCCGAGCCTCCGGCGGCGTCCGGTCCGACGGGCGCCAGAGGGTAGGCGATGCTGAGTACGGTCAATGGTCTCATAGGATGGATGCGGCGCCGAGAGTGCGGAGAGCTTCGGCGGCCAGAAACCGCCAGCGCTCGCCGGTGACGCCCCAGGAGAAATTTTCGTAATACAGTGTGCCGGCGTGCGGGGCCGCGGAGAAGTCGTAGGCCGGGGCCGGACGGAAGCGTTCTTCGTCGATGGCGAAGTTGGCCAGCATGGCGGACTGTGTGGTGAAGCAATCGAACATGGCCTGCTTGCGGCGGCGGGCGTGCTCATCGAGCACGATGACTTCGCCGGGATCGGTTCCGGGAAGGAAGCGGCCGGTTTCGATGCGGGACGAGGGCTGGCCGCCGCCGGCAGCGATGGTCTGGGCGGCGGCGTGGTAGGAGGCAAATTCGTAGACCTCCGGCGGGGCGGGAACGCGGGCACAAGCGGCGTGGACGGCGAAGGCAGCGGCATCGTGATCGGGATGGCCGCCCTCATAGGAATGGGTGAGGATGACGGCAGGATGGAACTCGCGAAAGAGGTGAACGAGCTTGAGGGTGAGATAGGCCATTTCGAGTGAGGCTTCCTGATCCGCGACATGGAGCGGACAAAGCCGGGAAGGGGCAAGGCCGGCGAGTTTCATGGCGGCGATGAGCTCGCGCCATCGGGCGGCGGCGTAGTGTGCGGGAGTGCGGAAACCGGCATCGCGGACGGCGGCGGGATGGCGGGGAGCACCATCGGTAATGTGAATCATTATGCCATCGAGGCGCGGAAGGATACCGCCGGCGCCGATGGTTTCATCGTCGGGATGCGCCACCACGACCGCCACCGGCCGGCGCAGCAGCGCCTGCTCGACAGTCACGGGCGCCCAGCCCCCGGCTCCCGGCCTGCCGTCACCGTTTCCACGGGGAGACTGACGGCGGCATCGAGGATGTTTTCGAGCTCCAGGGCACGGCGGGAGGCGGTGTGGGCGGCGAGAACCCGTGCGCGGGCGGCGCGGGCGACGCGGGCGAGGGCTTCATCCGACATGCCAAGCGCGTCCATCACGTGGCCGGTGGTGCGGGCCACCAGAATTTCACGGCCCGGCTCGAAGAAATAGTCGAGGCCTTCCCAATCGTCGCTGATGATGGGGACGCCGCAGGCGGCGGCTTCGAACAGCCGGCCGGAGGGGCACCAGCCGTTGAGCGCCATGGGGCGGCAGGTGACGCCGAGGGTCAGGCGGGAGGAGCTGTAGAAAGCGGATTGGTCCGCAGGAGGCAGGTGGGGGATGAAAGCGACGTTCTCCGTCCAGGGGAAATTCTCGGGGTATTGCGGGCCGGCGAGGAGGAAGTGGAGATCGGGACGGCGGCGGGCAGGCTCGAGGAAGAGATCGTCGAGGGCGGGCTGGCGATCGGCGGAGTAGCTGCCAAGGTAGGAGAGGTCGGCGCGGAATCGATCTTCGGGGGGAGCGGGATGATGGACCTCAGGGTCGACGCAGCCGTAGAGAGGAGCCACGTGGCGGGCGCCGAGCAGAGTCTTCAGGTCCGCCAGCGCCTGGCCACCGATGTAGCTGAGGACGAGGTCAAAATCACCGAGGCCACCGGCGGGGATGTATTCGACGGTTTCGCCGGCATGGAGGCGGGCGAGGGTAGCACCGGTATCCAGATCATAGAAGCAGCGGATGCGGGCGGGAGAGGAGAGGATCTCTTCGCAGGCGAGGAGGGAATCGGGGCAATAGGAGGTGACGATAGCGACATCGGCGCCGGCCAGGTAGCGCTCGACACGGGGACGGACGTCGGCCCAGGAGGGATAGAGGATGAGCTCACCGCCGGCCAGCTCGGGCAGGTCGCGGTGCTGGGCGTAGAAGGGCTGGTCGTGTTCGAAGAAGACCACGTGGTGGCCGAGAGCGCCGAGGGCCTTGATGAGGCCGCGCCACAGAGTAGCGTGACCGTTGCCCCATGAGGAACTCACGGAAAGTCCGAACACCACGAGCTTCACGTCTTCAGGATGTCAGATGGCCGATGGAATGGAACAGAGTGGCGGCGCACAGAGCGACGGCGGGGGTGCGCCCGCGCACAGGCAGGCGAGTGAAAATCCGCACACCCCAGGGTCGAACGCACCTCGGGACCGAAAGTACGAAATCTTTCGGCGCCGGAGCTAATGGTTTTCGCCAGTCCGCCGATTGATTGAGGGGGACAGATCCGGCGGTGACCTACCGGAACTCGTCCTTCCCGGCGAGAGTGCCGGCGGGCACAGGAGAAACCAACGATGACAGCAGAGCCAGGGGCCGGGAAATCCGGCCAGTTCTCCACATTTTTCGTGGCCGATCTGTTTTTTGGCGTTGACGTAGTGCGGGTGCAGGAGGTGCTGCGATTCCAGCCGATGACCCCGGTGCCGCTGGCACCGGAGGTGATCGAAGGGCTGATCAACCTGCGCGGGCAGATTGTCACCGCCATCGACATGCGCCGGCGTCTCGATCTGCCGCCGCGGGCGCCGGGGCAGATGCCGATGAACATGGTGGTGCGGACCGGCGACGGAGCGGTCAGTCTGCTGGTGGACGAGATCGGGGACGTGCTGGACGTGGATGCTTCCACCTACGAACGGCCGCCGAACAATCTCAACGCGGCGGCGCGGGAGCTGGTGCGGGGAGTTTACAAACTGAAAGACCGGCTGCTGCTTGTGCTGGATGCGGAGCGGGCCCTAGACGTGGCGGGAGAAGCCAAGGGCGCCAGCCGGGGCTATGCCGGCGGCGACGGCGGGAAATAACATTTGGAGCTGGTATGAAGATAACCAAGAAATTGACGGTCATGTTGGTGGCGATGGCATTAATCGTGACCACGCTGGTGGTCTCATCGGTTGTCACGATCATCAGAGCAGGGCGGATCCTGGATCCATCGGGAGCAACGAGTTGGATTGCCGGGCTCGGGGGGGCGCTCGGGCTGGCTGCGGCCCTGGCGATTGTGCTGCTGGTGGTTCGGCACACCCTCCGGCCGATCGGAATGCTGGCAGATGCCGCCCGCGCGTTATCCGAGGGCGATCTGGATGTCGTGATCGACACCGGACATAGCGGCGGGTTGAACCTGCTGGCGGCGCCACTCGAAAAGTTGCGAGAGAGACTGGCCCGGTTGGCCGGCGCGATCGAGCACATGTCGGAGGAGCAGATAAAAGGCGACGGTGACGTGTTCATTCCGGCGGATGACTGGGAAGGGGCCTACCGCGCGATGGTGCGGGGTATTAACGATATGACCGCGCGGCGGGCGGAGGTCGGGAGAGAGGCGGTTCTCTGTGTCGCCGAGTTCGCGCATGGCAATTTCGATGCGCCGCTGACGCGGTTCGCGGGCAAGAACGCGTTCATCTACGAGTCTGTGGAGCTGATGCGGTCGACCCTGAAACGCTTCATCGCGGAGATGAAGCGGATGTCGGACGAGCACAACGCCGGCGATATCGACGTCTTTATTCCAGCGGAGAGGTTCGAAGGCGAGTTCCGGGCCATGGCGCAGGGCGTGAACGACATGGTGGCGGGGCACATTACCGTGAAGAAGAAGGCGATGGCCTGCGTGGGCGAGTTCAGCAAGGGAAACTTCGACGCGCCGCTCGAGAAGTTTCCGGGCAAGAAAGCGTTCATCAACGAGACCATCGAGCACCTGCGGCGCAATCTCAGGCAATTCATCGCGGAAATGAAGCGGATGTCGGACGAGCACAACGCCGGCGATATCGATGTCTACATTCCGGCGGAGAAGTTCGAAGGCGAGTACCGCGCGATGGCGCAGGGCGTGAACGACATGGTGGCGGGGCACATCACCGTGAAGAAGAAGGCGATGGCCTGCGTGGCCGAGTTCGGCAAAGGCAACTTCAAGGCGCAGTTGGAAAGGTTTCCGGGCAAGAAGGCGTTCATCAACGAGACGATCGAGCAGATGCGGACCAATCTCACCGCGCTGATCGCCGAGGCGGCACAAAGCGCGGCCGCACTGGCCTCTTCGTCGGAGGAACTGACGGCGGTGAGCAGCCAGATGGCCGGTAATGCGGAGGAAACGAACGCGCAGGCCAACGTGGTTTCGGCGGCGAGCGAAGAAATTTCGAGCAACGTGGCCACGGTTGCCAGCGGTTGCGAGCAGATGCAGGCCTCCATTCGGGAGATTTCCAAGAACGCCAACGAAGCGGCCCGGGTGGCGCATAACGCGGTCAGCGTGGCCACTGCGACCAACGAAACCGTCAAGAAACTGGGCGAATCGAGCCAGGAAATCGGCAACGTGATCAAGGTGATCAATTCGATTGCGCAGCAGACCAACCTGCTGGCGTTGAATGCGACGATCGAGGCGGCGCGAGCCGGGGAAGCCGGCAAGGGGTTCGCGGTGGTGGCGAACGAGGTGAAGGAACTGGCCAAGCAGACCGCCAAGGCGACCGAGGAGATCGGCCGCAAAATCGAAGCAATCCAGGGCGATTCGAAGGGAGCCGTTCAGGCGATTGAGGAGATCGGCACAATCATCAATCAGATCAACGAGACCTCCACGGGCATCGCATCGGCAGTGGAAGAGCAGACCGCGACCACGAACGACATCGGGCGAAGCGTGGCGGAAGCCGCCAAGGGTGTTGGCGATATCGCGCGCAATATCGGCGGAGTGGCCACGGCGGCCAAGCAAACCACGCAAGGCGCAACCGAGACGCAGAAGTCATCGAACGAGCTGAGCCAGATGGCGGCGCGCTTGCACACAGTGGTCTCCAAGTTCAGTATCTGAACTGTGGGGGGATTCGGGATCGGGCTTCCGTGATAGGGATGGGGCCATCCCTGCTGCTGGAGTTGGATGCAGGCCACCTCGGCCCGCATACCCCGAATCCCTAACCGCTAATCCGTGCCCCCTGGCCGACCACTTCCAACAGGACGATTCGAAACGGGCCGAGCGGGTCGGCGAGATACTGGGTCTCGACGAGGTTGCCGCCGCAGATCCGCAAGCTGTAATCCCTGCCCTCGACCACCGAAGGAAGAGAGAGGCCGACGCCGGGAGGCAGGAGGGGCTTGAGATTACCGGCGATCATATTGGTCAGTTCGCCCAAGCCGTCGCGGACGTCTTCGGGATCGATGGGCGGGGCGAGCGAAAGCAGACGGGCGGCCCAGTCGGCGGCCTGCTCGCGGGCGCACTCTACCAGCAGAGCTCCTTTCCAGCTTCCGACGTAATGGACCGCGCCGGTTAGCGGGGTCGAGAGCGGTTCGTTCCCGGGCGGGACCAGCCGCACGGGCAAGCCCAGCATAGTCTCATAGACGGACGCCGCCACCAGGGCGACGCCTTCCCGATAGGGCGCGAGCGGAAATGTAGTCATGGCGTAACGGCTTTCCGGTAGGCGACGGCATGTTGCATCGTCCTACGCTCGAAATCGACCTTGAAATAGAAGGTGGTCTCGCTGGCTCCCAGCACCAGGTATCCGCCGGGCCGGAGGGCACGATGGATCTGGGCGAGGATCTTCTCGCGGGTCGGCAGGTCGAAGTAGATGAGCACATTGCGGCACAGCACCAGGTCGAACGGTCCCAAACCGGCCATGCTCTGGCGCAGGTCGAAGACACGAAACCGGACCGAGCGGCGGATTTCCTCGCGGATCTGCCAGTCCAGCCCTTCGCGGCGGAAGTATTTCGCCAGCAGATGGGCAGGCATGCCGCGATTCACCTCCAGTTGCGGGAAGCGGCCGGCCTCGGCCCGCGCCAGGATGCGCGAGGATAGATCGGTGGCGAAAATATCCAGCTTCCAGGAGCCGTAGCCGGCCTCGAAGAGGAGCATCGCCAGGCTGTAGGGCTCCTGGCCGGAGGAACAGGCGGCGGACCAGATCTGCAATTCCCGCGTGGACTCGCGCCGGTGGGCGAGTTCCGGCAGAACCTCCACGCGCAGCATCTCGAAGACGGCGGGGTCGCGAAAGAACGTGGTTTCGTGCGTGGTCATGCACTCGGCGATGCGCCGGCGCAGATCCTGGGTTGCTCCCTGGCGCAGCCGGCTGGGAAGGTCGTTCAGGGAGGCGAGGCGCTCTTCCCGGACCAGCGGCAGCAGCCGCGATTCGAGCAGGTATTCTTTGTCCTGGCCGAGCGCGATGCCGGTGGCCTCGTAGATGAACTGCTCCAGAAAGGCGTAGGTCTCCGTCGTGATCGGAGTGCGACCGCGGGATGGGAACATGGGTCTAAACGCCTCCCCGGGAACCGCCGGCGGCGCGGCGGACGAGTTCGGCCGCGATCCCGTCCAGGGGCAGAATGGAATCCGCCAGGCCGGCTTCAGCCACCGCACCCGGCATACCCCAGACCACGCTGGTGGGTTCATCCTGCGCGAGCGTGCTGCTGCCGGCCGCCTTCAGCGCCTCCACACCGCGCAGCCCGTCCCGGCCCATGCCGGTGAGGATGACCGACAGCACGCCGGCGCCGTAATGCTCCGCCAGCGACCGGAACAGCACATCCACCGATGGGCGGCAGGAATTCTCCGGCGGCCCCTGGTCGAGCGCGGCCGCAAAGGAGAACGGGCCGCTGCGGCGGACCTTCAAGTGATAGCCGCCGGCGGCCACGAGCACGCGACCCGGCGCGATTTCCGCGCCATCCGCTGCTTCCTCAACCTTCAGGGAGCTGAGATCACGCAGGCGGTCGGCGAGCAGGCGAGTGAACATGGCAGGCATATGCTGCACCACCAGGATGGGAAGCGGGAAGGCGGCAGGAATGGCGGGAATCAGCCGCGACAGCGCCTGCGGCCCCCCGGTGGAGACACCGATCGCGACCACGCGCGGGCGCGA
>DATJMP010000045.1:0-9384 GCA_035508655.1 Bryobacteraceae bacterium
GAGAAGGTGCGGCAGGGGTAAACGGCCATGTAGGGCAGAGTAGCACTCTGCCGGGCACGCGCGAGGGTGTCAAACTTGCCGGCTCATGAGCGCGGTGGTTTCGGGATGAGAGGCAGGGCGCATGTGCGCGGGCCCTACGGATGCGAGGCAGGCGTCACTGAGATCGGAAAGGGGCGGACTGCCAATCCGCCTCGCCCCAGCCAGCCGAGAGCAGGCTGGCCGGGGACCCGTGCGCAGGATGCCATCCTGCCCTACACGGATGCGGCGCTGCGGATGAGCCGCTCGGCGTGCTTGAGAGCCTCGGGCGTGAGCTGGTGGCCCGAGAGCATGCGGCCGATTTCATGGGTGCGATCGGCCAGATCGAGCTCTTCCACGATGGCGATGGTGCGGCCGCGAGCCTCCTGCTTGCCGACCCGGTAATGGTGGTCGGCGAAGGAAGCAATCTGCGGGAGGTGGGTAACGCAGAGAACCTGATTGGCGGCGGCGAGCTTTTTGAGGCGGCGGCCGATGCCTTCGGCGGCGCTCCCTCCCACGCCGGCGTCGACTTCGTCGAAGACCAGGGTACGCGGGGAATCGGCGCGGCCGTTGGCAGCGGCGGGCGCGGCAAGACAGGTTTTCAAAGCCAGAGCGATGCGCGAAATCTCTCCGCCGGAGGCGACTTTTTCCAGCGCCCGCGGCTCCTCACCCAGATTGGGCGAGACGAGAAAGACGACGTGGTCGGCGCCCGCTTCGGACCAATCGGCAGCGGACAGTTCGACGCGGAAGACGGTCCGCTCCATGGCGAGTTGTGCGAGCTCGGCGACGACGCGCTTTTCCAGCTTGCGCGCCGCCGCGGCGCGCCGGGCGGTGAGATCCGCGGCGAGGCGCTCGAATTCGGAGGTGAGGCGCCGGCGTTCGGCGCGCAGCTCCTCCATGCGCTCGCCGGCGTGTTCGATGGCGGCAATCTGGGCCCGCACGTGATCTAGGAAGGCCAGAATTTCGGGGATGGAGGCGCCATACTTACGTTTCAGGCGGTCGATAGCGGAGAGGCGCGTTTCGATCTCCTCCAGGCGGGTGGGATTCGATTCGAGGCCGGAAAGGTAATCCCGCAAACCATAAGAGACCTCCTGGAGACTGAGATCGGCGGCCTTGAGGTGTTCGCGGAGAGGATCGAGGGAAGGATCGATGCGGCAGAGCTCATCGAGCCGGCGGGCGGCAAGCCGGGCAAGAGAGACGGCGGATTCGGGAGCGTCGTAAACCGCGCCGTACGCAGTCGAAGCGGCTTCCTGGAGGCGCTGGACATTTTGCAGGATGCGGCGCTCGCTTTCGAGCGCAGTGTCCTCCTCAGGCTGAAGCGCGGCGGCTTCGATCTCTTTGCGCTGAAAAGACCAGAGGTCGAGGAGGCGGAGCTTCTCCTGCTCGGACCGTTCGAGCTCTTCGAGAGCGGCAGCGGCGGCGCGCCACGCGGAGAAGACGGACCCGATGCGGTCGAGCAGATCGCCCTGGCCGGCAAAGGAATCCAGCATGTCGCGCTGGGCGTCGGAGGAAAAGAGGAGCTGCTGATCGTGCTGGCCGTGGATGTCGGCGAGGTAGGGGCCGAGATCGCGGAGAAGCGAAGCGGCGACGGGACGGCTGCCGAGAAAGGCGCGGGATTTGCCGCCGGCGAGGATTTCGCGCTCGACCAGAAGCTCGCCATCCTCGATTTCAACTCCGGCGGGTTCGAGCAGACGGCGGAGCGCGCGGTCCCTGACCTCGAAGGTCCCGGCGACACGCGTGCGGGACTCCCCGGTGCGGATCATGTCTGCGGAAGCGCGCGCGCCGAGGAGGAGACCAAGGGCATCGACGATGATGGATTTGCCGCTGCCGGTTTCTCCCGTGAGGAGATTGAGGCCGGGATGGAACTGGATACGGAGGCGCTCGACGACGGCCAGATTTTCGACCACGAGTTCGAGGAGCATTGTGCAAATTATAGCGGGTGACAAAGAGGGGCGATCGAATCACCGCTTGCGGGGTGGGATGGCATAGTGGGCGGCGGTTGGCAACCACGGTCCGGGCCGATTCCCAATCGGCCGCAGGTTGGCAACCTGCCCTACAAAAACGGCCGCCCGGTGAGCAACCGGGCGGCCGGAGGGTTGCGTGTTGTGGCAGACCATGAACAACGATGGCCTGCCGCTAGGGACTAGTAGTAAAACTTCAGCGCGAGCTGCAACTGGCGCGGCGCGTTGGTCTGGCTACCGGAGCCGGACAGCACACCGAACGTCGAGCTCTGCAGCTGCGTCGAGCCGGTGCCGAAGCGGACGCGGTTGAACACGTTGAAGGCTTCCGCGCGGAATTCCAGACGCTTGTTTTCGCCCTTGATGGGGAAGTCCTTGGTGACCGACATGTTCTCGTTCAGGTTCGGGAAATTGCGGACTTTCGGGTTGTAGCGCGTGGCATTGCCAATGCCGTAAAGCGAGGTGCCGCTTCCCTGGAGCGGGAACGGACCGGTGCCGTAAGGAACGAAGAAATTGTCCTTGCTGGGATCGAAACGGCCGCTCCAACTCGGCTGCCATCCGGTGTAGGAGGTGACGTACGGCGGGATATAACCTGACTGGCCGCTGGGGTAAATCGGCAGAGTTTCCGAGGTGCTCAGGTATATCGGAACGCCAGTGTCGTACACGTTGATGCTGGCGATGCGCCATCCGCCAAGAGCATAAGCGGCGGGGCCATGAGTGAGGTACTTTTTGCCCCTGCCGAAGGGCATTTCGTATTCACCGGCGAATTTGAAATCCTGCGGCACGTCATAGCCGCCGATGGACTTGCTCAGCTGGCGGTTCCACATGTTGGTCTCGAAGCACGGCCCACTCTGGGAGCATGTACCCCACGCCGTGTCGGAATCTGTCAGGATCTTGGAGACTACGTACGACGCCTGCACGACGAAGCCCGCGGAGAGCCGTCGCTGCACCTGGAAGATGGCAGCGTGGTAGGTCGAGTGGCCGCTGTGATCGCCCTGCCCGGAATAGGTGTCGATATAGGTGTACTGCGGGAAGGGCCGCAGGGCCTGGGCCACCGTTGCGCGCGAACCCCACAACGTGTTGAAGGTGGGGAACGGCGCGTATACGCCGGCGGCATTAGCCGTTGCCGAACCCACCATGCTGTTGAGGACGTTGACGCTCTGCGTCACCGAGCCCCATTCGTTGAGGACGTTGGGATTGAGGTCGTTATACTGCAGCAGTTCGCTTTGCAGGTGCGAACCCAACACGCCGCTGTAGCCGGCGTTCAATACGGTCGAACTACCTACCTGCCGCTGGATGCTCAAGTGGAAATTATCCAGGCTAGGCAGCTTGGTGGTTTCGTTGCCCTGGAACCAGGAAACGCTGCTGCCGTTGGAAACCGATGGGTTGACGAACGGCGGCGCGGTCCAGGCGGGCATACCCCCATCCATCGTGTACGTCGGCAGAATTCCGGTGTCGCTGCTGCTGAACGTCTGCGTCAAGGTGAAGCCCATGTTGTGCGTCGACCCGCTCACTGATTGCAGCGCGCCATAAAGGCGGGCATAAGAAGCGCGGATCACGGTCTTGGAATCATAGGAGTAGGCGAGGCCGACGTGCGGGCCGAAACCCTTCGACCACAGATCCGCCAGAGTGCGGCTGCCGACGCAGCCGGTGCAGCTGCCGGCGAACAGGACCGCGCCCGGGATACCGCCGGCGGCGGGATTCGCAGTTGTGGGAGAGAAGTCGCTCCAGCGATCGCCCTCGCCGGTCGGCGGCGTGTTCACGTCGTAGCGCAATCCGAGGTTCAAAACCAGCTTGGGATTGACCCGCCAGTCGTCCTGGACATAGCCGCCGAAATACGAGAACTGCTGGCCGATATAGCGGATGGTGTCGATCTGCCCGCTGTCGGCATAGCCCAGCAGGAAGGAAGCGAACGCGTTGCCGCCGGCGTTCGGGTTGGTGCCGCCCGGCACGCCCGTTTCCTGATAGCTGAAGCCGATGCAGCCGGCTTCGCACTGGCGTCCGAAACCGTTGTAGCGGTTGTTCTGCCACATCCCGCCGAATTTGACCGTGTGCGCTCCCTTGATCCAGGTCACATCGTCGTTGAAGGCATAAATGGGGTTTTGACTGCCGTTGTCGGCCTGGCCGCCCCAGGTGCTGTAGGTGTCGCCGGTACCGCCCGAGAACAGGTTCACCAGGTTATCGTTGCAATTGGGAACGTTGGGCAGGCAGAACTTGCTTTGCCAGTTGTTGATGTACTCCTGCGGCGGCTTGTGGTCCTGATGCCAGTTGTTGCCGCCGGCGTAGAAGTAGTTCATCAGGGTCGGCGTGATCGACCACGTCCAACTGAGGCGGGCCACGGTGCTGATCTGCAGCAGGTCGTTGTAGGTCGAATACAGGCCGGGCAGCGAGGCTGGCCCGTCGGGACCGCCGGTCTGGTGTTCGTTGTCATGGCCGTAATAGCCCGAAATCCGGTGTTTGTCGTTGAAGATGTGATCCCCCTTGACGCTTTCTTTATTCACCGGGTAAACGTTCGAGCCGCTCGTCTCCAGGTAGTTGTTGTTGACATAAGCGGCGGTGCCGGGCGTGGCGCCGTTATTGGGGGTAAGCTGACCGCTGGTCTGGAACACGCCCAGTGCTTTGCTCGCCATGGGGCTGAACAGGCTCTTCGGGATCTGGTTACCGGGGAATGGAGTGCGGGTGTAGGAACCGTCCGCATTCTGGACTTGGCCTATGGGGTTATAAATCGGGATCTGGACGCCCGCGGAGGTCACCCATTTGCTGAAGTCGCCGTTGTACATCTCCGGCGTGGGAACGGTGAAAGCCGTGCCATTGGCGCCGGCGCGGTTGCGAAACCCTTCGTAGGAGAAGAAGAAGAACGATTTGTTCTTGCCGTTGTAGAGCTTTGGCACCCAGATGGGGCCGCCGGCGGTGGCGCCGAAATCGTTCTGCTTGTAAATCGAGTTCGCAATTCCGCTGCGGTTGCTGAACCAGTTGTTGGCGTCGAAGTCGTTGTTGCGGACGAACTCGTAGACGGAACCGTGGAAATCGTTCGTGCCGGATTTCGACACGTAGGTCATGTTGCCGCCGCCCGAGTGCCCGAATTCCGCCTTATAGCCATTGGTATCCGAGGAGAACTGCTCGATGGCTTCGACGGAAGGCGCGTTGGAGGAAACCCAGCTCTTGGACAGGGCGCGGCTGGTGTTGGTGGAGATGCCGTCGAGGGAGGTCCCATAGGAAGCCGCCTGGCCGCCGCCGATCATGAAGCCGTTGTCGCCGCCCAGGTTCTTGGCGTCAGGCGTCAGTGCCGCCAGGTCGAACGGCGAGCGCACGGTGCCGCTCACTTCCAGCGGCAAATCGTTCACCAGCTTGTTTTGGACGGTGGTGCTGAGCTTGGCGTCCTCGCTCTGCACCTGGATGGCGGAGGCCGTGACTTCGACGGTCTGCGTGGCCTGGCCAACCTGCAGAGTCGCATCGGCTCGCACCGTCTGCGCGGCATTGAGCACCAGGCCTTTCACCTCGAATGCGCGGAAACCCTCCTTCTCCACGCGCAGTGTATAGCTGCCGATCTGTAATTCGGCAGTTGTGTATTCGCCCGCATCGTTGGTGGTAGCGGGCGTGTTCACCCTGGTGGCCTGATTGACGACGCTGATTTTGGCTCCGGGCACAACGGCTCCGGAGCTGTCATGGACTACGCCGGTGATGGTTCCGCGTTCGGACTGGGCGAACGCGGCAAGAGAAAGGATAGCGAGACAAACGGATACGCGGCCGACGGACATAACTCTTTAAACCCCCACGAGGGTATTCAACCCCTTCCAGGCGAGTATATCCCGAGTCACGCCAAATTTAAAGGGAAAAACCTGCTAAACTCCTAATTTTAGATAAGAGACGATACGGCCCGGAAAGATTAATAAGAATTTTCATTGAGCGTCCGCGGGAATTCGGGGTTCAGGAAATGGGGCCGGACTCCAAACGAGAGCCGGCCCCCTTCCTATCAGTAATAGAACTTCAGCGCGAGCTGCAACTGGCGGGGAGTATTGATCTGGCTGCCGGCGCCGGTCAAGACGCCGAATGTCTGGCTCTGCAACTGCGTCGAGCCGGTGCCGAAACGAACGCGGTTGAACACGTTGAAGGCTTCCGCGCGGAATTCCAGACGCTTGCTTTCGCCTTTGATTGGGAAGTCCTTGGTCACCGACATATTCTCGTTCAGGTTCGGGAAATTGCGGACTTTCGGGTTGTAGCGCGTGGCATTGCCAATGCCGTAGAGCGCGGTGCCGCTTCCCTGCAGCGGGAACGGACCGGTGCCGTAAGGAACGAAGAAGTTGTCCTTGCCGGGATTGAAACTGCCGCCCCAGTTGGGCTGCCAACCGGTGTAGGAAGTGATGTAAGGCGGGATATAGCCCGACTGGCTGCTGGGGTAAATCGGCAAAGTTTCCGAAGTGCTGAGGTATATCGGCGTGCCGGTGTCGTACACGTTGATGCTGGCGATGCGCCATCCGCCGAGCACATAGGAAGCCGGGCCATGCGTCAGATATTTCTGACCCCTGCCGAACGGCACCTCGTATTCACCGGCGAACTTGAAGTCCTGCGGCACGTCGTAGGCGCCGATGGACTTTTCCAGGCTGCGGTCCCACATATTGGTGACGAACCCCGGGCCGCCTTGAGAGCCCGTGCCCCACGCCGTATCGGAATCAGTCAGGATTTTCGATAGGACATACGACGCTTGCAGGGTAACGCCGTGCGACAGCCGCCGCTGGACCTGGAAAAGCGCCGCGTGGTATGTCGAGTGACCGCTGTGATCGCCCTGCCCGGAATAAGTGTCGATATAGGTGTATTGCGGGAAGGGGCGAAGCGCCTGGGCCACCGTCGCCCGCGATCCCCACAGGGTGTTGAAACCCGGGAACGGCGCGAATACGCCGGCGGCATTGGCTGTCGTCGAACCCACCAGGCTGTTCAGCACGTTGACGCTCTGTGCCACCGTGCCAAATTGGGTGAGAACGTTGGGATTGAGGTCGTTATATTGCAGCAGTTCACTTTGCAGGTGCGAGCCCAATACGCCGCTATAACCTACGTTCAGAACCGTGGAATTCCCGACCTGGCGCTGAATGCTGAAGTGGAAATTATCCAGCGCCGGCAGCTTATCGGTTTCGTTGCCCTGGAACCAGGAAACGCTGGTGCCGTTCGAGACCGAGGGGTTGATGAACGGCGGAGCAGTCCACGGCGGCATGCCCTGATCCAGTGAGTAGGTGGGCAGGACGCCGCTGGTGCTGTTGCTGAAGGTCTGGGTGAGGGTGAAGCCCATATTGTGGGTAGAGCCACTCACCGAATACAGCGCTCCATACAGCCGCGCGTAAGAGGCGCGGATGACGGTCTTCGAATCCATCGAATAGGCCACCCCTACGTGCGGACCGAAACCGTTGGTCCACATATCGGCCAAGGTCCGGGTGCCGACGCAGCCGGTGCAATTGCCGGCGAAGAGGACGGCGCCGGGAATGCCGCCGGCGCCAGGATTCGCCGTGGTCGGCGAGAAGTCGCTCCAGCGGTCTCCCAGACCGGTGGGCGGCAGGTTGATATCGTAGCGGAGACCGAGGTTCAGAACCAGCTTGGGATTGACGCGCCAGTCGTCCTGCACGTAGCCACCGACATAATAGAACTGCTGTCCGATGAAGCGGACGGTGTCGATCTGGCCGCTGTCGGCGGCGCCTAGCAGGAAGGAAGCGAAGGCGTTGCCGCCGGCGTTGGGATTAGTGCCGCCGGGCACACCGGTTTCCTGGTAGCTGAAGCCCACGCAACCGGCTTCGCACTGGCGGCCGAAGCCGTTGTAGTGGTTGATCTGGAACATCCCTCCGAATTTGAACGTGTGCGAGCCTTTGATCCATGTCACATCATCGTTGTAGGCGTAGACGGTGTTTTCGCTGCCGTTATCGGCCTGGCCGCCCCAGGTGCTGTAGGTATCGCCGGTGCCGCCGGAGAACAGGTTCACCAGGTTCTCGTTGCAGTTGGGCACGTTGGGCAGGCAAAACTTGCTTTGCCAGTTGCCGATGTACTCCTGCGGCGGCTTGTGGTCCTGGCGCCAGTCATTGCCGCCCGCATAGAAGTAATTCATCAGGGTGGGCGTGATTGACCAGGTCCAACTGAAGCGGACCACATCGGTTTCCTGAATCAGGTCGTTATAGTTCGAGTAGAGGCCGGGCAAGGTGGGCGGGCCGTCCGAACCGTAAGTCTGGTGCTCCAGGTCGTGGCCGTAATAGCCCGAGATGCGGTGCTTATCGTTGAAGATGTGATCGATCTTGATGCTTTCCTTGTTGACCGGGTAGACCTGCGTGCCCTGCGTCTCCAGGTAGTTGTTGGCGACGTAGGCGGCGGTGCCGGGTGCGGCGCCGTTGTTGGGCACCAATTGGCCGCTGCCCTGGAAAACGCCCAAGGCCTTGACCGCAGCCGGGCTGAACAGGCTCTTAGGAATGACGTTGCCCGGGAACGGAGTACGGGTGTAAGAGCCATCGGAATTTTGGACCTGGGTGAGCGGGTTGTAGATGGGGATCAGTTGCCCGGCAGAGGTCACCCACTTGCTGAAATCGCCGTTGTACATCTCCGGCGTCGGCACCGTGAAGGTCGTGCCATTGGCGCCGGTGCGGTTGCGGAAACCTTCGTAGGAGAAGAAGAAGAAGGTTTTATTCTTACCGTTGTATAGTTTCGGAATCAACATGGGCCCGCCGGCCGTGGCGCCGAAATCGTTCTGCTTGTAAATGGAGTTGGCGATGTGCGAGGCGTTGTTGAAGAAGTTGTTGGCGTCGAAATCGTTGTTGCGGACGAACTCATAGATGGCGCCGTGGAAATCGTTGGTTCCGGATTTCGACACGTACGTCATGTTGCCGCCGCCCGAGTGCCCGAATTCCGCCTTGTAGCCGTTGGTATCCGAGGAGAACTGCTCGATGGCTTCCACCGAAGGAGCATTGGAGGAAACCCAGCTCTTGGAAAGGGCGCGGCTGGTATTGGTGGAAACGCCGTCCAGGGAGCTGCCATACGCGGCCGCCTGCCCGCCTCCCAACGCGAATCCGTTGTCACCGCCCAGGTTCTTGGCATCGGGCGTGAGGGCCGCCAGGTCGAACGGCGTACGCACGGTGCCGTTTACTTCCAGCGGCAGATCATTGACCAACTTGTTTTCGACGGTCGTACTGAGCTTGGCGTCCTCACTTTGCACCTGGATGGCCGCAGCCGTAACTTCCACGGTTTGGGTCGACTGGCCGACTTGTAGCGTGGCGTCGGTCCGCACCGTCTGGGCGGCGTTGAGCACTACGCCATTGACGCCGAAAGTGCGGAAGCCCTGCTTTTCCACGCGAACCGAGTAAGTGCCGATCTGCAATTCGCCGGCGGTATATTCGCCGGCGTCATTGGTCGTCTCGGGAGTCGTGACCCTGGTGGCCACATTGAG
>DATJMP010000046.1:0-5538 GCA_035508655.1 Bryobacteraceae bacterium
CATGGCCCGCTCGCTGGCACGCAACACTTGGATGGCGCGTTGTGCGTCCACCGATTTTCTGTTGTGTCCCATCACGACTCCATTCTGCTCCTATTCTCTTTACGAGAAAAGGCCCTGCTGGCATTCCTAGGTAAGACGGCGTTCCTGGAAACTGCCGGAGTAGCTCGATTTGCCGTCAGCGCTCCGGGCGTGCTGAGGTTCTAGCCGACCGATGGGGTGGACTCGGCTTCCCAGGCGGCCAGCTTGCGGTTGAGTTCGGTAAGGCCGACCAGCATCTGGTCAAGTTCGATACCGACGAAGAAGCCGTCCGGCTCGTCGCGGCAGTAGATGGCCTCGCCCAATACCATGGCATCGTCGAGCTCGATCCGCAGGGGCGCGCCGGAGGGCACCGGCCTGGACATGATCAGGCCGAGGCCTCGGCCGGAAGCGTTTCGCACCCGCGCCGGCAAGCGCTCGCGGGACTCGGTCAAAATGATGACATGCACCGCCTGATCCGCTTCAAAGCGGGGTTCTCGCCTTTGTTCCACACCCTTATATCGGACAAAAAACGGGAAATCTGTAGGAGAGTTACCAGCGGTGGTTGAAGACAATCGCCACGGCCGCCAGCAGGGCCATTATGGCGAAAACCAGCAGCAGTTTGCGCCGCGCGGCGGGCAAGTAGAATTTCGAGGGAGTCTCGCCCATGGTACGACGCAGCCGGCGCTGTGTGGAGGCGGGAAGTTTCCTGAGGGCGCGGGCGATCTCGACACGCCCGCGGCGGTCGGCGATCAGGATGGTGGCGGAATTGGCGCCGTTGGTGGACTTCAGGAGGCGCCGGCGGAGATGCGGAGGGACTTCTTCCACCGTGCGGCTTACCCATTCCTCGCTGCCCGCCGAAATCAGCACCGTGGAGGTGTGAAACATGCCCGATGGCTCCGCGCGGCGCTCCCCGCAATACGGGCATTGCGGCGCTTCGTTTTCAAACTGTTTCCGGCAACGACTGCACTGGGTCATGCCACCACCGCCCTATCCCCCCGATCCGTTCCCTTGGCAAAGGTTCCCAATTCGTCGAGCACTACCTGGATAAAGCCGAGCGCGGCTTTGGAAAGCGCCTTGTCCTTGCGGTAAATCAGGCCGAGGGTGCGAGCCATCGGCTCCGGCGCCAGGGCCACGGCCTTCAGTTTCCCGGCGGCGATCTCTTCCCGGCAGTTGGAGACGGACAGGAAGGTGATGCCCAGCCCGGCCATGACGAAACGCTTCATCATCTCCGTGGAATCCAGCTCCATGGAAATGCGAATTTCGTCTTCCACCGGCTCCAGCCAGGCATTGATACGGGAGCGGGTTTTGCCCTGTTGGGGGAGAACCAGAAAATCGCCGGTGAGGTCCTGTGGGGCGACGGCAGTCTGCCGCGCCAGGCGGTGGCCGGCGGGCATGACCACCCGGATCTCGTCGCGGTGGACGTTGACCACCTGCACCCGCTTTTCGTCCACCGGCAATTGGGTAAGGCCGAAATCCGCCGAGTGGTCCAAGACCGCTTCGACGACGCGCGAGCCGTAAGACCGATTCACCTGCAGTTGTACCGCGGGAAACAATTGGCGGTAATGAGAGAAAACCTTCGGTAGAACGTAGATGCAGGTGGCTTCGTTGGCGGCGATGACCAGCTCGCCGCGGGGGTTATGTTCCAGCTCGGCGATCGCGTCCTGAGCGCGGCGGCGCAGGTCGAGCATCTGTTCGGCGTATTCGGCGAAAATTTTGCCGGCGGTGGTAAGCGAGATTCGGCTGCCGAAGCGCTCGAACAGCTCAGTGCGGAGCTCCTGTTCGAGTTGCCGCACCTGTGCGCTGATGGCCGGCTGGGTGCGGTAGACCGTCTGCGCGGCTTTGGAAAAACTCTTCAGCCGGACGATCTCCAGGAACGTATGGAGCTGGTCAAAATCCATAAACTGCCCGGCGGAGGTTTAACGGCGCACGGTTTAGAGAGTATTGTAACAAACCGAAGAGCTGGATGAGCCGGGGAGGGAATGGATCGGAAAAACTACCGCGGGAAACTACGAGTCGGATGGAGCAGTGCTTATTCCTGGGCGGGCATCTGCTGTTCGATCTCGCGCCATGCGCTGATCTTCAGCCGCCGGCAGACCCAGCAGAGCGGTTCCGGACCGTTGACGGCGGTTTCGTCGCCGCACACCGAGCACTTGACGGTTTTTTTCAAGCGATCGGCAGACACCGCGCGCTTGGCCGCTTCCAGAACATCAGCGGGTATCACCGCTTCGGTTCTCGGCTGTTGCTTACGTTTCGTCATTTGGCTGTTTCTACTATCTCAGAAATTCCATGCCCGAACAACCCTCCGGCGGGTCCGTTTGTACGCACACGATACGGTTTTTCCGCCGGAAGGGCGTTCCTACGCGGACTATGCGGCCTCCGGAATCTGGACTACGACCGCAACGTCCAACGACGACATACAACGCGGACAGCGCTGACCCGGCGCGACGCGCGCGTATCTCCCCTTCAGATCGATATCCGCCGGCACCGTGTGGGTGCAAATAGGGCAATGAGCCAGCCCCTTCATTTGGTTCTCTGCGAGTGCTTTCATGAGTTGCCTCACTTACATCCGACGCAAAACCACATGCACGGGTTGTACCAAATTCGTAAAGAATCTTAAACAAGGGGTTGGGATTAGGGATTAGGGATTGGGCGGTCGGGGATGCCACGGGAGTGAAAGGGCCCGTGCGGCCCGGCAGGGATTGCGGCTGCGAGCGGCCAACCCGGGGGCTCTTCGAGTCCGCGTCAGGGGAGTGCGGGTTTCGGTACCGGGCGTCCTCCCTCAATCATTTCGTGTGCCGATTGCCCTAATCCCTGACCCCCGATCCCTGATCCCTGATTGCAGATCCCTGTTACTCTTAGAGCTATGACTCAACCGCCGGCCCCCAAAATCCAGTTGACGAATACACCGGAGTACCGTGAGAACTACTCGAATAGCGTGCAGATCCGGGTCAACCTGTGGGATTTTCTGCTGCTGTTCGGCCGGGTGAACCAGACCGCTCCTGACGCCGTTTCCATCTCGAATTTCCAGGCGATCTATGTGAGCCCGCAGCAGGCGAAGGCGTTGCTCAACGTGCTGCAGCAGAATGTCGATCAGTACGAATCGGCATTCGGGGAAATCAAGTTGGAGCCTCAGACGCCCGGGGGCGGGATCGTCCAGTAGCCGGGCATGGACTTCGCCGCCGCGGACCGCCGATCCCAACCCCAGCCGGCCAACAACGGGCCGGCCGGAAAGCTTGGTATGCCGCGCCGCTCCATCCGGCCCGGGAGCTACGCCATTCTGTTCGGCCTGTTTGCGGCCTTGATGGTTTGGAGCCATTTGTGGCTGCTGCGCCTTCCTTATTATTGGGACGAGGCAGGGCAGTTCATACCTTCCGCGCTTGACCTTTTCCGCCACGGCTGGTGGATTCCGCGTTCCGTCCCACCGATCGTCCACCCTCCCGGGGTAGCGGCCTATCTCACGGCCGCCTGGACGATTGCCGGCTTCCACCCGGCGGTGACGCGAATCGCCATGCTGCTGGCGGCGGCGGGCGGCCTGGAGGCTGCGTTCCTGCTGGCGATCGAGTTATTGCGGGAAGCGCCGGGAAGACCCGGATTCCTGGCCGCAGCCCTGCTTTTTGCTTCTCCCGTATTTTTCGCACAAGCCATGCTGGCTCAACTGGATATGCCGGCAATGGCGCTCACCGCTCTGGCCCTGCTGCTGTTCGTGCAGGAGCGGGTGGGGGAGGCGGCGGCCGTATCGGTGGCGCTGGTGCTGGTGAAGGAGACCGGGGTGGTCGAGCCGCTGCTGTTTGCCGGATGGCTGGCGTGGGAACGACGATGGCGGGAGGCGGCGTGGTTTCTGATGCCGGCTGCCGTGCTGGCGGGATGGCTCGTCATTCTGCGGCACACCACCGGAGACTGGATGGGAAACGCGGGATTTCTGCGATACAACCTGCTGGAGCCGCTGCATCCGGTCCGGCTGGCGGTGGCACTGGCGCGGCGGACTTATTTCCTCTTTTTTGCAAATTTTCACTGGGCCGGCACCCTGGCCATGCTGTACGCGTGGCGGCACACCGGGCTGTTCCGGCAGCGCTCCTGGAGAGTGGCGTGGCTGCTGGTGGCAGCATATGGGCTCATGCTGACGGTGCTGGGAGGGGCGGTGCTGAATCGCTACCTGCTACCGGTTCTGCCCGTGCTGTTTGCGGCCATGGCCGGCGCGCTTTCGTATCTGGGGCGCGTGCCAAGGCTGGGCGTCTCCGTCGTGCTGCTGGGCGGAGTGGCGGCGTGCAATTGGGTCAACCCTCCCTATCCGTTTCCCTTTGAGGAGAACCTGGCTTTCGCCGATTTCGTCCACCTGGAAAGCGATGCCGCGGATTACGTGGCGCATTGGTATCCGCATGCCGTAGTGGCGAGCGCGTGGCCGATGACGGGGGCGCTCGAGCAGCCGGATTTGGGCTTCGTGAGGCGGCCGGTGGCTGTTGAGAAACTCAACGATTTCACGCCTGGAAGGCTGCGGGCCCTGAATTGGAGCGGCGTGCAGGTGCTCATCGTGTTCTCGCGGAGTTGGGACCCGCCCCACAACTTCATGCGCGTGGGTGCGATTCGCTCACTCTGGCACAGGTTCTACGGGTATGAGCCGGAGGCGGATCTGCAGGAAACGCGGGCGATTGTCCCGCTGCCGGTTGCCGCCCATTTCGAGCGCGGAGGACAGTGGGTGGATGTATACGTGAGGGCGGGACGGTGAGGGGGTATACGGGTATCGGGACGGGCCGGGCGTGCCCGGCCCCTACAGAGTACGCCGTTACCAGGCGCGCCTCCGGCGCGTGCTCCACAATATGAGCATCTCTCCGGGGCGGCGAGTGGCGTTTGAGGTTTTGCTGCGGGTGGCGGGCGGCGCGTATGCGTCGGATCTGCTGGCGGCGCGGTCGGCCACGCTGGATTCCCGGGATGCGGGGTTGGCCGGGGAGATCGTTTTCGGCGTGCTGCGGTACCGGGCGCAGATCGACTGGGTGATCGCGGAGGCTTGCGGGCGGGAGCGGCGGCTGGACGAAGAGGTGCGAACGGCGCTGCGGATGGGGATCTATCAATTGCGGTACCTGGAGCGGATTCCGGCCCACGCGGCGGTAGGGGAAGCGGTGGAACTGGTGAAGCGGGCGCGGAAGGGATCAGCGGCGGGATTCGTGAATGCGGTGCTAAGAAAGGCTGGGGGCCGGGGGCCGGGGACCGGGGGCCGGGGAGGGGCGCTTTGGGAGGGAAACGTGGCGTCCACATCGGGAGCGGGGTTGGCAGGCGAAAGCGCCTGCCCCACGTCGGGGTCGTGGCCGTCGCGGGAGATTGAGCTTTCGTGCCCGGAATGGCTGCTGGAGAGGTGGGAACGGCAGTATGGGGAGGAGGCTGCGGCAGAGATTGCGCGCGCGGCGCTGCGGCCTCCGGAAAAGTATTTTCGCGGGGAACGGATGCAGGACATCGGGTCGCAGGCAATTGTGCCTTTGCTGCGGCTGGAGGCGGGGCAGACCTTTCTGGATGTGTGCGCGGCACCGG
>DATJMP010000047.1:0-6524 GCA_035508655.1 Bryobacteraceae bacterium
CACCTTGACACGATACTCGCTTCTTCTGTTTACTCTTGACATACTAACCCTCTAGTGCTATAATCCGCGACCGTTATGAGAGACACAGTCGGCTACAAGCCACGCAGACGGCGGCCCTGGCGGCCCCAAGACTCCTTTGCATACGCCGGAGGCGATATCCGCCTCCTTTCGAGCGTCCCTGACCCCTCTTCCGCTCCTCCGCCCCCGCTGCCAACCCAGCCGGCACAACCCACCGCGCCTCCAGCGCCCCAAAAGGAACTCACCATGGCCACCACCCACACAGACAGTCCAGACATACCGCAACCCCCGCAACCCGCCGTAATCCAACACCAGCCGCCGATCCCGGAACCTCAAGAACCGCTCTGCCAATCCGATCGGGACCGGCATCCCGAGCGACCAGCGGGAGCCGAGGGGCCACCCCCTCGCGCCCCGCGCAAGCCCCGTCGCCCCAGCCGCATAATCGAGATCAATCCAAACCGCCACCAGGCACACTGCACCATCTGCAACCACCCCGAGCGCGACGCCATCGAGCAAGCCTTCCTCCACTGGTGGCGCACCTCCGCCATCGTCTACCAGTTCAAACTTCCCAATCGGCTCGTGCTCTACCGCCACGCCCAGGCCCTCCGCCTCTTCGAACGCCGCAAGGCCCGAACCGAACACGCCCTCGGTTACATCGTCGAAAAGGCCGATTACGTCGAGCCTACGGCCGACAGCGTCATCCGCGCCGTCCGCGCCCTGGGTTGCATCGACGACAACGGCCGCTGGGCCGAGCCTCGCAAACACGTCGTGGTCACCCACGAAATCGTCCACTCGAACTCCGACGCTCCCGCCCGGAGGGGTGCCGGCAACGCGGCAAGTCGCCCGAGATTGCGGCCATTCCAGCCTTTAACGTCCAACCTCCAGCCTCCCGCCTTAGTCGATACACATGTTGAGTTAGAAACAGACTTAATCCCCAGCGCACCAACAACATGGCAAAAACTTACTCGATACACTTTCGCTAGGTTGCGCCGCTCACGAAAAACGAAGTAACAGATGTAACAAAGGAGAACAAGGCTATCGCGGAATCCCAACTAAAATTCGAGGCGTAAAGGGAAGGTGACAGCAGTTGTAGCGGCCGCCTCGCCTTTCAGGCGGGCCCCGGAGCAACAAAGGCGACAGAACGGTTTACTCCATGCGGACGGCGACGATGTTTTTGCCGCGTTCTACGACTTCGATGGCGAAGGGGGCGCGAATCGCGGTGCCGCGAACCACTTGGCCGCGGACGAGACCGTTTGAAGCGGCGGTGTATTGCGCCAGATCGTAGACCGAGCCGGAGCAGGGGTTCACGACCATGGGGTGCGTGGCGCGGAAGTTGTATTGGGAGAGGAGGGTGCCGAGGTTGGTCACGTAGTCAAGCTGGCAAGTTCCGTAAGGCTCGCGCATGGAAATGCCCCACAGGGAGCCTCCGGGCAGGCGCACGGCCAGAGCCGGAACCGTCTCCTGGGTGGTTGCGTTGTAGAAAAGGAACGGCTTTGACGACCAGGGCTTGGCCAGCTCACGGGCGGTGCCGATGTCGCCCGGTCCCGTGGGAAGCCTTACCACAGGCTTCGCGGGCGGAGGCGGAGCGGATGCGACGGGAGCGGGAGCCGGAGGCGCCGCCGTGGGATTGGCGGATGAGACGCGCGCTCGCCAGGCAATGCCCACAATGATGACCACCACTGCGGCAGCCAGTCCAATCCGCAGCCAGACGGGCCATTCAGAAGGCGGCCAGAAAGAGAAAGCGCTCCCCGGAGCGCCGGGCGGCTGAGTCGACGGGCGCCGCGGAGCTTGGGAGTTGCTTTCCGTCGGATGGGCCGGAACGCCGGGTATTTGCGGCTGTTTCGGCTTGAACGGATCGACTTTTGTCTCGGCCGGCATACGAGTCCATTCTGAGGGAAACTCCAGATTGCGGGGGGAAGGGCCAAAAGGCAAGGCGGGGTGCGCGATTCGATGTTAACGGTTTCGATTCATTTGATTTGGGGTACCGCGTGGGCATGAACTGCGGGCGCGATAGCCAGAGAACCGCTTTTTTGAGTTTGCAGCCTCATGTGCGTGCCTCGTGGGAGGGAGAGCTAGAGAACCAGTTTTGGGATTTGCAGCCTCCATTTGAGCTTCGAATTTTCGTTTTGCGAATTGGCGTGGCTCGGCCGCCTTGCTTTCTGCCGCCGAACACCACCAACGGCTTACAGCTCGCTGCGCCGTGGCGGGCGGGATCTGCAAGTGCGGAATTCAAGGTGGAACGGAATTTGAATTCCGCTGGGGCTGGTCAAGACAGGGGGCGGGTGCGGACGGAGTGGTGCGCGACGTATTCGTGGAGGTTGGCGAGGATCAGAAGCAGCTCGAGCATGCGGTCGCGCTGCTGGGGATCGGGCCGTTCGGCGCCTTCTTCGAGGTTGTTGACGATGAGGAGCGCGTCGGAGAGCAGCCATTCGAGCGTTTTGGCGTCGACGGCGCTGCCGCCCTGGCAGCCCTGCACGGCCTGGTCGGTGCGGAGAAAGGCTTCGTCGAGAAAGTGGTTGAGGCAAAGCTGCTCGGTGGCGAGAGCGCGAGGAATCGCGTTGGAACACGCATCGCGCCGACACGCCGTTGTTCGTCCGACGTTCATCAGAACCCCAGAGCGCTCGAATCCATGAAAGATGCGAGACGGTGGCGAGAGCCTAGCACAAGGTCCGGCCAGCAATCCAGACGGGTGCTTCCAAGGAGTTATCGGCTGGGCGCGGCGAGAGCGGCCGCACGCGGATCGCTCTCGCCTGGCCCTTGCGCCGGCTCGATGCCAGCTTAGTAGATGCTCAGTGGATGTTGATCGATCCCGAACTGGTGCTGAGATCGACCAGCGAGCCGCCGCCGTGCACTTTTCCGCGAACCTCGCGCGGGCCAATCGTGCCTTGCACGGTCATCTCCTGCTCGGTATGGATGCTCCCCGAGCCGGTGTGCGCGGCGAGTTCGTATGCGGCGGAAGCGGGGAACTGGACGTCAACGTCGCCCGAGCCAGTGTGGAGCTTCCAGTCTCCCTTGGGGTTGCCTTGCGCGCTGATGGTGCCGCTGCCGGTCTGGACGCGAACCGCGCCGTCGGCGCCCTTCACCTCGACGCTGCCCGAGCCGGTGCTGACATCGACGTCGCCTGACGCGGTTTGTTCGAGGCGCACGTCGCCGCTGCCGCTGGACGCCGTGAAGCCGCCGGCAATCCCGGTGGCGTGGATCGAGCCGCTGCCCGTGGTGGCTTTCGCGTTCCCGCGAATGGACTGAAGCTCGATATCGCCCGAGCCGGAGCGCGCGTGCGTTTCGGCGCGGATGTTCGTCAATTGGAGGCTGCCCGAGCCGCTGGTGGTGTCGGCGGGACCGTTGATGCCGTTGATGCGTTCGTCGCCGGAGCCGGAGGCGGCGCGGAGGCTTGTTTCCGCGGGAACCGTGACGTCGTAGCTGATCGAGATGTTGCGGAAGAGGTCGCGATCGTCACTGTGGCCGATGCGGATCGTGTTGCCGTTCTGCTCGATCGGGGGATTCGATTCGATCTGGTGGATGCGCTGATCCACGTCGCCGGACATGTTCCAGCCGGAAGCGTAAATCCTGGCGTGGACTTGCACGGCGCCGGATGCGCCGGGGTGGACGACGATCTCGCCCGAGCCGGTCTGGACATCGAGGTTGACGGCGCCGGTGACGCTGAGCGTGCGGTCGAAATGGCCGCGCTCGGTGTCGGCGTGGGCAGGAATCGTGGTGAACGCAAGCAGAAGTGCAGCCGCCAGAACGGCGGGAAAGGCGCGTGCGGGAATCCTCATCGTGTGCTCTCCTTTATTTATTTTCGCGCGATCAAATCGCGACTTTCGCGCGATCGAATCGCGGCTATGTTCGCGCAATTCGGATGTCGCCCCAGTCAGAGTGAAGTACGCAGGGAGAGGCGAAAAAGTTCAGACGGATGAGGCGGCCGATCGTGAGCGGGGCTTTTGGTTCCAGCCCGCCAGTTGATGGGCCATAACGGTGCAGGCGCCGCGGAGCTCATCCGCGAGGCCACGGTCGACCATCGTTCGAGCAACGACCATGCCGCCGATGCACATGGCGGCGATGGCCTGGGCCCGCATGCGACGAGGTTTCGACTTGTCGAGCAGGCTGCGTTCGAGGACGCTGACCATGGCCGTGAAGACCGTTTGAAAGGCACGCCTCGCGTCAGGGCCGGAGCGGGCGACATCGGTGGGCAGCGCCACCATGGGACAGGAGTTCTCAATGTCCTCGAAATGCTGGCGGGAAAGATAGGCACGTACCACCTGAGGGCCCACGTCCGTGGACGAGAGATCGACGTGCACGCCTTCCCAGCAGTTTTTCCACTCCGGGTCCGTGAAGAAGCACGCCAGGACCTCGGCGTAAAGATCGCTTTTGCTCTTGAAATAACTATAGAACGCGCCGTGCGTGAGCCTGGCGCCGGCCATAATTTGTTCCAAAGATACGCTCTCGAATCCGTGGCGATTGAACAAGCGGCGCGCGCTGTCGATGATGTCCTTGCGCACGCGGTTCCGATGGCCGGCAGGATAAGGCATAGACCCCTCCCTGGTGCTGGTGCGCATGAGTATGCCCGGAAAGGGCTGCGGCTTCCTATGAAAATATTATGTAGAACATATTTTGGTTCCGTGTTTTTATGCGGAAACCCGGGGCGCTTGTGGCACGGTCGATTTCAGGGCGGAATTTCAGGAGGAAAAGAATGAATCGTCGAAGTAAGCCGTCGATTGCAGCGCATGCGATCGGGCGGAGGCAGATCATAGCGGGCGCCGGCGCAGCGTTTTGGGGGCTGGCGTTGGGCTCGGTGAAGCTACCGGCCGCCGATGACGGTGGCTTGACTCATTCGGCAGAAGCCATTCACCAGGAGCCGGTCTTCCAGGCGAGCCGCCAGCGGGTGTACCAGGCGCTGACGGACGCCCGGCAATTTCAGCAAGTCATGCTTCTGAGCGGAGTAATCCAATCGATGGGAGCCAAAGCGGAGCCTACCGAACTCAAAACGGAAGCCGGGAGCGCGTTCAGGCTTTTCGGCGGATATGTCGTTGGACGGCAGATCGAACTGGTGCCCGACGAACGCATCGTCCAGGCCTGGCGTTCGGCGAGCTGGAAGGCAGGCTACTATTCGGTGGTGCGGTTCGAGCTGGTGAGCCAGAACGCGGAGACGAGGATCGTCTTCGATCATCGAGGGTTTCCTGACGGTACGGGGGAGCACCTCGCGTCGGGATGGAAGGAACATTACTGGGGGCCGCTGGCAAAGTACCTGGCGGGTCAGAAATAGGCAAAGAGCCTGTGCGAGGCGACGCCAGAAGCTTCCGGCCAGAAGAAGAGGCGGGAAAGACCAAGACGTACCAGAGAGAACACCGAGAAAGGCGGGAGCACAGGGAGAACCCCTTTTAGCGCAGAGGCGCGGGGCACGCAGAGAAATGCAGCCCCCGGGCTAAAGACTTCAATTTTGGGTCTGGGCTTTCGCGGGCCTCGTTTCCTTCGTCAGGGTGAAAAGAGGTCGCGCTTTCAGCGGTCAGGTGGTGGCGCCGTGGCACTTTTTGTACTTTTTGCCGGAGCCGCAGTAGCAGGGCTCGTTGCGTCCGATGTCGTGTCCGGTGCGGCGCGGTGCGGAGCCGTTGCCGTTGGCGGATGAGCCGCCGGCCTGGCGGGCGACCTCGAGCTCGCGCTCTTTTTTGCGGGCGAACTCGCGCTCGAGGGCGTCGATGGTGGTCTGCGGAGCGCGGGTGGGAACGACCGGGGCAGACGGCTGCTGCTGCGGCTGTTGGTTCTGCCAGTTCGTTGGCGAGGGGACGGGCATTCGCGCGGGCGGCGGCATCTGCGGCGGAGCCTGCTGGAAGCGGGCCTGGAGGGCAGCGAGCTGCTCGGTGGTCTCGATGGGCGTGCCGTCGGGAGCGAGGATCTGCATGCGGTAGAGATGGCGGCAGGTGTCCTCCTGGAAGCGCATCATCATGGACTCGAACATGGTGAAGGATTCCTTCTTGTACTCGACGAGCGGATCGACCTGGGCGTAGCCGCGGAGGCCGATGCCCTCCTTGAGGTGATCCATGTTGAGGAGGTGATCCTTCCAGAGGCCGTCGAGCACGGAGAGCATGACGACGCGCTCGTGGTAGCGCATGTTGGGCGGGCCGAGGATCAGCTCCTTGACGTTGTAGCGTTCGCGCAGCTTTTCGAAGATGGCGTCACCGAGGTCGTGACGGGAGAGATTCTCGGCGTCGATGGCTTCGCTGTCGGAGGCGCCGATTTCTTTGGTGAGCTTGGCGCCGAAGATGTCGAAGACGGCGTTGAAGAGCTCGGCGAGCTTCCACTGCTCGAAGTGCGCCTTCTCGGGGACGTATTCCTCGAGGAGGTTGGAAAGGATGGTGGAGACGTAGTCCTCGGTGATGAGCTCCTTCTGGTCGACGCCTTCCATGAGCTGGCGGCGGAGGCCGTAGACGGCTTCGCGCTGCTTGTTCATGACGTCGTCGTACTCGAGGACGTGCTTGCGGGACTCGAAGTTCTGGGCTTCGACGGCCTTC
>DATJMP010000048.1:0-2408 GCA_035508655.1 Bryobacteraceae bacterium
GTCCCGCGCGGAATCTCGCACCCCGCGCCCGCGATGTACCGCCGCCCGGCCTGCCGGTGGCATTCCGCCAGCGCCGCCGCAATCGTTTCCGGCGTGCCGTCCCGCACCACACGCACCGGGTCGAGATTGCCCAGCAGCACCCGCTCTTCGCCCATCGCCGCGCGCGCCTCGCCAATCGGCGCCAGGAAATCCAAGTCCACGATATCCGCCCCTGTCCGCCCCATGTCTGCGAGAATCCGCCGCGTGTTGCCGCAGATGTGCAGCCGCGCCAGCGCGCCGGCCTCGTGAATCGCCTTCACCAGCCGGCACTCGCCCTTCCACGCGAAGCGCTCGTAGAACTTCGGCCCGATGAGCGATGCCGCGGCGTCTCCAATCCCCACCACCGTCGCCCCGGCCGCGATCTGCGCCCGCGCGAACCCGATCTCCATCTCGACCACGAAATTTGTCAGCGTGTCCACGAACTCCGGATCGTCGTAGAAATCGAGCATCAGCGTGTTCAGCCCGCGGAGGTCCGCGCTCAGTGCCGCCGGCCCTTCCACCCAGCCTTCCACCATCCGCTCCGCGCCCGCTGCCTCGGCCAGAATGCCGACCGCGCGGATGCGGTCTCGCATCCGTCCCGCCGCGTCCAGGTCGGGCAGCCGCAATTCCATCAGCTTCGCCTTGTCCCGCAGCAGCGCTTCGCTCTCGATGATCGCCGGCGGCTGATCGTCGAACCACTCCACCGCCGCACCCAGGTCCGAAGCCTCGCGTGCCGGGTCGGAAATGCTGGAAACATAATCCAGGCCGTACCGCTCCGCCGTCGCGATTTGCGCGTGCGCCATGGCCTCGCCGTTCGATGCGTATTCGCGGTAGGGGATGCCCGCGGTATCCGCCGCGAACATCATGGTAATCGGCATACAAGCCAGATGATCCGCCGCCTCGCCCCGCACGGCCGCCCGCACTCGTTGCTTCGCCGTCACCGTCTTAGGCCGTCGCGCTCCGCCGCGCCTCCACCACATCCTCGTCGTAACGCGCCGCGATCTCCGATCCCGGTTCCACCACCAGGAAATCCGCTCCGTCCCAGTCCCCGCGCACCAGCCGGTGGAACAGGGAAAGGTCGCCGCGCTCGCACGAAAAAACCCATCCCTTGGCCGCCGCCTCCACCCGCGCCCGTTCTTCGAAGCTCCCGTCCGGCTCAAGGCCGGTCCCGATGTACGTCAGCCGCCGGTAAGCCGATTCGTACCGGTAAAGCTCGTCGTAGAGGTACCGCCCGTTATCTTCGCCGTATTTCGCGATCAGCTCCTCCAGCTTGCTGCCGATCCCCGTCCGCTGCTGCGCCAGTTGTACCAGCCCCGTTCCGCGCTCCAGCCAGCCGGTCGACCGGAAATACGTCCCCGGGTTTTCCTCGAAAAACCTCTGGTAGCGCTGCCGGCTGCCGAACAGCAGCGCGATGCAATCGTGCACCCGCGGCAGCACCAGCGGAATGGCCCGCGCCCGCACGCCGCTCAGCCCGTTGCCGCACAACCCATACCCGAGCAGGATGGCGGAATAGAGCGTCGCATCGGTCCGGTCCACCACGGTTTGCAGTTCCTGCCGCATCTCTCCCGATCCCAAATCGTGCAGCCCCTTGGGCAGGAATTCCACGTCCACCTGGTGCGGCGCGCGCGCCACCGCGTCGCACATCTCGCGCAACAGCACCTCGCAGCTGATCAGCTTTAAACGCATGCGCGCATCGCCTTGATAAACGCGGGCGAGGAGCCGCAGCACCCGCCGATGAACGACGCGCCGGCCGCGATCCACTCCGGCACTCGCGCCGCGAACTGCTCCGGCGACCCCGGATACGCAATCGCGCCATTCTGCACCGCCGGCATCCCCGCGTTAGGCTTGATCCAAACCGGCAGCCCGGAAGCTGCGGCGAGCCGCCCGCAGATCGCTGCGAATCCATCCACGCCCGCTCCGCAATTCGCTCCCACCGCATCCGCGCCTTCAGCCTTCATCGCCTGCGCCACCCGCTCCGGCGTTGCGCCCGTCATGGTCCGGTCGTGGTTGCGCCCGGCGTCGAACACGAACGAGACGATCACCGGCAATCCCGTCTCCAGCGCCGCCCGCAGCGCAATGCGAGCCTCTTCCGGGTCGCTCATCGTTTCGAGCAGCAGCGCGTCCGGGCCCGCTTCGGCAAGCGACCGCGCCTGCACCGTGAATGCTTCGGCCAATGCTTCCGCCGTAATATCGCCCGCCGCCAGCAACTTGCCGCTCGGCCCCATCGAGGCCGCCACCCGCGCCCGTCCGCGCGCCGCCAGCCGCGAAATCTCCACCCCCGCGCGGTTGATCGCGCGCAAATCCGCATCCGGGAGGCTCACCGGGTTGGCGCGAAACGTGTTCGTCAGAATCAAGCGGCTCCCGGCTTCGCAATACGCCTCCGCCACCGC
>DATJMP010000049.1:0-10317 GCA_035508655.1 Bryobacteraceae bacterium
CCAATAATGGCGAGGGTATTGCCCCAGCGGTTGGTCTCCGGGCTGAGGGGAAACGGAAGGTAGAGATCGAGGTGGCTACCGGGGGCGAAGACGGTGGAGAAATCGAATGAGGATGGCAGGACGCCGGCCACTGTGTACGGCTCATTGTTGAGTGTGATCGCGCGGCCGACGATGGAGGGATCGGAGGCGAAGCGCTGGGACCAGATACCGTAGCCCAGCAGCACGACTTTGGGCCCGTGCCACCGGCATTCCTCGGCCGTGAAGAGACGGCCGATCATGGGCTTGACGCCGAGGGTCTGGAAAAAGTTCTCCGTGACCGGGACGCCGCTCATGCGCTCGGGCTCGCCGCGGCCGGTGAAAAGATAGTCGCCCACACCATAAAAGGCCATATAGGCGGCGAGATCGGTGAACGACTGATTGCGGCGGCGAAGATCGAGCAGGTAATCGACCTGTGTGGTCTGGCCGGAGAGGCCCCTCGAATCGTGATTCGTAATCCACATGAGCTGCTGCGGCTCGCGAAAAGGCAGGGGACGGACCAGGAGGGCGTTCAACACGTTGAAAACAGTAGCGCTCGCGCCGATGCCGAGGGCGAGGATGACAATCGCAAAAGTGGTGAATCCGGTATCGCGCCGGAGAGTCCGGCAGACATAACGAAGGTCCTGTAAGACGCTGGCGAGCGCAGCAGGAAGAGATCGCATAATAGACCTACTCTGAACCAGTGAAAAGGTTAGCTTCCGGAAGGAATTACGGACAGGAGGGGCAATTAGTTCACGGAACGGCCGGTTCCTTGACGCGGCGCAGTTGTTCCATCAGCTATAGGACAGTAGCGCGAATCCAGTGGTGCCATTCCAATGGCGGCAAAGAACGGGGAGAATCTGAGGATAGCTCCAATACCTTGCGACCCGTCTTGGGAGCAGGAGGAATCCGCGGGCTATTGTAAAATTGAGACTATTCTCGTGGGCTTCGATCACAGCCGGCTGTACAGCAGCATTTTTTGTCTCTGGCGCGAGCAGCGGGGCCCGATCCGCTAAAGGTCAACGATATGCGAGTCACCGTGATTGGAACGGGTTACGTCGGCACCGTAACCGGGGTTTGCCTGGCCTGGCTGGGGCATCGGGTCACCTGCGTAGACACCGACGCGGGCAAGATCGAAAAGCTGCAGGCTGGCGTGTCGCCGATTTACGAGCCGCACCTGGAACAGATGCTGAAAATGGTGCCGCTCAAGGGCGGAATTGAATTCAGCACCGACCTGGCACCGACGGTCCAGGCGAGCGACATTATTTTCATTGCGGTAGGAACACCGCCCAAGCCCAACGGGGAGGCAGATCTGGTTTACCTGGAGGCGGCGGCGCGGGGCATCGGCTCGGCGATGGATTCGTCGCGGTTCCGCGTGGTGGTGAACAAATCGACCGTGCCGGTGGGCTGCGGCAACCTGGTGGAGACGCTAGTACGGGAAGGCATCGCCGAATCAGGCCGAGCAGGCGGCGGGACGGTGGCGTTCGGCGTGGCCAGCAATCCGGAGTTTCTACGGGAAGGATCGGCGGTGACGGATTCGCTGTATCCGGACCGGATCGTGGTGGGCGCATCGGATGGCCAGACGATGGAGATGATGCGGCGGTTGTATGCGCCGCTGGTGGAACAGCGGTTCGATCCGCCGCCTTCGGTGCCGCGACCGGCGGGATTCGGTCCGGTGCCGCTGCTGGCGACTTCTCTGACCAGCGCGGAGATGATCAAATACGCAGCCAACGCGTTCCTGGCGCTGAAGATCGGCTTCGCCAACGAGATTGCCAATATCTGCGAGCGCGTGGGAGCAGAGGCGACAGAGGTGATGCAGGGGATCGGGCAGGATTCGCGCATCGGCTCGAAATTTCTGAATGCAGGGATCGGGTGGGGCGGAAGCTGCTTCCGCAAGGACATCAGCGCGCTGCTGGCGACGGCTCGCGAGTACGGGTATGAGAGCCGGCTGCTTTCGGCCTCGCTCGAAGTGAATGCGGCGCAGAAGCAACTGGTGATTCAGAAGCTGCAGGAGCGGATTTACATTTTGAAGGGGCGGACCATCGGGCTGCTGGGACTGGCATTCAAGCCGGACACCGACGACTTGCGCGACGCGCCCAGCCTGGTGATCATCGAGCGGCTGCAGCAGATGGGGGCGCGGGTGAAGGCGTACGACCCCATCGCCATGCCGGCGTGCCGGCGGGAGAGGCCCGACCTGAAGATCCGGTACTGCGAATCGGCGCGGGAGCTGGCGGAAGGGTCGGATGCGCTGGTGCTGGTGACGGAGTGGGAGGAATTCCGCCATCTGAACCTGGCGGAGCTGGCCGCCCTGATGGCGACGCCGATTCTGGTGGACGGGCGCAACGTGTTCCGGCCGGAACAGGCGGCAGCGGCCGGTTTCGATTACGCCGGCATCGGGCGAAGGGCTTTGCCAAAAGCGCTGGCGCGGCCTCCACGCGAAGCGGCGGCGCCGACCGGCTGAGGCTCGCCCGCTTGCCGTGGCGCCGGCCTCCTGGAGGCCGGACATGCCGGCTTTTCGACCCGGCATACTGACCAGTGGGAATGCCGGCGAGGACGCCGGCATTGCAAGTCGGAGGCTTGCGCTACGGCGCAGGGGCACTCGGCGGTATTCTCGAAACAGCCGATGAATGCGCTGGACTGCCTGATTCTGGCTGACGACCTGACCGGCGCCTGTGACGCGGCGGCGGTCTTCGCGCGGCGCGGGCGGCGGACCAGCGTGCCGCTTTCCGCAGACGCGTGTCTGGCCGGGGCTGAAGTGATCGCGCTCAATACGGAAACGCGGGACGCCGCGCCGCAGGAGATCCACCGGCAGGTCGCCGCGGCGGCGCAATGTGCGGCGGCGCTTCGGCCGCACACCATATTTAAGAAGATCGATTCCACGCTGCGCGGGCAGGCGGGAGTGGAGATTGTTGCGGCGATGGAGGCATTCGGGTGCGAGGCGGCGCTGATGTGCCCGGCATTTCCGAAGATGAACCGCACGGTGGAGGCGGGATGGCTGCGAGTGGCGGGCGTGGGGAAATTTGTGCCGGTCGAGATCGTGGCATACCTGCGCGCGCAGGGGGTGGGAGGCTGCGCGCATGCGGCGGTGGAGGGGGTCGAGGAGGCGCTGGCGGCGGGAGCGAAGCTGATTGCTCTGGACGCGGCCTGCGACGACGACTTGGACCGGATTGCGGCGGCGGGCGCGGCGACCGGGCGGCGGATTTTGTGGGTTGGATCGGCGGGGCTGGCGGGGGCGCTGGCGAGGCGGCTGGCGGTGAGCGGAACGGCGGCGAAGATGGTCCGGCCGGCAGGGCCGGTGCTGTTTTGCATCGGGTCCGACCATGCGGCGACGCTGGCGCAGCAGGCCGCGCTAGTGCGCGAACGACGGGCGCGGCTGGTGGAAACGCGGGTGGAGATCCGGGCTGCGCTGGAAGACGGGGCGCACGCGCTGCTGCGGATCCCACGCGGGCGGTTCAGGGCGGCGGAGCTGTGGGATCTGCTGGCCGGTGCACCTGCCGCGGCTCTGGCACTTTCGGGCGGAGATACGGCATCGCTGGTGTGCCGCGCGGCGGGGGCGGAGCGTATCGACCTGGATGGCGAGATCCTGCCAGGAGTGCCGTGCGGAGCGATTCGGGGCGGCGGCTTCGACGGCATGGCGGTGGCGACGAAGTCCGGCGGTTTCGGCGGCGAGGATGCTTTAATCGAAGTAGCGGACTATTTTACATGCCCCAACCGGTAATCGCGATCAGCATGGGAGACCCGGCCGGAATCGGTCCGGAAGTGACCGTGCAGGCTTTGGCCGACCCTCAACTGGCGACGCTGGCGCGGTGGACGGTGGTGGGCGACGCGCGCGTTCTGGAGATGGCCGAGCGCATCACGGGTATGAATCTTGCGGCGGAAGTGCGCGATGTGCCGGTGCTGGGCGAGATTGGCGATTTTGCTTTCGGACGGCTGGACGCGCGATGCGGTGTGGCGGCGGTGGAATACGTGCGCACGGCGACGGAGATGTGCCTGAGCGGCGAGGCGGCGGCCATGGTGACAGCGCCGCTCAATAAGGAAGCGGTGACTCTCTCCGGCCGCACGTTCTCCGGTCACACCGAATACATCGCCGGGCTGTGCGGCGCGAAGGAATCGCGCATGCTGCTGGCGAGTGAGCGGATGGCCACTGTGCACGTGACAACGCACGTTCCGCTGCGGCGCGCGTGCGAGCTGGATACAGGGCGGATTCTGCGCACCATCGAGCTGGGCGACGAGGCGATGAAGCTGCTGGGATACGCGCGGGCCCGGATTGCGGTGTGCGGGTTGAATCCGCACGCGGGCGAGCACGGGCTGTTCGGCGAAGAGGACGAGTGCTTCATCCGGCCCGCGATCGAGGCGGCGCGGCGGGAGGGCATCGAGGCGAGCGGGCCACATGCGGGGGACACGGTTTTTCTGCAGGCTGCGCGCGGCGGTTACGACCTGGTAGTGGCGATGTATCACGACCAGGGACACATCCCGATGAAGCTGATCGATTTCGAAGGCACTGTCAATATTTCGCTGGGAATTCCGATTATCCGGACGTCCGTGGATCACGGGACGGCATTCGACATCGCGGGACGCGGGAAGGCCGATCCGCGCAGCATGAAACAGGCGATGCGGATGGCGGCGCGGATGGCGGCGGGACGAGAGAGATTGCATTAGTTAGGGCCGCGGACGAACACGGATTAGGACCGATGTTCAGGCGTGTTGGTGCGGCAGTCCCGTAGGGCCGCATCCATGCGGTGCGGCCGCTAGACGTCAAGGTGTTGCCGAATTCGGGGTTTGCTCCATCACGAGTTTGGCGACGGCGGCGGTGTTGGCGTGGATGGTGATGGTGTCTTCCACGCTTTGGGAGTAGCCACCGGCAAGGACGATGGCGACGGGGATACCGCGGGCGCGGGCGGCGGCGAGCACGAGGTGGTCGCGGCGGCGCAGACCATCGAAAGTGAGCGACAGGCCGCCGAGCTGGTCTTCGGAGAAGGGATCGGCGCCGGCGACGTAGAAGAGCATGTCTGGCGTGAACGCGGCCAGCGCGGTCCGGCAGCCCCGGGCAAGGCGGTCGAGGTATTCGGCGTCGCCGGTGGCGTCGGCGAGATCGATGTCGAGGTTCGACGGCGGCTTTTCCTGCGGGTAATTGTTGAACTGGTGGATGGAGAAGGTGTAGACGGAATCGTCGCCGGCGAAACTGGCAGCGGTGCCGTTGCCCTGGTGGACATCGCAATCCACCACCATGGCGCGGCGGATGAGGCCGTCGTGCTGGAGGCGGCGGATGGCGACGGCGACATCGTTGATGGCGCAGAAGCCCTCGCCGTGATCGGGAAAGGCGTGATGGAAGCCACCGCCTACGTTGAAGCAGAGGCCGTCCTCGAGGGCGAGGCGGGCCGCGCGGATGCTGCCTCCGGCGGCCAGCCAGAAAGCCTCCACCATGCGGCGCGAGTAGGGGATCTCCAATAACAGAATGTCGTGATACGTGAGGGTGCCGCTGCGGAGCTTGCCGACCCATTCGGGAGTATGCACGCGCAGGATGTCCTCATCGCCCGCCGGCACGGGCGTGACGAAATCGTCGGCTTCGGCGAAGCGGGTACGGATGAGCCGATCGCGCAGCCACCGATATTTCTTGGACGGGAAGACGTGTTCGCCCAGGTTGAGGTCATAACCCTCGTGATACACCAGGCGAAACGGCAGCATACGTCAGGCAATCTCCGATTGCAAAGCGGTCACGACCGCCACATTAAAGATGTCGTCAGCCGAGCAGCCGCGCGAAAGATCGTTCGCCGGTTTGGCCAGGCCCTGCAGGAATGGGCCAATCGCCATGGCGCCGCCGAGACGCTCCACCAGCTTGTAGCCGATGTTAGCGGAGGCGAGGTTGGGGAAGACGAGCGTATTGGCGCGGCCGGCGACCTTAGAACCGGGCGCTTTGAATTTCCCGACTGCCATGGAAATGGCGGCATCGGCCTGAAGCTCGCCATCCACGTTCAGCTCGGGTGCGCGCGCCTGAACGATGCGCAGCGCTTCGACGACCTTGTCCACATCGGGGTGCTTGCCGCTGCCCTTGGTGGAGAAGCTGAGGAGGGCGACGGCGGGCTCGGTGTTGAGAAGGACGCGGGTGGTATCGGCGGTGGCGATGGCGATATCGGCGAGGCCGGTGGGATCGGGGTCGATGACGACGGCACAATCGGCGAAGGCCATGAGGCCGTTGTGGCCGAGCGAGGAATCGGCGAGGGCCATGATAAAGACACTCGAAACCAGGCGGGCGCGGGGATGGGGGCCGACGCAATGGAGGGCGGCACGGACGGTTTCGGCGGTGGTGTTGGCGGCGCCGCCGACGCTGCCGTGCGCATCGCGCGCTCCAACCATGAGAGAGGCGAAGTAGAGCGGGCGGCGGGCGATTTCAGCGGCTTCCACCTGGGTGACGCCCTTGGCGCGGCGGCGCTCGTAATAGAGGGATGCGTATTTGGCGTGATGCGGCGAGGCGGCGGGGTCGGCGAAAGCAACGCCGTCCATTCCGGGGCCGGGTTTTCCGAGGAGCACGGGGTTGACCACCCCTTCACGGGCGAGGCGCGCGGCGGCTTCGCGGACGCGCGGATCGTTGCCTTCCGGAAACACGATGGTCTTCCGCAGTTTGCGGGCGCGCTCGATCAGGGCCGACATGAAGCGCGTCGCGGATTCGGGAATCGCTGGCATGGAAAACTGAGGATAACATCTGGTACGGCAGCTCACAGAGACAGGAAGCCAAGAGTCAGAAGTCAGGAGTCAGAATGAGGAAAGCGCGCCCGCGCGCCGGTTTCTGAATTCTGACTTCCGTCTTCTGATTTTGTCAATCGCCCAGGAATTTGCCGATCGGGCGGAGGCCCCTGACGTTATCGCAGACGGCCTTGAGGCCGGCGGTGAGCGGAATGGCAAGGAGCAGGCCGGGGGCGTCCCAGAGAAATCCCCAGAACATGAGCGAAAAAGTCACGACCAGCGGGTTCAGGTGGACACGCGAGCCGACGATTTTGGGATACAGCAGGTTGAGCGCGACCAGGTGCAGGCCAGCGACGCTTGCCATCGCCAGGATATAGGTGGGAAGGAGGTTCACGGCCAAGGCGGCGAACAACGGGGGAACCATGGCCAGGGGAAGGCCGACGTATGGTACCAGACTGAGGAATCCGCTTACCGGGCCGACCAGAAGCGGATAGGGCAGGTGGATGAGCCAGAAGGCGGCGGAACTGAGAACGGCGAGCATCAAGCCGAGGAGGGAATTGCCGACGACGAAGGCGCGCACCATTTCGGCGATGCCTTCCAGGCTGCGCGCGGCCACCAGGCGGTCCTCGCCGTGAAAAAACTGGAGGAAGCTGCGGTTGATGTGATCGCGCCAACTGAGCATGAAGTAGACGAGGAAGGGGACGAAGGACGCCATCAGCAGGATCTGGTAAAAGGAGCTGAGGCGGGCGAAGATGTAATCGCGGATGGGATTGCTTTCCTCGTGGATGCGCACTTCCGGAATGGCGGCGGCGCCGGTGGGAGGCGGCTGGGGCGGCTGCGCGGTGGTCCGGCGCCGGTTGCGGCTGGCCTTTTCGGCTGCCTGCTGGGCGCGGAGGCGCTCCATTTCAGCCTCCCGCTGGCGCGCAGGAACGATCATGCGAAGGGTCTCCTGCTCGGTAGCTTCGACCCGCTGGCGGATGCCGTCGACAACGTCGCCGATACGCTCGCCATATTTGGGCAGGTCGGCGTACATGGCCGCAAGCTGGGAATAGGCACCCATGCCGATGACGTAGAGAAAGAGGAGGGCGATGGTGCAGACGACGAAGCTGGCCAGGCTGCGGGGGAAGCGAATACGCATCAGCAGCGCGACGAAGGGCTCCAGGATGAATGCGATCACCATGGCGATCAGCGAGGTGATGAAGACCACACGGCCGAAATAGAGGATGGCGATGATTACGCCGAGGGCGATGACCGGCACGGCGAGGTGCCGCGCCTCGCGCGCGGGTTCAGCGGCGGTGCGGTTTTGCGGCTGCGACGGGAGCGCCATGGCGCAAAAAGACCCTTTGCCAAGACTGTAGCACGGCCCCACCCCGGCAGACCAAAACCCGGCCTGCCGGGGGCCCCGTGGCGGATATAATAAAGTTGAAATTGATCCCTCTGCGCCCCCGCATCCTCGCCCTGGATCTCGGCAAAAAGCGAATCGGACTGGCAGTCAGCGATCCGCTCGGGTTGACCGCGCAAGGGCTTCCCAACCTGCTGCGTACGAATCAGCGCGCTGACCTGGCCGCGCTGGAAGAATTGATCCGGGAGCGCGGTGTAGAGCTCGTGTTGATGGGGAATCCAATGAACATGGGCGGGGCCGAGGGTCGGCAATCGGCGTGGGTGCGGGATTTCGCGGCGCAGATCGAGGGCCGGTTGGGCGTGCCGGTGAAGCTGTGGGATGAACGGCTGACCTCGCGGGAGGCGGAGCGGGTGCTGCGGGCGAGCGGCATCAGTATCGAAAAACGCGCGGCGGCGGTGGACCGGCTGTCGGCGGTGATCCTGCTACAGAGTTACCTGGATTCCCTATGAGACGGCTTCGCCCCATGCTGGTGCTGCTTGCGCTGCTGGTGGCCGCGGGCGGCTTTGTCTTCTATCGCGCATTCGCGCCTTATCGCGGTTTTGAGGGACCACAGACGTTCGTGGATATCCCGCGCGGTACTTCCACGGAAGGAATCGCGGCGCTGCTTGCGGAGGCGGGGGTGGTGCGGAGCCGGTGGGATTTTCTGGCGGCGCGGGCGATTGCGCACGGACGCGTGCTGCAGGCGGGGGAGTACCGGTTCGCGCGGCCCGCTTCACCGGTGGAGGTGTACGACCGGATCGCGCGCGGCGACGTGTTCTATTACGAGCTGGTGGTGCCGGAAGGCAGGAACATGTTCGAAATCGGGGCAGCGGTGGAACAGCTCGGGCTGTTTTCGGCTGCGCGCTTTCTGGCGGCGGCCCGCAATCCGGCTCTGATTCGCGACCTGGATCCGGTGGCGCCGAACTTAGAAGGGTACCTGTTTCCGAGCACCTACCGGCTGAGCCGGCATACCACGCCGGAAGGGCTGTGCCGCATCATGACGGGCAAGTTCCGGGAGGTGTGGAAGGGCCTCAATGCCGGGGCGAACGTCCACCACACCATCACGCTGGCGTCGCTGATCGAGAGGGAGGCCAAGCTGCCGGGCGAGCGGCCGGAGGTGGCGGCCGTGTTTGTGAATCGGCTCGAGCGGGGAATGAAGCTGGATTGCGATCCGACCACCGTCTACGCCGCGCTTCTGGCCGGACGGTATCGCGGCGCGATCTACCGGTCGGATCTGGACAGCGACGATGCTTATAACACCTATCGTCATGCGGGATTGCCGCCGGGGCCGATCGCGAATCCGGGGACGGCATCGATCGAAGCTGCGCTGCACCCGGCCGACAGCGAGGTGCTTTATTTCGTGCTGCGGCCGGATGGCTCGGGCGGGCACCAGTTTTCCACGACGCTGGCGGCGCACGAGGCCGCGGTGGCGAGATACCGCCATGGCGCGCAGTGAACGGCCGTTCAAGCAGCAGTTGCGCGAGTACCTGGAGACGGAGCGTCCGGCGGCGATCGGCGAAAGGGTCTGGCGGGATCTGCTGGAGCGATTGGCGCCGGTTTCGGAAAGCTACCTCCGAGAACTGCTGCGCGCCACAGGGCTGCCGTTTGAGCAGCCATTCGCGGGGGTACGGCAGCACAGCTTCGAGGAGTTAGAGGAATCGCTGCGGGAATTGTTGACGGTCTATGCGGAGGCCAATGCAGCGGGGAACCGCGAGCGGGCGCGCTACGCGCGGCGGCAGGTGATCGCGGCGAAGGACCGGGCGAAATTCCTGGCGCGGAACCCGCACACGTCGGCGGACAAGCGGACGGCGAAGGAAGAGATGGCGCAGTGGATGCTTGTCTGGCTGGAAAATCCGGAGGTGTTTCCGAGCTGGGTGGAGGCGCGGAAGCGGGCGCGGAATCAGGAAGGGGAAGCAGAAGGGAGCGGAGAAGCGGACTCGTGATGCCTCGCCCGCGGCGGTGGCAGTTTGCAGTAACCCACATGCCGTTCCCAAACTCACAGTAGCCTATGCGAGCCCGCCAACAGACAATTCGTGGGTGACACCGCCTGAGTAATTCAACGGTCGGTTTGATTAGCATTAACACAGAGGCTTATGACGGCATGATGAATATCACGGATGGGGAGTCAGTGGCCGGTACGCTGAGGGAGTCCAGGGCAGCCGGCGAAGTCTCGACCTATGGTGACTTGATGTACGAGGGACCGGCCCCGGCCAGCCTTGATCCAGAAGGATGGCGCAACG